>NZ_JBFALC010000060.1:0-60674 GCF_040656035.1 Streptomyces sp. NPDC050211
CGCCTCGGCCGATCGGCCGAGGCGCTGCCCGTGTCTTGTACGGCCGTCTGCTCAGCGGCCGTTAATGCGTTGCGGTCAGTTCACTCTCCCCCGGACCCTGACCCCATGGCCTACCCCCTGCACCCCGCCGCGCTCACCGACGCGGCCCTCATCACCGACCTGCTGAATGAGATCGACCGGATCGAGATCGGTCGGCCCGAGACCGACCTGCACACCGTGCAGGCCGACCTGAAGCACCCGGAAACCGACCTGGAGCAGGACTCCTGGCTGGCCTTCCACGGGGACCGGCCCGTGGCCTACGGCCTGTTGTGGGACGAGTCGGGTGGTGAGCGCATCGACATCGACCACTATGTGCTCCCCGATCACCAGCGGGCCGGGCTGCGCATGCTGGAGGCGATGGAGGCCAGGGCCCTGCGCAAGGCCCGTGAGAACGGCGCGGCGAGGGCCGTCGTGCATCTGCACCTGAACACCTCGCCGACGCTGGACACGGAGCTGATCCGGGCGCGGGGCTGGTCCGTCGTACGGCGCTATCACGTGCTGCACCGCCCCCTGGATCCCGCCCGCGACGGTGTGCCACCGCTGCCGCCAGGGGTGCGTCTGCGGGCGTGCGCCGAGGAGGCGGACCGGGTGCGGGTGCACGCCCTGTACCAGGGCACGTTCGCCGAGCACTTCGACTTCCAGCCGCGTACCTATCGGCAGTGGCTGCACGACATCGACGCCGAGAGCCTCGACTGGTCCCTGGTGTGGATCGTGAGCACCGAGGACCTGGGCGACGTCGGGTTCCTGATCGCCCGTGACGACCGCGCGGCCATGGGGTGGATCCGGAGCATCGGCGTCCTGGGCGAAGCCCGCGCCCGGGGCCTGGGCGGCCTGTTGCTGCGGCACGCGTTCGGCGCTTTCGCCGCACGGGGACGGGACACCGTGGGACTCGGCGTGGACACCGACAACGCCACCGGGGCTCCCGGGCTGTACGCCCGCCACGGCATGACCGTCCACTACGCCGTCGACACGTGGGAGGCGGTCCTGAGGTGACCGGCCGGGCTGCGAGGCCCCTCCCGGTGAAGGAACGACGGCGGCCGGACCTGTCTCGCAGGTCCGGCCGCCGTTCAGGTGCCCGCAGGAGCGGTCGGTGTCACGCCGAGCCGCGTCGCTTCAACAACAGCAGACCGGCGATCAGGAGGACCGCCCCGGCCGCGGCCGGCCACAACTTCGCGCCGGTTTCGGCGAGTGAGCCGTCGACGGTCTGCGGTTCGGTCTGTCCCGCCGCCTGCTGGTCGGAGCCGGCGTCGTTGGCCACCGGCTGCTGGGTCGCGGCCTCCCCGATCTCCTCGTCCTGTCCTCCGCTGCCCTGTGCGGGGGCGGCGTCGGACTGTTCCGGGGACGGCGAGGCGTAGACCTTGGGCTCGTCGGCCTCGGCCGGCGGGTTCGCGGCGCCGTTCTCCGGCTCGGTGGCCGGCGTGTCGGCCGGGGGCTCCTCGGTCTGCTGTCCGTTACCCGGGTCGCCGGGAGTGGCCTCGCCGTTGTCGCCGCCGGACGGGTCGTCGGCGCTCGGCGACGGCTTCTCCGGCTCGTCCGCGGGCGGGGCCGACTGCTCGGGCTCGTCCGCGGGCGGAGACGGCTGCTCGGGCTCCTCGCCCCCACCGTCACCGGTCCCCGCACCGCACTGGCGGCCGCTGTTGATGCAGTCCACCATCTCCGTCATCAGGTCCTCGTCGAAGACATTGATGAAGTCGCCGTGGTCCGTGACCGGCTTGTGCAGCTGCTCGGGGAAGGAGTCCACGGCGAACAGCGGCGTCGTACGGCCGCCGTCGTCGAGGCTCGGTGCGTCGATGTCGTAGACGATGCGCTGCACCAGTTGCGGGATGGCCTTGAAGCCGGTCGGGCAGCTGCCGTCGGCCGCGGCGAAGGCCACGTGCGTGCGGTGGTTGGCGCTGTCGATGTTCGAGCCGTCCCAGCAGCTCTGGAACTTGAAGGTGCGCACGACGTCGCTGCCTTGCGGGCAGAGCGGGTACTTGTCCTTCAGCTGCCGGTCCTCGAAGCCGGTGCAGCTCCATGAGGCGTTGGCGTTGGCGGTGCCGTTGACGAACGCCTTGGCGTCGCCGGTGATGATGCGCAGGAATCGCGGCATGGCCGTGACGTCGCCCTGCGGGCTGCCCACGAAGTTCAGCGTGACCTGCTTGGGCGTGACGATCTCACCGGCGTTGCCCTCAATGCCGCCGCCGGGAGAGTTCGCGTCCTGCTCCTGGACGCCGTTCTGCAGGCGCACCACGGGCCAGTAGTACGTGGACTTGTCGCCCTGGTCCTCGCAGCTGGTGTCGGCAGCGGCCAGGTCGTCGTCGCTCGCGAAGGCGTCGTTGGCCTGGTTGCCGATGTAGTCGTGGAAGTGGTGGGCGCCGTTGGTGACGCCGGGGGCCACGATCACGTTGTCCGAGTTGAACAGGCCGTTCTCGTTGACGCCGCAGCTGGTGGTGAAGGTGCCGCGGGAGGCGTTCGCCGGGCTCGGCGCGTTGGGCTGGACGGCGGTGATGTCCGCGTAGTCGGCGGCCACGGGGCCGTTGCCGGCCGGCTGGTCGCCCCCGTCCTGGCCGTCCTGCTGCTCCTGGTCCTGCCCCTGGCCCGCCTCCTGGCCCTCGTCGCCTTCGGCCTGGTCCTGGCCGCCCTGGTCCCCGTTCTCGAACGGGGCCTCGGGGGCGCGCAGTTCGCAGGCCGCGAGCGCGTCGAGTCCTTCGGGGCGGTCGCCGGCGCCGTCGATGGCCTGGGTGATGCGGTCGATCGTGGCGGTCCGGTCCTCCTTCAGCGGGTTCATGATCCCGCCGTCGACGGAGCCGCCGTCCTGCTGCGCGGCCTGGGCCTCCCTCAGCCGCTGGTAGGCGTCGGTGATCTGCTGATCGAGCACGGCGAGTTCACGGTCGACGTCCGGCCGTGCGGTGTCCGGCACCGTCGTCAGCCGGCTGCCCACGTCCGGGCAGTCGATCGTGGCGGCTCCGGAGGCGAGGACCTGATCGGTCCCGCTCTGCGTGGCGCCGTCCTCGGTCGCCGACGCGTAGACGTTCGCAGCTATCAGTCCACCTCCGCCCAACATCAGCGCGACCGCAGCAAAGGTCGCGCGCCGCTTGCCCGTTGGACGTCTGCGCGAGGTGCGAGTCAAGGAAGTACTCCTACGCGTGTGGATCTGCTCGGCATGGAATCCCCACGCCCCATACGGAACTCAGCCCTCGCGTGTTCAAACCCCTCACAGATTCTTGGAAATTTCTCAGATTGTTCGAAGCGCACCTCGGCCGGCAGGCGGCACCCGCGCCCCCGAACCGATTCAGAAACGCGACCGCTGAGTGGCATGACGGCGAGCTGTTGGACTTCACGATCACGCAGGAGCAGGGTGGGCATGTCCCGCGGTTCCGGCGGGGCACCCCGCACCGCACCACCCGGAGACCACCCGATGAACCACATCGCGAATCCCGAGCGCTACAACGGCACCATGCGCTACCGGCGCACCGGACGCTCGGGACTCGACCTGCCCGTGCTGTCCCTGGGCTACTGGCACAACTTCGGCGACGACCGCCCCTTCGAAACCCAGCGCGAGATCGCGCTGCGGGCCTTCGACCTCGGCATCACGCACCACGACCTCGCGAACAACTACGGCCCGCCGTACGGGGCCGCGGAGATCAACTTCGGTCGGCTGATGCGGCGGGACCTCGCCCCGTACCGGGACGAGCTGGTGATCTCCACCAAGGCCGGCTGGGACATGTGGCCGGGGCCCTACGGCCAGGGCGGCGGCTCACGCAAGTACGTCCTCGCCTCGCTGGACCAGTCGCTGCGCCGGACGGGGCTGGAGTACGTGGACATCTTCTACTCCCACCGACTCGATGCGACCACCCCGCTCGAGGAGACGATGGGCGCGCTGGACACCGCGGTGCGCCAGGGCAAGGCGCTCTACGTCGGTATCTCCTCGTACGACGCCGAGCGCACCCGGCAGGCGGCCGCCATCCTCCGGGAGCTGGGCACCCCGCTGCTCATCCATCAGCCGTCGTACAGCATGCTCAACCGCTGGATCGAGACCGACGGGTTGCTCGACGCCGCGCAGGAGGAGGGCTTCGGGGTCATCGGGTTCACGGCGCTCGCCCAAGGGCTGCTGACCGGGCGCTACTTGGACGGCATTCCCGAGGACTCGCGGGCCGCACAGGGCACGTCGTTCGACACCACGTGGCTGTCCGAGGAGATGCTGCACAGGCTGCGGGCGCTGAACGACATCGCCGACCGACGTGGGCAGACCCTGGCCCAGATGGCCCTCGCGTGGGCGCTGCGCGACGAACGCCTCACCTCCCTCGTCATCGGCGCCTCACGGACCGAGCAGCTGGAGCAGAACGTCGCCGCGCTGGAGAACCCCGACTTCAGCGCCGAGGAGCTGGCCGAGATCGACAAGTACGCCGGTGACGGCGGCGTCGACCTGTGGCAGGACGCCCGCCTCGGGAAGCTCCGTTGAACCGGTGCGGGTGCGCCCATGCACCCGCACCTGCGGGCCGGTGACGACGGCTGGCTCCCGGTGCCGTGAGCCGCGAGAATCGTCCTGCCGGGGCACGGCGGGAGTGAGGCCACATGACCAAGTGGACGGCGGCGGACGTACCCGACCAGCACGGGCGCACGGTGGTTGTCACCGGCGCGAACAGCGGGCTCGGCGCGGAGGTCACCCGGGCACTGGCCGGGGCCGGCGCTCATGTGGTCATGGCGTGCCGGGACCCGGACCGGGCGCGGGCGGTGGCGGAGCCGATCGGCGGGGACACGGAGGTGCGCCGCCTCGATCTGGCCGATCTGTCGTCGGTGCGGGCGTTCGCCGACGGTCTTGACGGCGAGGTCGACATGCTGATCAACAACGCGGGCGTCATGGCGGTGCCGCAGGGCACCACGGCGGACGGTTTCGAGCGGCACATCGGCACCAACCACCTCGGGCCGTACGCCCTCACCGGCCTGCTGATCAACCGCGTACGTGACCGTGTCGTCACCGTGTACAGCGGCCTGCACGTGCTCGGCCGGATCAGCGACGACCTGAACTGGGAACGCCGCCGCTACCAGCGGTGGCTTGCCTATGCGCAGTCCAAGCTCGCCAACGTGCTGTTCGCCCACGAACTCCAGCGCCGCCTCACCGCGGCGGGCCGGCGAACCATCTCGGTGGCGGCCCACCCCGGCATCGCCGCCACCGAGGGGCAGCGCCGCGACACATCGTTCCAGGGAAAGATCCTCGCCGGCGGGCCCGCGCAGAGCCCCCCGATGGGCGCGCTGCCGATCCTCTACGCGGCGACGGCTCCCGGGATCGTGGGCGGCACCTGCATCGGGCCGGACGGGTTCCTGCAGCGCCACGGGCATCCGACGACGGTCGGTCCGAGCCGTACGTCACGCGACGGCACGCTCGCCGCCCGCTTGTGGGAGCGGTCCGAACTCCTCACCGGCGTCCGCTACTCCATCGAGCCCCGCTGAAACCGTGTGCGCCGACTGCGGGTTGTGCGCCGTCCGGCCCTGTTGCGACGATGCCCGGGCACGCGCGTAGCGAAGGGGGCAAAGTGACCGCAGAGGACCAGCGTCCGCCGGCCGCGGTGGTGTTCGACGCGTTGGGGGCCACGTACGAGAAGGCCTTCGCGCGGTCCGAGGCGCATCGGGCCTCGCTGGAACGGCTGCTCGGCCGTCTCGCCCCCGGCAGCCGGGTGCTGGACGTGGGCAGCGGCACGGGGCGGCCCACCGCCGAGACGCTCGCCGCGGCGGGACATGACGTCCTCGGTGTCGACGTCTCCCCCGTCATGGTGGACCTCGCCACCCGGCAGGTGCCCGAGGCCACGTTCCGCTGCGCCGACATCCGCGAAGTCCCCCTCGACGAGGGCGAGTTCGACGCGGTCTGCGTGTACTTCTCGCTGTTGCAGATGTCCCGCCGGGAACAGTCCGACCTCGTACGGCGCTTGGCGCGTTCACTCAAGCCCGCCGGGCAGATGGCGCTCGCCACGGTGCCGGCCGACGTCGAGGACTTCGAGACCGTCTTCATGGGGCAGTCCGTGCGCGCGACCAGCTTCTCCGCCGAGGACTTCACCGCCCTGCTCACCGCCGCGGGCCTGGCGGTGCTGTCCCAGGAGACCGTGATGTTCGCGCCCGCGCTCCCCGATGCCCCGCCCGAGCCGCATCTGTTCGTGCACTGCGAGCGGGAGCCCTAGGCAGGCTGATCCGGTCAGGGGCCGGTGCGCCGGATGCGCCACACGTTGTCGTCCCGGTGGCCCTCGATGCCGTCGGGCGAGATGCTCGGCCGACGGACTGTCTCCATGGTCTCGATGCTCCAACTCCCATCGGGCAGGGCGAGTTGGGCGAGCACGCCGTCGAGCGTGGGGAACTCCACGTCGAAGGGCGCTTCGGTCTGCCACGACGGCCAGCCGGCGTGCAGCACGAGCAGCAGGGTGCCGTCGGCGGCGACCGCTTCGACGGCCTGCCGCAGCACCCCCTCCTGATCGATCCCTACGGGGGACTGCAGATAGTGCGCGCTCACCAGGTCGAAGCGTCCCTGCGGAAAGGTCTCGCCCAGTTCGTGGCGTTCCCAGGCGACCCGGTCGCCGACACCGGCCTCGACGGCGTGCTCGGCGGCGCGTTCGAGGGCGGTGGCGGAGATGTCGACGCCGGTGACGCGCCAGCCGCGCGATGCCAGCCAGACCGCGTCGGCGCCCTCACCGCACCCCAGGTCGAGGGCGGTGCCCGGGCAGAGGTCGGCCGCCTCGCGGACGAGCAGGTCGTTCGGGCGCCCGCTCCAGACTCGGGTGCTGTCGCGGTAGCGGGCCTCCCAGAACGCGGCGGGCTCCGTGACGGGGATGTCGGTCATGGTGTCTCCCTGAGGTGGTGAGCGATCCAGAAGTGCAGCCTGCGCCGCTACGGCATCCGCCGCAAAGCTTCTTTGCCGGTTCCGCAAACCAGGGGCACCCTCGGGCGCAGACCCGCCCAACAATCAACGGCATTGGCATGGACCTGATAGGTCCGCGTGGCTAAGCTCGGCTCAACCCCGGTGAGAGCGCTCTCAGTTTGCGGTTGTTCCACCCCCACCTCGTTGGAACGACGAAGGGCAACATCCATGAGACGCACCAGACTCATGCACGCCGGCCTGGCCGCCCTCCTGATGCTGGGCAGCTGGGCCGCCGCCGGAACACTGCCGGCCTCCGCGAGCGACTCCCCCGACACACCAACCCTCTCCACCGGCCTGCTGCAGGCGATGCAGCGGGACCTCGGACTGTCGAAGGACCAGGCCGAAGCGCGGCTGAAGGCCGAGCGGACCGCCACGGAGCTGGCGCCCACGGCACGCCGGGCCGCCGGAGCCGCGTACGGCGGTTCATGGTTCGACGCCGAGAGCGGACGGCTGACCGTCGCCGTCACCCCGGACGCCTCCCCCACGACCGTACGGGCCGTCGAGGCGGCCGGCGCCACCGTCCAAACCGTCGAGCACAGCGCGCGACAGCTCGACGCGGCGAAGGCACGTATCGACCGGCTGTCCGCGCCCTCGGGCGTGAGCAGCTGGCATGTCGATCCGGCCGCCAACACCGTCGTGGTGAACGTGGTCGACGACGAGCGCACCGACAACGATGTCCAGCGGTTCGTCTCCCAGGCCCGCAAGACCGGACCGGTCACCGTGCGGACCGTCCGGGACGCACCGGAGACCTTCGCGGCCGGCACCGTCGGCGGCGACCCCTACTACACCGGCAACGTCCGCTGCTCCATCGGCTTCTCCGTCCACGGCGGTTTCGTCACCGCCGGGCACTGCGGTGGGGCCGGCGCCGGGGTGCGCGGCTGGGACGGCTCGTACATCGGCAATTTCCAGGGCTCCTCGTTCCCGGACAACGACTACGCCTGGGTCAACGTCGGCAGCGGCTGGTGGACCGTGCCGGTGGTCCTCGGCTGGGGCACGGTCCCGGACCAGTTGGTGCGCGGCTCGGCCGTGGCGCCCGTCGGCAGCTCCATCTGCCGCTCCGGCTCGACCACGCACTGGCACTGCGGCCGGGTGCTGGCCATGAACGAGACCGTCAACTACAGCCAGGGCGCGGTGCACCAGATGACCAAGACCAGCGTCTGCGCCGAAGGGGGCGACTCCGGCGGCTCCTTCATCAGCGGCGACCAGGCGCAGGGCGTCACCTCCGGCGGCTGGGGCAACTGCTCCGGCGGCGGGGAGACCTGGTTCCAGCCCGTGAACGAGATCCTGGGCCGCTACGGGCTGACCCTGCACACCGCCTGATCCGTACGACCTGATCCGTACGACGACACAAGGCTCCGCCGGGCTGCCCGGCGGAGCCTTCTCCGTCCTGACAATTCTCAGGTGCCGCACATGTGCTGACGGACCCTAAGGTCGCGAACAAGGGCGATGACCAGCCACGCAGCCGGTCACCGTCCGCCGTAACGCCATGAACAACGCGACCCACGAAAGAGGGCTCATGCGCCGCCGTTCGCTCACGACCCTGCTCATGTCCGGAGGTGCCGCCGCCGTGCTGGCACTGACCACGCCGTTCACCGCTCAGGCCGCACCGCACTCGGGCGGCAACTACGGGGCGTTCGCCCACGAGGGCCAGTACCCCACCGTCTCCGGCTGCTCGGGCACGTTCCGGCAGGTCGGCGCCACCCAGCACGCCGAGGGCATGGCGCTGAAGTACTTCTACTCCGACAGCTGCGGCTCCTTCGCCCGGATCGAGAACTCCCGGGACAACTGCGCCGCCGTGCTGGAGCGTTCGAACTCCGGAGCCGCGCGCCCCGACGGCTGGGTCTCCGAGACCGTCGACGCGGGCATCGACTACGCCTACACAAAGATCGGCAACAACCTCGACGGCCGGGTCTCGCACGCGCTGCTCACCTGCGACGGCCATGTCCTGGCCGAGACGGGCTGGCACTGAGCCATCCGTACGGCACGAGCGCGTACACACCGCGCTGAAGAGCACCACCTCACCGAAGAGCACCACCTCAGCACAGGGGGAACACGCACCATGGCCACGCGCACCTTCACCAGGGCCGCACTCGTCGGCGCCGGAGCACTCGCCCTGCTCGGCCCGCTCACCGCCACGGCTGCCTCCGCCGCGTCCGACGCGGGCCGAGACGACGCCCGTGTCCTGGCGGCGCCGTACGCCGTCGTCCCGTACGAGAACGTCAACGTCCGCCAGGGACCGGACAGTTCGACCGCCAAGGTCGGCAGCGTCGCGGCAGGCCAGCCGCGCGGCGCCTACTGCTGGACGCGCGGCGAGACCGTCAGCGACCACGGCATCACCAACGACGTCTGGGTGCAGCTCGTGGAGGGCTATGTGAGTGCCGTCTACCTCAAGGGCAACGAGTACGGCGACCTGCCCGCCTCCGCGACCTGCTGACCTGCCCGAGAAGGGGAACGTACGCCATGCGCAGGAGAATCGGACTGCTCGCCACCGCCGGGGCCCTCGCCCTGGTCGGTGCCACGGCCCCGACGGCCGCCGCCGACGGACACGGACCCGGCATGTACGGCGTCTGGGCGACCGACGTCAACATTCGCGAGGTCTATCCCGACGCCTGCTGGGACCACCCGTCCACGACCAACTGCCCGTCGGTTCTGGGGCAGGTGAGCGCACCGACCGAGGTCTTCGTGCGCTGCCAGTTCTCGGGTCAGACGATCGGCGGGAACCCGTACTGGGTGGTCGTCGAGGTGCCCGGCTGGACCAAGTACGGGGTGATGCCCAGCTACTACATCGACAACGCCACCAACTGGATCGACGGGGTGCCCACGGAATGCGTCTGGGCAGGCGGCTGACCGCTGCCCCACACCGATCACCACACTCACCATCTCCGGGGGAGATTCACATGAACAAGGTCATCCGCCGTACCGCCACCGCGCTCGCCGTGGCCACGCTCACCACCGGCGCCCTCGCCGCCACGGCCCAGGCCGCCCCGGCCGACGGCGACCCGGCCCTCACCGACGTCTACATCTGGGCGACCGACGTCCAGCTCCGCGAGGACACGAACACCTCGTCCAACGTGCTCGCGGTCCGCTCGCAGCACTGGCTGGACGCCGTGTGCCAGAAGCAGGGCCAGACCGTGACCGACCCCGCCGTCGGCACGAACAGCTGGTGGACCGCGGTCCAGGAGTTCGCCGGCAGCGACATCGCCTGGGTCAACAACCTGTACCTGCAGGGCGGCGAGAAGATCGAGGGCGTCCCGGACTGCTGACGCCGGCCGATCGGGCCGTACGGGATGCGGGGCGAGCCGGGCGACCGGCTCGCCCCGCGGTTCTGCCAAGAGCAGCCCTCACCAGCACCAAACACGGGTCCGATCTTGCCCATGATTGCGTCACGGCCGGCCATGATTCGGCAAGGCGGGGGTTCAGCCTCCGATCCGCACATACGTTCAGGGACGTGAACACTCCCCACAGAGCGGCCGGCCTCAAGCCGACCGCCACGACGCCCGCCCGACGCACACTCCTGCGCGCCGGGCTGACCGGAGCCGCGGTCCTCGGTGCCGCGGCCACCGGCGCATCCAACGCGTCCGCGGCCACCCCCGCCCCGGTCACGCGAACCCGGCCCAGCACCCCCGGACAGGCCCGGCGTGAACTCGCCGCGGGCAATCTGCGCTGGCGCACCTTCCGTGAACGCCACCCGGACGAGACGCCCGACGTGCGGCAGGCGCTGACGTCGGGTCAGCATCCCTTCGCGGTCGTGCTCGGCTGCATCGACTCCCGCGTGCCGCCGGAGCTGGTCTTCGACCAGGGTCTGGGCGACCTGATGACCGTACGGACGGCCGGTGAGGTGCTGGACGAGGCAGTGCTCGGCAGCATCGCGTACGGGGTACTCGAACTCGGCATTCCGCTCGTGATGGTGCTCGGGCACCAGTCGTGCGGTGCCGTGAAGGCCGCCGTAGAGGCCGACGAGTCCGGGAAGCGGCTGCCCACCCATATCCAGTACCTGGCCGACCAGATAGACCCGGCCATCGATCACACCGTGGAGGGCGACGCCCGCATCGACGCGACGATCGACGCCAACGTACGGCTCGTCCGCGCACGGCTCGCCGCGGAACCCGATCTCGCCGCGAAGGTCGACGCCGGTCAACTGGACATCGTGGGCGCCCGCTACCAGCTGACCAGTCAGCGCGTCCACCACGTCGTCTGACGGTCCGGCGTGGCGCGTGGACCGGACGGTCTGCGCGCCACGCCCCTTCAGCTCATCAGTCCGGCGGCGAGGGTCGCGCCGAGTTCCCAGCACGCGTCGATGTCGGCCTTGTCCGGCGTGCCGGTCACGGTCACCGTCTCCGCCGCACGCCGCCAGCCCAGGCCCGTCGTGACCGACTCGATGCCGCGGACGGCTCCGGTGACGTCGCTGCCGCCGTGCACGTAATAGCCGAACGGCCTGCCTCGGGTCTCGTCCAGGCAGGGGTAGTACACCTGGTCGAAGAAGTGCTTCAGCGCGCCGGACATGTAGCCGAGGTTCGCGGGAGTGCCGAGCAGGTATCCGTCCGCGCCGAGCACGTCGGACACCGTCGCGGACAGCGCCGCCCGCCGTACGACCCGGACGTCCTCGATCTCCGGCGCCGTCGCTCCGGAGACGACGGCTTCGAACAGCGCCTGGCAGTTCGGCGACGGTGTGTGATGCACGATCAGCAAAGTGGCCACAGAGCGAACCCTGCCGTGCCGGTTCCGTCGGCCGCAAGCCGCGACGGCGTGGCTCAGGGGACCGGGCCCACCCCGCCCTTGAGGCGTTCCAGGTCGGAGGGGCGGACCTGGATGACCAACAGGGCGATCACCGCGGCGATACCGGTGAAGATCGCGGCCACGATGAAGGCGGCGGAGACACCGGAGGCGAGGATCTCGTCGGCCCAGGGGGAGGGCAGCTGGCCAGTGCGTTCGAAGCGCAGCCGTTCGGCGGGGGTCGCCTGGGACAGGAAGGCCGGGATCTGTTTGTCGGCCTCGTTGTTGCTGGCCGTGCCGAACATGGTGACCAGGATGGACAGTCCGAGGGAGCCACCGACCTGCTGGGTCGCGTTGAGGAGGCCGGAGGCGGCGCCGGTCTCGTGGACGGGCACGTTGGACAGGGCCATCAGGGTCAGGGACACGAACTCCATGCCCATGCCGAGGCTGAAGACGAGGATCGGGCCCAGGATGCTGCCCGCGTAGGTGGAGTGGACGTCGGTGAGCGTCAGCCAGGCCAGGCCCGCGGCGGCCAGGATCGCGCCCGTCACCATGAACGGCTTAGGCCCGTATTTCGGCAGGAGTTGGGAGGCGAGACCCGCGCCGACGGCGATGACCGCGCTCACCGGCAGGAAGGCCAGGCCGGTCATGAGCGGGCTGAAGTCCAGCACGTTCTGCACGAAGAGCGTCAGGAAGAAGAACATGCCGAAGATCGCGGCGGCGAGGCTCAGCATCATGCCGTAGGTGCCGGCCCGGTTGCGGTCGGCGAACATGTGCAGGGGCGTGATGGGCTGCCTGGAGCGGCGTTCGACAAGGATGAACAGCAGCAGGATCACCACGGCCGCGCCGAACGAGGCCAGGGTGAGCGCGTCCCGCCAGCCGTCCTGTGCGGCCCGGATGAACCCGTACACCAGCAGCACCATGCCGACGGTCGAAGTGAGCGCACCGGTCAGGTCGAAGTGGCCCGGGTGACGCTCGGACTCGCGGATCCAGCGCGGGGTGGCGAGCACGATCAGCAGTCCGATCGGCACGTTGACGAACAGCACCCAGCGCCAGTTGAGCCACTCCACCAGCATCCCGCCGGCCAGCAGCCCGATCGCGCCGCCGCCCGCGGAAACCGCGGCGAAGACACCGAACGCCCGGTTGCGTTCCGGGCCTTCGCGGAACGTCGTGCTGATCAGGGCCAGCGAGGTCGGGGACGCGATGGCGCCACCGACGCCCTGGAGGGCGCGGGCGGCGAGGAGTTGGCCGGCGTTCTGCGACAGTCCGCCCAGCAGTGAGGCGAAGACGAAGAGCAGCACGCCGAAGATGAACACGCGCCGTCTGCCGAGGATGTCACCGGCCCGCCCGCCGAGCAGCAGCAGTCCGCCGAAGGTCAGCGTGTAGGCGTTGACCACCCAGGACAGGCTCGCCGTGGAGAAGTCGAGGTCCCGCTGGATCTCCGGCAGGGCGATGTTCACGATGGTGATGTCGAGGACCACCATCAACTGGCAGGAGGCGATGACCAGAAGCGCCATCGCGCTGCCCCGGCCACCGCCCTCTTTCTCCTGCTGAGTGGTGGTCCGTGCTTGGGGTGCGGGCTGCGGGCTGGTCATGACAGTGCGCCGTGCGGCGGATCAGTGGCCGGTTCCGGCCACCATTCGACCGTACGCCGCAGCGCGGCGGACTACCACTCGATCTCCAACTCGATCTACCACCCGATCACCTGTCGCGCAGTGCCGCGATCGTGGTGGCGAGGTCCGTCTCACGGGGACGGTTGTGGGGCAGCTTGGACAGGATCACGGCCATTCCGCAGGTGTTGGTGAGCGCGGAGAAGACCAGGCCTCCGGCGATGCCTGCCGACAGGAGCTGGAAGGCCGGATGCACCAGCAGGGCGAGCAGCAGGCCGAGCAGGACGATGGTGCCTGCGGTCAGGCGGACCTGGCGTTCCATGCTCCAGGTCGCACGGGGGGCGCTGGTCGCGGGCCGGTCCACGTCGTGGCCCGCGGCGGCCCAGGCGTCGGTGCCGCCCGCCAGGGAGGCGGCGGAGATGCCCTGTTCGGCCAGGACGGCACGGGCGTTCTCGGAGCGCGCGCCGGAGGCGCAGACGAGCAGGAGGTCGAACCGTTCCGCGGCGTTCCGGAGGTCGGGCAGTGTGCGCCGGATGTGGTCCAGAGGGATGTTGAGCGCGCCGGGCAGATGGCCCGCGGCGTACTCACCGGGGGTCCGTACGTCGATGACGGTCAGCTCGTGCAACCGGGCGTGCGCCTCGTCGGTGTCGAGGGTGACGGGCGCGGAGGGGGCGGTCATGCGTGAACCTTTCGGTGGGTCGATCTGATGAGCAGGGGTCTCACCACACGGAAGCGTGGTCTCAGAATACGGAATCGATCAGCATGAAGGCTGCCACGGCCAGCAGCGCCAGGGCGAACGTTCTGTGGAGAGCGCGGGCGGAGGCCTTCGCGGCCAGCCGCCGGCCGTCCCAGGCACCCAGGACGGCGGCCCCGGCGAAGGGTCCTACGGCGGCCCAGTCCAGGGCGTCCACCGAGCCGGCCCGCCAGACCAGCGCGGCCAGCGAGTTGACCGTGATCACCAGGAGGCTGGTGCCCACCGCCGCGCGCATCCGCAGCCCGAGAAGACCGGTCAGCGCGGGTACGGCGAGAAAGCCGCCGCCGACTCCGAGCACCCCGGTGACCGCACCGAGCCCGGCACCCGCGGCGGTCGCACGACCGGAGCTGACGGGCTGCCGGGTGTCGGTCCGCTCGACGGGTCGGAACGACGGTCCGGCATGTGTCGGCCGCTCCAGCTGGACGGCCTGTCCGGCATCCGTCGGCCCGGGCCCCCGCAGCATCCGTACCGCCGCCACGGACGCGAGCACGCCGAAGGCGGCCGTCAGCACAGCTTCCGGCAGTCGCCCCGCCACCGCTCCGCCCAGCATCGCCGGTCCGCTGCCCGCCGCAGCGAACAGCAGCCCCGTGCGCCAGTGGACGTGGCCGTCGCGGGCGTACGCGGTCAGAGCGGTGGCGGAGGTGACGGCGACGATGGCCAGGCTCGCGGTGGTGGCCGCGGCCGGGGTGAAGTGGAGCAGGTAGATCAGGGCGGGGACGGTCAGTACGCTGCCGCCGCCTCCGAGCGCCCCGAGCGCCAGACCGGTCACGGCCCCGGCGCACAGGGCGAGGATCAGGGCACTCACGCGACGGCGCCTTCCTCACCGTGCTGGTCGATCACGGGCAGGCCGGCTGTCGCCCAGTCCCGCATGCCGCCGATCACGTCGACGGCGTCGGCGCCCTGTGCGGTGAGCAGCTCGGCGGCCTGCCGGGAGCGGTTGCCCGAGCGGCAGATGACGACCAGGCGCCTGTCCCGGGCCTCGGGAGGAAGTCGTACCTCTGAACTCAGCGTGGAAAGGGGCAGGTGGATCGCCCAGGGAGCGTGGCCCGCCTGCCATTCGTCCGTTTCCCGTACGTCGAGCAGCACGGACGTCGCGGTGACAGCGGGGTGCGTGCGCTGGGCGGCCTCGGCGGCGGTGATCCGGCCGGGGCCGTACCGGGATCGGCTCATCGGCGCTGCTCGCTGCCCGGACACCCGCGGACCGTGAGTCCGGCCTGCTCGGCGGCGGCGAACGTGTCGTCCACCGCGACGACATCACGGCCCGCCGCGTCCAGCAGGGAGGCGGCGATGGCGGCACGCATACCGCCCGCGCAGTGCACCCACACCTGGCCCGCCGGAACCTCAGCGAGCCGCCGATGCAGGGTGTGCAGGGGGATGTGGAGCGAGCCCTCGACGAAGCCCGCGGCGCGTTCGGAGGACCGGCGGACGTCCAGTACGGCCATGTCCCGCGTCCGGCGCTGTGTGGCGAGGTCGGCGAAGGTGGCGCGCGGGAACGTAGCCGGGGTTTCCCCCGGGCGCACCCAGCCCAACGGATCGCCGGTCGCCGCGGCGGCCGGGCGGTCCACGCCGACGCGGACCAACTCGCGCTGTGCGGCGGCCAGTTGGGCGGGGGACTCAGCGAGGAGGGTCACCGGCTTGCCCCACGGGATCAGCCAGGCCAGATAGGTGGCGAGCTGTCCTTCGGCCTCGAAGTTGAGGGAGCCCGCGACATGCCCGGCGGCGAAGGCGACCCGGTTGCGCAGGTCGACCACCCACTCCCCCGCGGCCAGGCGCTCGGCGATCTCGTCGGCGCCGGCCACGGCGGGCGGGGTGAGGTCGACGGGTGCGGGGCCGGCGGCGTTGGCGGGGCCCATGTGCGCGTAGTAGGCGGGGACGTCGTCGAGACCGGCCAGCAGTTCGGCGACGAAGGTGTCGGCGTCGCGCGTGAGCGCCGCGTTGGCCGCCTTCTCCTTGCCGATCGTCGTGGCGGTGCCGTCGGCCGTGCCGGAGGCACAGAAGCTGCCGAAGCCGTGGGTGGGCAACACCTCCGTCTCGTCCGGGAGTTCGGCCGCGAGCCGGTGGACGGACGCGTGCTGGGCGCGGGCCAGGTCCGCGGTGAGGCGCGGTTCGACCAGGTCGGGGCGTCCGACGGTGCCGATGAGCAGCGATCCGCCGGTGAACACCGCGACGGCGGCTCCGTGTTCCTCGAGGATGTACGAGGTGTGGTGCGGGGTGTGTCCGGGCGTGGCCAGCGCACGCAGGGTCAGGGCGTCTTCGGCTGCGACGACCATGACGTCCTCGTCGTGGACGGGGGTGTGGCCGACGGAGATCCGGGCGGCGGCTGGGACGAGGTAGGCGGCACCGGTGAGGCGGGCCAGTTCCGGGCCGCCGGTGACGTAGTCGTTGTGGACATGCGTCTCGACGACGTGGGATATCCGGACGCCGCGCAGGGCCGCCACCGCGATCACCCGGTCCACGTCGCGCGGCGGGTCGACGGCCACCGCCGTCCGTTCGCCGCCCGCCAGATAGCCGCGGTTGCCGAGTCCTGCCACCTCGATGGTGTCGACGAAGAACACGCGAGCACTCCCTTCCCAGTCGAACTTCACGGTCGAAGTTCCCAGTCGAACTTCCGGTCGCGATTCCCGAGGACGAAAATTACCCCCGAGGGTATGCGTCGGAGACTAGCACGAGTACCCCCGGGGGTATTTTCGGGAGGGACCGGGAGAGACGGTCCCGGCGTCACCTGACCCGGTGTCGCAGGCGTGCCGCCAGCGCGGCGACGTCGTCGTCCGCCGCGTCGGCGCCCAGGCGGTCGAGGACCTCGTCGAGCAGGTGGGAGACGTCGAGGTCGGGCTTCACATGAAGGCGGGCCAGCCGGGCGAGGGAGGTGTCGATGTCCTCGTCGCGGCGTTCGACGAGACCGTCGGTGAACATCAGCAAGGTGTCGTCGGGGGTGAGCGGCACCGTCGCCGATTCGTAGTCGGAGAAGCCGGTGCCGAGGGGCGGGCCGACGGGTAGCTCGATCAGCTCGCCGGTGCCGTCCCGGTGGAAGACGGCGGGCGGCAGATGGCCCGCGCTGGAGAAGGCGACGGTCCCGCGCGCGGGGTCCAGGAGGGCGAGCAGACAGGTCGCGGGCCTGCGGTTGCTGTCCTCGGACATCGAGGTGTCCATCTGACGCAGGATCCGGTGCGGGGGCAGATCGGTGGAGGCGACGTAGCGCAGCATCGACCGGTAGGCGTTCATGTCGACGGCGGCGTCCAGGCCGTGGCCCATGACGTCGCCGATGACGAGGAGGGTGCGGCCGTAATGCAGCCGTACGGTCTCGTACCAGTCCCCGCCCACGAGGGCGCCGCTGCCGAGGGGGAGGTAGCGGGTGGCCATGTCCAGGTTCGGGTGCGGCTGGCTGGGGGCGAGGAGCAGGACCTCCTGGAGGTTGAGGACGGTCTTGCGGGCCGCGTAGTGCTCGGCGGCGTGATGGAGGTGAGCGGCGGCCAGGCGGGCGGCGTAGTGGGCGACGGCCGCCTCGTCGTCGGTGAAGGCACGGTCGGTGCGGACGGCGAGGACCACCCCGAAGGCCCGGTCCCAGGCCAGGAGCGGCACGGACAGCGCGGCCAGCCGGTGGCCGCCTGCCCGGGTGAACGACGCGGTGAGGGGGCGGCCCTCGTCCAGGGCCCGGACCAGGACGTCGCCGCGCGGCGTCCGGCGCAGGTCGTCCAGCAGATCACGCCGGCCCGCCGCCGCCACGGGCCGCAGGGAACCCGGCGGGGCGTCCGGCTCCCGGTCCTGCGGGAACAGGTCGACAGCCACGGCGTCGCAGAGCACCTCGGCGAGGAAGGCGACCAATTCGGCGCCCGTCCTGCGTTCGTCGAGCGTCGTGCCGATCGCGGCCACGGCCCGTTCCGCGAGGGCGAACCGGTCGGCCGAGGCCGCTGCCGGTCGGACAGCCCGGTCGTCTTCCACCACATCCCTTTCCGCCGTATCCATTCCAGTATCGGCGGATGTGTTCCAGCGGTGACGCCGCAGCGCGCGCCGACCGGACCGTGAACGGCTCCCGGCCCGGAGCGACCGGTTCCCGTCGCCCAGGTGCGAACCGGGCGCGTCGTGGCGCATTCTTGCTGTGTCGCCCGAGTGGCGGCGCACGGACGAGGTAGGGCCGATGACTCGGAGCGCCGAGGACACGTACCGGATGCCCGGACGGCTCGCCGCGCTGCTGGCCGACGCCTCGACGGAGGCGGTCGACGCGGCCGGCGGTCGCGCCGGCGGGGTCTATCTGCGCTCCAGCACGCCCGGGCTGCTGCGCCTGGCGGTGCTCTCGGGCCTGCCCGGGCAGCTGTTCCGCCCGTGGTGGCGGATGCACGTCGACCGCCCGTTCCCCGTCGCCGACGCCTATCGGCTCGGCGTGCAGGTGATCCTGCCGAACGCCACGGAGACGATGCGCCGCTACCCCCAGTTCGCGGCCGGGCTGCCGTTCCCGTTCGGCTCGCTGTACGTGCCCGTCGTGGCGGCGGCCGGATCCGCCGGCTCGTCAGGGGTGTACGGCGTCCTGACCGTCCTGCGCGCCACCGCCCCGGACGCCACCGAACTGCTGCCCGTCCGCGACCGCCTCACCCGGATCGCCGAGGAGCTGGGGGCGGACCTGCGGGGCCTGGAGGCCGGGGCCGTCCCACCGGTCGTCTGGGACGGTGAGCCGCTGTGCGTACGGCCGCCGAGCGCGTCCCCGGCCGCGGGGCGCACCGCCCGGTTCGCCTGGGATCCCGCGACCGGTGCCGTGACGGCGGACGAGCGTCTGCAGGCCCTGCTGCGCGGCTCGGACGACGCCCTGTCCGTGCAGGAGCTCGCCGACGCGGTGGCCACACCGGCCGACGCGCCCCGCGTCCTGGCCGCCCTGCGGGAGACGGCCTCCGGCAGACCTCCGTCGCTGCCGCTGTACGTGCGGGCCGAGGACGGGGCGCTGCGGCTGATGGAGCTCTGGACGGCGTACGACACACCGGCCGAGCCCCCGGACCCGTACCGGGTGCGAGGCGTCGTACTGGATCCGGGCCCCGGCACCGCGGCGGACACGGCCGCCGACCTCCTGCCGGACGGCGTGTTCTGCCTGGACCGGCTGGGGCAGGTGGTGTACGTCAATCCGCGGGCCACGCAGTTGCTGCGCCGGTCGCGGGAGGAACTGCTGGGCCGCTCCCTGTGGGAGGCCGTGCCCTGGATGAACCAGCCGGCCTGCGAGGACCATCTGCGCAGCGCCCTGCTGGCACCGGATCCGGTGCACTGTCATGTCCGGCGGCCCGCGGACGACGGCGGGGAGTTCGAGGGCGACTGGCTCGCCCTGTCCGTCTACCCGGGCCCGGACCACCTGACCTGCACCCTCCAGCCGGCCGGTCGGATCACGGACTCGCCGGCCGAGCGCGCGTCGGCGTCCGGCGCCCCGTCCATGGCGCCGCTGTACCGGCCCATCGTCCTCGCCATCGCGCTGACGGAGGCGGTCACCGCCCGCCAGGTGTCCGCGGTGGTGATGCGGGAGCTACTGCCCGCGTTCGGCGGCCGCCGGCTCGCCATCTACCTGCTCCAGGAGCGACACCTGTACCTGGCCTGGGAGACCGGCTTCCCGCCGGGGTTCCTCGCCCCGTTCGAAGGGGTGGCCCTGGACGCGCACCTGCCCGGCGTGGAGACGCTGACCTCGGGCCGGCCGCTGTTCTTCGACTCGATGCAGGATCTCGCCGCCACATACCCGGGCATCCCGCTCGACGCCACGGAAGGAGCGCGCGCCTTCCTCCCGTTGATCGCCTCCGGCCGCCCCGTCGGCTCCTGCATCCTCGGCTTCGACCGCCCCCGCAGCTTCAGCTCCGAGGAACGGACGGTGCTCACCGCACTCGCCGGGCTGATCGCGCACGCCATGGAGAAGGCCCAGCGCTACGAGAGCGAGGCGGCCCTCGCCCGCGGACTGCAGCAGGCCCTCCTCCCCCGGCGCCTGTCCGCGCATCCGCGGGTGGAGACGGCGGGGCGCTATCTGCCGGGCACGCAGGGCATGGAGGTGGGCGGCGACTGGTACGACGTCGTGGAGGCCGGGGACGGACTCGCCCTGGTCATCGGAGACGTCCAGGGCCACGGGGTGCAGGCGGCCGCCACGATGGGGCAACTACGCAGCGCCGTACGGGCGTTCGCGCTCGGCGGGCGTCCGCCGGACGAGGTCATGAGCGGCGTCAACCGGCTGCTGATCGACCTCGATCCGGGACAGTTCGCGAGCTGCTGCTACATCCGCCTGGACCCGGCGACCGGTGCCGTCCAAGCGGCTCGCGCGGGACATCCGCCGCCCCTGCTGCGTGACCCGGACGGCAGCACCCACGTCCTGCATCTGCCCGGCGGTGTCGTGCTCGGCGTCGACCCACACGCCGACTACCCGGTGACGGAGCTGCGGCTGGAGCCCGGCGCCGTCCTCGCGCTCTACACGGACGGCCTGGTCGAGCGGCCCGGCACCGACATCGACGTCGGCATCACGGAACTGCGCGTGGCTCTCGCCAAGTCGGGCACACCGGGCGGCCTGCCCCTGACGGGCATCGCCGACCGCCTCACCGCCCGGGCCCGGCACGCCCGCGACCGCCCGGACGACATCGCACTGCTGCTGGCCACGCGCCGTCCCGCACGCCCACGCCCGTGACCGCGCGGCAGGGCTGTCACCCTGGGTGACGCCCCTCGCCTCACCTCACGTCACACCGACTCACGCGACGACGACTCACGACTCTCTCTCACGAGGTCCCGCAGTTTGAAGTGTTCTCCTCCCTTCGCAAGCTCGGGAAGGAGATTCCCGCCTACCTTGCGGTGGCGGGCTTGACGCCACGGGTGCGCCTGACGACTGCCCTCCCGGCAGCCGGGATGAGCGCGTGGCGCATCCGGTACAGGTGCAAGACGTTCCGGGCCGCGTTGTGGTCGGCGTTGCCTTCCCAGCCGCAGTCAGAGTTCTTGCAGACGAACGTGGCCTGGTCCTCCCGGCTGCCGGGCGTGATGAAGCCACACGCGGAGCAGCGCCGGGAGGTGTGCGGAGCGGGAACCTTGTGCAGGGTGCCGCCCTGGCGGGCGGTCTTGTACGTCAGCATTGTCACGGTGCGGCCCCATGCCTCCTGGCTGATTGAGCGGTTCAGGCCGGACTTCTGCGCGACGTGCTTCCCCGGGTTCTCGACGGTGCCCCTGGCACTCTTGACCATGTTCGTGATGGTGAGTCGTTCGACCACGACCGTGCCGTAGGTGCAGGCGATGGCGGTGGTGGTCTTGTGCTGCCAGTCGAGCGCGCGGCGCGTGGCTCTTGCGCGGAGCTGCTTGATCTGGTCGTAGGTGTTCCGCAGCCGGTTGGAGGTGCGCTCCTTGGGCTTGCGGAAGGATTTGCGGTGTGCGGCCCGCTGCTCCAGGCGCAGCAGCTTGGCCTTCTCGTCCGGGGTCAGCCACTTGTCCCGGTCGGCGCTGCCATCCGGGAGCCGGGCCGGTCGTCCGTGGTCCTGGTGGTTGCCGTCGGACAGGGCGAGAGGGAGGTTCACGCCGGCGTCGATGCCGACCTCCGGGCCGGTGTGCGGTGCGGGCGGGGGCTGAAGGGTCTGGATGCGGAAGGCAATGTGCCAGCCGAGCGCGTCCTTGACCAGCCGGGCCCCGGTGATCCGGTTCTCCTTGTTCGCCGCCTTGCCCACCGGCAGATCACGGGTCCAGCGGAACCGGACGCGGCCGATCTTCGGGATGCTGACCATGCCCCACCGTCGGTGCACCCGCTTGATCTGCAGGTCCCGGCCCTGCGGGATGTCCACGGACATGGCACTGCGGATGCGGGCCTTAAAGGTGGGCTCCTCGGCCCGGCCGTCCCAGCAGTTCTTCCACGCCTGGACGTACGTCTTGAGGACTGCTTGTGCGGCCTGTGCGGGCAGCACCGCGTACCAGTCGATTTCCTTGCGGGCTTGACGTAGCGTCTGGTCCAGGCGGGACAGGGAGCGCTGGCATTTCGGTGTCATGGTCCACAGGTCGTGGAGCTGATTCCACATCGCCCGCGCGGCGTGCGCCTGGTCGTCCATGAGCCGGGCCTGCGCAGGCGTCAGCACCAGCCGGGCGCGATGCCCGAACTGCCGCTTCTCCAGCGCACGTTCCTAGTCACGCGATCACAGTACCGTGGTTTATGTCGCCACGCTGGAATCCAAACCCCGATATACGCACCGGCCGTCACGTCGTCCACGACTTGCACGTCCACTTGGTGTTCGTCACCAAGTACCGGCGCGAGGCGTTCACCGACGCCATGCTGACCCGCTGCGAGGAGATCATGCGGGAGGTCTGCACCGACTTCGAGGCCGAACTGAAGCAGTTCAACGGCGACGAGGACCACGTGCGCCTCTTGGTGTACTACCCGCCGAAGGTCCAGCTGTCCAAGCTGGTCAACTCCCTCAAGGGCGTCTCTGCCCGCCTGCTGCGCAAGGAGCACAACGCTCACGTACGCCGCTATCTGTGGGGCCGCCACTTCTGGTCCGGGTCCTACTTCGCCGGATCCTGCGGCGGAGCACCACTGACCGTCGTCAAGCAGTACATCGAGAACCAGCAGCGCTCCACAGGCTGATGACAACAGCTGCGAACCCACCGCCTCAAGGCCATCGCGCGAGAGAGAGAAGTGGCCTGACAACTGGAGACGTTCGCCCGTACGCGACCGGGGAGACAAGCAGCCCTGGCAAGATCTCCGTGAAGCCGGGACGTGCCCCCGTGCGCCGGTAACACTCGGTCACGGGTAGCGGCAGTGTCGGCGAGCGGCCTGGCAGCGGTCCGCCTCAGTGATCCTCGACGATGAAGCAGGCCCGCTCGTAGAGTTCGTCGAACGTGATTACCTCGACGTCCTGGATGGATGTCCGGTACAGCTCGAAGGAGTTGATCTTCTCCGGGTTCACGGCGCCGTTGTGGGTGAACTCGCGCAGGCTCCCGATCACCACGACCTGCCGGGGCCGGGTGGTGGACAGTTCGACGCCGGTCGGGGTGCCGTCGTCCTCGTAGATGTGGGTGAGGAACTCGCGGGAGATGAGCTGTTGGGCCTTGCTGGCCGTCTTTTGCACCTGCGCCACACCGCCGCCGAGTTCCTTGGATGCCTGGTAGACGCCCGCGCGGTACGGGGTCTTGGAGAGCAGTTCGGTGTCGTGGGTCTTGATCTCGCAGAAGAGCATGCTGCTGATCAGGCCCTTGGAACGCATGATGGCGTCGATGCGTTTCCCGGCTCCGCCGAAGATGTTGGCGCCGGTGGTGATGCGTTCCAGTTTGCCGTCGTTGATGGATTCGCAGGCGATGAGGTTGAGGCCGTAGCCGAAGATCCACTGGTTCGTCTCGAAGAAGGCCTGCCAGATCGCCTCCGCCCCGCGTGTCGTTGCCAGGCTCTTCTCCTGCTGGAAGTAGTCCGGATCGGTCAGCAGTTGCTCGAACCTGTGGAGCTGTTCCTTGCGGTTGCTGATCAGCCGGATGTCCTCCTCTGTGAGCCCGCCGCCGATGGCTGTCCTGACCGCGCCGAGAACCGTCGTCCGGTCCTGGCCGGTCAGCAGCTGGGCCAGTTGGGCCTCGTCGCCGGCCACGAGTTGGAGGGAACTACCGGGTGTGCTCAGGTCGGTGCAGCCCTGGAGGAAGTTGATGACTTTCCAGAAGTTCTCGTGGACGTCCCCGGTGTCGACGAGCGCCTTGACGGCCCGGGTGGTCCCGGTCTCAGGCACTGTCTGCGTGGCGGAGACTTCTCCAGCCTTCTTCTTGTCCTTCTTCCAGAGCTTGATCCTCGGTGTGAAGGTGTCGCCCTTCTTAATGATGGTGACGCTGCACAAGGTCGCTACCTGCGGCCGGTCGTCGAGGACGAAGTCGGTGATCATCCGGCGTGCGCGGGTGTCATAGAGGTAGTGGAACCCGCTGCTGTCCTGCGAACCGCGGATCTCTATGTCGGTGAAGTCCCTGCGGGTGACATCGAACTCGGTGGTGGAGAAGGAGAGTCGGAGGCCTCGAACGATGGGAGTAGCGGGGGCTGCGGCTTGGGTCCGCCAGTCCGGTGGGATGTTGGGCAGTGGCCGGGTGTCGCCTTCGACCACAAGGTCCTGGACGTCGATGCGCCCGAGTTGGATGAGTACGGACTCCACCGTCCGCCAGATCACCTCCTTCGCCCCCGGGGTGCAGGTGGCCAGAAGCTCGCGCTCCACCGTCAAGACCGCTTGGTAGGTGCCCTCCGTCCAATTGTCACCAGGTGTGGGATGGAAGAAACCGCCGTCACGGCGGAGGGTCAGGACCGCGGTGCGGAGCAGGTCGCGTGCGGTCTCCTCGCCAGCGCAGTCCAGGAGACTGAAAGCCTGACCGAGGACCAGGTCAAGCTTGCCCGTGTCATCATCCTCCAGCGGCAGCGGGATCAGCGGGCCTCTAGGCGAAGCTCGTACCGGCCTATACAGCGGGCGGCCCGAGAGAAACTCGTGCGAACGCAGACCCCATCCGTCCGGCGCCAGCAGCAAGTTCAGCTCTTCGACGTGCTTCATAGCCTCCGCGACGTCGACTGCCACTTCAGGATGGACCACCCGTGCTAGAAAGGTGAGCAGTATCTCGTCCGGTCCGTCTGAGAGCTCCAAGCGGGAGTCCTCAAAGATCCAGTCGTCGGGCAGGTCTGGGTTGTTGAACCGGTGCTGCTGGATATCGGCGCGGACAGTCGGGAGCTGAGTGTTGCCGACTGGAGGTTGGTCCAGGTCGTAGAGGCCCTCCAGGAACGTGACCTCGTCCATTTCGCCCCACCAGGGTTGCGACATCCCGCGCAGGTACTTGAAGATGTCACGTCGTGTCACCGCCGTGATGGTCGGCGGTTCGTTCGCTCTGACGGGATCGGTTGAAGTCATGCGTCCAGGGTGGACGGTTAGGCAGTAGGGCGCCGGACACTTGAGACTTTCACCGCGTCGAACACGCTGCCACACACTCGCTCCGCCCGCACCGCCTCCAGGTCTGGGGACACGATCCGTACGAGGTCGTCACACTCGCCGACACTGCCGCTACCCGTGACGGTCCGTCACGGGTAGCGGCGCCGGAGTCCGCCCATGAGGATGACGCCGAGGCGGAGGAGTGGAACCCCGGCACGGCCGGCCATGATCCGTTTCTGGAGCTTCAGATCCGTGATCCGGCCTTCATTGACACCGGAGTTGAACGGGGTGGTGATCCCCTCAACGACTGCGCGTTGGTGTTGACGGATGGCCTTGGCCACGCTGGCCATGGCCGGGAGGCTGCGAGGCGTTCGAGCCAGTCGGGCAGCGGGGCGGCGTCACGGTTGTCGAGTATGGCCGCGAACCGTCGAACCAGGTCGTGTGTGGGGAACAGGCGAGCGGCTAGCCACGGTCCGAGTCGTAGCCCCACCGAGCCCGGCCGTCGCTGCCCATGAAGCATCTGGCGGGCCGTCCGTCTTCTGTGGTGCCGAGGTCGCCGACAGGGGAGCAGGCGTATCCGAACTGGACACCCGTCTGGCCGTCAGAGCTGCTGCCGCCGCTTGTCCCGCTGCTGCCGGAGCCATTGCCGCTGCCTGCGGCAGGCTGTGCAGTGACAGTCACTCTCACCGTCACCGTTTTCGTCGCGGTGACCGTGGGCGCGGGCTTCGCCTTTGCCGTCGCGGCTTTTGCGGTCACGGTGACGGTCGGGCCCGGGCTGGCCGTTGCCGGGCTCGCGTTGTTGGTCGTGGTGCTGTCGCTGCTGGCTCCGACGAAGATGCCGAGAAGGAAGACAAAGGCGAAGCCGAGCCCCAGCGCGAACCGCTTGCGAGCCAAGCTCGGGACGGGGCGCGGCGGCCGCGGTAGGGGCGGCCACATGTGCGGGTTGGTCATCTCGTCCCCCTGCGGGCGGTTCTGGAGGGGATGACCGTACTGCCGGGGAGATGACGTGTCCGCCTTCTGAGGGAGCAGTGACCTTCCTGTGATGGGTTATCGCGCTCATCCGCCTCATGGTGGGCGGTCGGGGGACTCCTTGCGTCTGCCCGACCCTGCGCGTAGGGTCGCTCAGCCGCCCCGTCGGGGGGCGGAACAGGCCGTCCGATCAGAGGACAATATGGCCCTCAGTAGGCTTGCCCAGCAGTTCGCCGCCGAGATCCGGAACCACGACTGGTCCGATGCCCCCTGGCGGCTCGACCGAGCGGGTCACAGCCGCGCCAGCGACTCCAAGTCCAAGGTCACCGACCAGAGACTGGACGACGACGAGGCGCGGCGCGTCAAGACCAACGCGATGTGGGTTACCGCCCAGGTACTTGGCTACAACGACCCGAACTTCGATGTCTACGAGTTTGCCGAAGCGTGTGGGGTCAACACTCGCAACAGCCGGGGCGGCAAGGACGGCGGAATCGATGCGGGCCTGCGCAAACAGTACGGCCAGTACATGCGACCGGGTACCTGGAAGTTCGATCCTCTGACCGAGGTCATCACCACGGACACCAGCGACTGCTACCACGCCAGCACGGAGTGCGACCTCTTCCGGTCCGGCTACAGGGGGATGCCGATTCTGCGTTTCCGCTCCGACGAAGTGCCAGCGAAGTGGAAGCAGTGCGTCTGCGTTCCCCTGGATCGCGCCTGAGTTCCACCAACACCCCGCCGCCTTCGGGCGGCGGGCGCTTTTGCGTGCCGGCAGAGATCGGCCCTGGGCGCTGTCCTGCGGGAGCCGGGTCAGTCGTGCGGCGTCTCGCTGCTGCGCTGATCAGCGTGCGTGCAGCGCCTGCAGTGCATGATTGATCAGGTTCTGTGCGTCGGCGCCGTAGACCGCGGATTCCTTCAAGGCCTTCCAGGTGCTCTCTCACAGCCTGCGCGTGAGACGTCGGGTGGTCTGCCGCTGACCTGGCCCTTTATTTGGGTCCTGGCTGGGGCCTTTCCCGAATGGTCGGTCTATAGACTCGGCACATGGTCCGGCATGGGGGTCGATCCGAGGTGGGGACGACCCGTCGCCCCAGTGGTCCGCGCGCCCAGCGCGTACCCGGCCATGCCCGTGGGGCGCACCAGCGCCGCAGGCCGGTCGCGGCGCTGCGGTCGGCGCTGAGCGGGCGCAGCGTCGCCGGGCAGGTGTTCGTGCTGCAGGTCGTCATCGTGCTGCTGCTGGTCGTGGCCGCCGTGGTGGCGCTGGTGCTGCAGGTGCGGCACGACAGCACGATCGAGGCCCGCAACCGCTCGGTCGCCGTCGCCGAGGCGTTCGCGAACGCGCCGGGCACCCGCGAGGCGCTGGCCGAACCCGATCCCACGGAGGTGCTGCAGCCGCGGGCCGAGGCGGCCCGTGAGGCGACCGGGGTCGACTTCATCGTCGTCATGAACACCGACGGGACCCGCTACACCCATCCCTTCCCCGACCGCATCGGCAAGAAGTTCGTCGGCACCCTCCAGCCCGCGCTGGCCGGGGGCGTCGTGACCGAGGAGATCCACGGCACGATCGGTCCCCTGGTCCAGGCCGTGGTGCCGATCAAGGCCGATGACGGGAAGGTCGTCGGGCTGGTGTCGGCGGGCATCACGACGGAGAACGTGGGCGGGACCGCGAACGAGCAACTGCCGGTCCTGCTGGCCGCCGGGGCCGCGGGGCTCGTCCTCGCCATGGCGGGTACGGCGCTGGTCAGCAGACGGCTGCTGCGGCAGACCCACGGTCTGGGCCCGAACGAGATGACCCGGATGTACGAGCATCACGACGCGGTGCTGCACGCCGTCCGCGAGGGCGTGATGATCGTCGGCGACGGGGGGCGGCTGCTGCTCGCCAACGACGAGGCGCACCGGCTCCTCGACCTGCCCGAGGACGCCACGGGGCGGCAGGTGCGCGACCTCGGCCTCGCCCCTGACACCGCCGACCTGCTGGACTCCGGCCGGATCGCCACCGACGAGGTGCACCGGGTCGGGGACCGGCTGCTCGCGGTCAACCAGCGGCCCACCGACCTCCAGGGGGCGCCGGCCGGCAGCGTGGCCACACTCCGCGACTCGACCGAGCTGCGGGCCCTGTCCGGCCGGGCCGAGACGGCACGCGAACGGCTCAACATGCTGTACGACGCCGGGGTGGAGATCGGCACCAGCCTGGATGTGGCCCGTACCGCCGAGGAACTGGCGGAGCTGGCCGTACCGCGGTTCGCGGACTTCACCACCGTGGACCTGTTCGAGGCGGTGCTGAGCGGCGGGCAGCCGGACCTGGGCGCCGATGTGCGCCGTACGGCGGTCAGCGGGATCCGCAAGGACGCGCCGCTCTACCCGCTGGGCCAGCAGATCCGGCTCGTGGCCTCGTCGCCCCAGGCCCGTGCCGTGCGCTCCGGCCAGGCGGTCCTCGAACCGCACCTGAGCGAGGCGCCGGGCTGGCGGGCCCAGGACCTGGAGCGGTCCGCGCAGGTCGTGGAGTACGGCATCCACTCGCTGATCGCGGTGCCGCTGCGCGCGGGCTCCCTGGTGCTGGGTGTGGTCAACTTCTGGCGTTCCGAGAAGCCGGAGCCCTTCGACGCGGACGAACTCGCCCTCGCCGAGGAGCTGGTGGCGCGGGCGGCCGTGTCCATCGACAACGCCCGCCGCTATACGCGCGAGCACAGCATGGCGGTGACGCTGCAGCGCAGTCTGCTGCCGCGCAACCTGCCCGAGCAGAACGCCCTGGAGATCGCCTACCGGTATCTGCCCGCCCAGGCGGGCGTGGGCGGGGACTGGTTCGACGTGCTGCCGCTGTCCGGCGCCCGGGTCGCCCTCGTCGTGGGCGATGTCGTCGGCCATGGGTTGCATGCCGCGGCCACCATGGGACGGCTGCGCACGGCCGTGCACAACTTCTCCGCGCTCGATCTGCCGCCCGACGAACTCCTGTCCCTGCTGGACGAGTTGGTGGGCCGCATCGACCAGGACGAGACGGTGGAGGGCGGCAGCGCTCCGGTCACCGGGGCGACCTGCCTGTACGCGATCTACGACCCGGTCTCCCGTACCTGCACCGTCGCCCGCGCCGGGCACCCGCCACCGGCTCTCATCCACCCGGACGGCAGCGTCGAGTTCGCCGACGTCCCCGCCGGTCCCCCGCTCGGCCTCGGTGGTCTGCCGTTCGAGACGGTCGATCTCGAGCTGGCCGAGGGCAGCCGGCTCGTGCTGTACACGGACGGGCTGGTCGAGGACCGGGAGCGGGACATCGACGTCGGTCTGGAGCTGCTGCGGGCCGCGCTGGAGCAGGCCGACGACTCGCCCGAGGACACCTGCCGGGTGGTCCTCGACTCCCGGCTCACGGCCCGGTCGAGCGACGACATCGCCCTCATCGTCGCGCGCACCCGGGCGCTGGACGCCGACCGGGTCGCCGAGTGGCAGGTGCCGTCCGACCCGGCGGCCGTCGCGGACGTACGGGCCGAGGTCACGCGCCGGTTGGCGCGCTGGGGGCTGGACGAGCTGACGTTCGCCACGGAGCTGATCCTGAGCGAGCTGGTGACCAACGCGATCCGGTACGGCGGCGACCCCATCCACGTCAGGATGCTGCGCGACCGCACCCTGATCTGCGAGGTCTTCGACAGCAGCAGCACCTCTCCGCATCTGCGGTATGCCGCGATGACGGACGAGGGCGGGCGGGGCCTGTTCCTCGTCGCGCAGCTCGCGGAGCGCTGGGGCACGCGCTACACGCCCGACGGCAAGGTCATCTGGGCGGAACAGCCGCTGCCGTGACTCCTGGCGGGCGGCGCTGACGCCCGACCGCTTGTTCATCCCTACGAAGTTGTGACGCGACGGGTGTCCAACGCCTCCAAGCTCTGATAGGAAACCTTCCTATCAGTGCCACGTACCTCCAATCCCCCACCCCCCACCATCACTTGGAGCACCCGTGAGGCACCCCACTCGCCGTACCCTGCTCGCCGTGATCGGCATGTCGGCCACCGCGATCCCCCTGCTCAACGCCCCGCACGCCGGCGCCGTCCGCGCGCCCGGACTCGACGACCCGGCGAAGAAGGAGATCGCCATGAAGCTCGTGTCGAGCGCGGAGAACTCCTCGCTCGACTGGAAGGCGCAGTACCAGTACATCGAGGACATCGGCGACGGCCGCGGCTACACCGCCGGGATCGTCGGCTTCTGCTCCGGCACCGGCGACATGCTCGACCTGGTGGAGCTGTACGCCGACCGCAAGCCCAGCAACGTGCTCGCCCGGTATTTGCCCGCCCTCCGCGAGGTCAACGGCTCCGACTCGCACGAGGGCCTCGACCCGCACTACCCCCGGGACTGGCGCCGGGCCGCACAGGACCGCGCCTTCCAGCAGGCGCAGAACGACGAGCGCGACCGGGTGTACTTCAACCCGGCCGTACGGCAGGGGAAGGCGGACGGGCTGCGGGTGCTCGGTCAGTTCGCGTACTACGACGCCCTTGTCATGCACGGCAACGGCTCCGACAGCGCCAGTTTCGGCAGCATCCGCAGGCGGGCGCTGCAGAGTGCACGGCCGCCGGCGCAGGGCGGCGACGAGGTGACGTACCTGGACGCCTTCCTCGACGCCCGGGTGTGGGCGATGAAGCAGGAGGAGGCGCACAGCGACACCAGCCGGGTCGACACGGCCCAGCGGGTCTTCCTGCGCGAGGGCAACCTGGACCTCGACCCGCCGCTGGACTGGAAGGTCTACGGGGACAGTTACCACATCGACTGAGCCCGCCGGCACGGCTGCCGCACCGCACCTGGTGCGGCAGCCCACTGGGGGCGCCGCGAGGCGCGCACCCCCCATAACGTAGCCTTATGAGCTCATAGACCGGACCCGCGTACCGACTTAGGGTTACCTTAGTTTAGGCTTCCCGTTCGAGATCGTCTGTCGCCGCTCGAAGGGAACCTGATCATGCCCCGCCCCCTGCGGGTAGCCATCGTCGGAGCCGGCCCCGCCGGTATCTACGCCGCCGACGCGTTGCTCAAGTCCGACGTGGCCGCCGAACCCGGTGTGTCCATCGACCTCTTCGAGCGCATGCCGGCCCCGTTCGGGCTGATCCGGTACGGCGTCGCCCCCGACCACCCCAGGATCAAGGGCATCATCACCGCCCTCCACCAGGTGCTGGACAAGCCGCAGATCCGTCTGTTCGGCAACGTGGACTACCCGACCGACATCAGCCTGGACGACCTGCGCGCCTTCTACGACGCGGTGATCTTCTCCACCGGCGCCACGGCCGACCGCGAGATGTCGATCCCCGGCATCGAGCTCGACGGCTCGTACGGCGCCGCGGACTTCGTCTCCTGGTACGACGGCCACCCGGACGTGCCGCGCACCTGGCCGCTGACGGCCAGGAAGGTCGCCGTCCTCGGCGTCGGCAACGTGGCGCTCGACGTGGCGCGCATCCTGGCCAAGACCGCGGACGAGCTGCTGCCCACGGAGATACCGCCGAACGTCTACGACGGCCTGAAGGCCAACGAGGCCGTGGAGATCCATGTGTTCGGCCGCCGTGGCCCGGCGCAGGCGAAGTTCTCCCCGATGGAGCTGCGCGAGCTGGACCACTCCCCCACCATCGAGGTCATCGTCGACCCCGAGGACATCGACTACGACGAGGGCTCGATCGAGACCCGGCGCGGCAACAAGCAGGCCGACATGGTCGCCAAGACCCTGGAGAACTGGGCCATCCGCGACGTCGGCGACCGGCCGCACAAGCTGTTCCTGCACTTCTTCGAGTCGCCGTCGGAGATCCTCGGCGAGGACGGCAAGGTCGTCGGCCTGCGCACCGAGCGCACCGCCCTCGACGGCACCGGCAACGTCAAGGGCACCGGCGAGTTCAAGGACTGGGATGTCACGGCGGTCTATCGCGCCGTCGGCTATCTCTCCGACAAGCTCCCCAAGCTGCCCTGGGACCTCGATTCGGGCACGGTCCCGGACGAGGGCGGCCGGGTCATCCAGGAGAGCGGCGAGCACCTGCAGTCGACGTATGTCACCGGCTGGATCCGGCGCGGTCCCGTGGGTCTGATCGGCCACACCAAGGGCGACGCCAACGAGACGGTGTCCAACCTGCTGGCCGACCACGCGAACGGCCGTCTGCACACGCCGACTTCGCCCGAGCCGGACGCCGTGGACGCGTTCCTCGCCGAGCGGAACGTCCGGTTCACCACCTGGGACGGCTGGTACAGGCTGGACGCCGCAGAGAAGGCGCTGGGCGAGCCGCAGGGCCGCGAGCGGGTGAAGCTCGTCGAGCGTGAGGACATGCTGAAGGCCAGCGGCGCGTAAGAGAGCGACCGATCGAGGGGTCCGGGAGCGGTGCTCCCGGACCCCTTACGTGCACCGCGTCAGGCGGGCCTGAATTCGGCGGCACCGAAGGAGACGTCGAACCGGTCGCACCAGATGCTGACGCTGCTGTACTTGGCGGGGTCGACCTCCTTGGGCAGGGCGTAGTTCTGGCTGCCCTTGTTGCCCTTGAGCTTGCCGAGGCTGACGTACTCCCCGTCGTCGAAGACGTGCCATCCGGCGACGCCCTCCTTCACCGGCGCGTCGGTCAGCCACACGCGGAGGTCCGGGCCGTTGCTGGTCTCGAGGCTTTCCAGCCGCACGACATGGGAGCCGTCGGCCAGCCGTACGAGCTTCACCGTGCCCGAGGTGGCGTGCTCGTGGCTGATCAACTCGCCCCTGGCCAGCGTCTGCGGCTCCTGCGCGACGGGAGACGGAACTGCCTCGGCCGACGCGGAAGAAGACGGGGACGGGGACGGGGACGAAGACGGGGCAACCTCGGGGAGCGCCTCCACCACCGTCTCGTCCTGCCAGAGCTTCCAGGGCTGGAACCAGTACAGCCCCGCACCGACTCCGGCGAATGCCACCACCAGCGCCCCGATGACCCATGGCTTCATCAGCACCTTGCGCACGCGCCCCATCCCGCCCCACTTCCTGAGAACTGTCTGTCGCCCCCATTTCATCGGACCGGAGCGTCCTCGCACATGGCCGGGGTGGTGACGGAAGTCTTACGTCGATGTCCGCGCCGGCCAGTGGGCGGTCAATGCGGCGCTCAAGGCACGACCTTGGTGACCACGCAGTGCAAGCCCGTCATGATCCGCTCCGTCACCGGCCGGGGCGGCGAACAGGACCCGCCCCAATGCGGATGGTGGGCAAGTCCTGTTCGCCGGGAGTCATTGTCATGGCCGGGCCGGGTCCGGGCCACGAGTGAAGGGCCGCTCGCCGAAGTGCGACGATCACACCCCGTGTGCGTGCCGCGCCTCCCGTGTGCCCACACGGGCGGGACCCCGCGTGTTCCGGCTGGACCTGCGGCGACGATACTGGCAGTTGTACGGTCACCTCGCATACAGATGGACTCATGACGACCACCCCCGCCGTCCACTCCACGATTCCGTCCACCGTGTGGCTCGCCCGTGGCCGCTACGCCGGCCCCGACGCGGACGCCGTCGTCCGGCTCACGCTCCGGCGTCGCAAGCAGAACGGGGTCCTGGACGACCACCTCGAGGTCACCGAGGACGCCCCCGAGGGAATCTTCGAGGCCCGATGGCAGGTCGCCGACAGCGTGACCGTACGGGCCCGGCTGACGTTCGCCCCTCAGTCCGAGGACGGACGGGATTGGGTCCTGGTCGCGGAGGCGGAGCGGCCGTGGGACCCCGACTGGCCCTCCCCCGTCACCATGTTCTGGCCCGAGGCACCGGATTCCGCCTGGGACCACGAGCCGGTCACGGGACTGCGCTTCCGGGACGCCAACCGCCTGCCCGCGGACGACAAGGCCCTGCGGCGCGTCCTGCGGGACTCCGTGCGCGGCAGCTGGGGCATCCACTTCGTCGTCCACGAGGCCATGACCCCCGACGAGCGCGGACAGCTGCCGCTCGCCCGGCTGCTGCCGCCGAGCCTGCGGCACTGCGTGGTCGAGCACCGCGCCGCACCGCACCAACTGCGCGCGGTGAACTGGGCGCTGCGCGAGTTCGGCGTGGAGGTGCCGCGCGGCGGCGCCGTGGTGCTGTCCAGGGCGTCGGCCCGCGACGGGGACGACGCCGAGGACCTGGCCGTCCGCAGCGTCTTCCTGGACGGGTCGGAGCCGACGGAACTGATCGGCATCCTGACGCGGTACGCCGCCTCTGCCCGGCCGCTGCCCGACGGCGCCGAAGCGGCCATCAGCACGTTCCGGGAGGACTGGCGGCTGCTGACGGTCGAAGAGGACCTCGTGCGCCAGCGCAAGTTGGTGGCCATGTACGCCGAAGCACTCGACGCCATGACGAAGTCCCGGGATCTGTACCGGGAGGCAGCCGAGCGCGCCAACGAGGCGCTGGCCGCGTACCGGGAGTCCTCCGGCGCCGCACTCCAGGAACCGGTCGCGCCCGACGGGCACGCCAACTCCCCGCTCCAGCAGCTGACGCGCACGTTCGGACGCCTCAAGGGCACCGCCAGAGCGCGGCGGCGTGAGGAGGACGACGCCGGCTGAGCGGGGCCGGCGTCAGTCGCCCGTGCGGTGCGCCTGCGCCGTACGGGGCGCGTCGGCCGTGCGCTGCGCCTCCGCCATGAGTCGTGCCACGGAGTCCGCGCCGGGTGACTGTGCCGCCAGGTTCACCAGCAGGGCGATCAGCGCGGCCAGTGCCGCGCATACGGCGGTCAGGCCGGTGGCCCAGCTCGGTGCGAGGGTGAGGTCCAGTGCCCGGGACAGGTCGGGCGAGTCCAGCCAGGCCTCGAAGACCTGGGTCGCGGCCAGCGCCGCCGGGACCACGACGGCCGCCGCCAGCAGGGGCAGCGCGGCCCGCACGGTCAGCAGCAGGGCCAGGACCAGGCACAGGGCCGATACGCCGAGCGCGAAGCCGTACACCTGCGGCGAGGCGCCGTCGCGTTGCGGCGGGAACCAGAGCAGGCCGCAGACGGCGAGGGCCGCGACGGAGAGCCGGCTCGGCCAGCGGGGAGCCCCGTTGACCGAGGGCGGGCGACCGGGGGGCGGCGGAGGGACGGCGCCCGGGGTCGGTTCGCCGTCGGGTCCCTGCCCGAACGGCGGCCAGTCGGGTGACTCGTCGACGCTCTCCGCGCTGCGCGCGACGGCCAGCCGCCCGATCAGCTCCACGAGTTCCTCGACGGGCCGCCCGGTCGCGACCGCCCGTATCGCCTCCTGCCCGCAGTGGGGTTCCAGGGGCGCCCGGTGCATCAGGTCCATCAGCCGGGTCACCTCCTCCACTGGGCGGGCCCCCGCCGCGGCGCGGATCGCCTCGTCCGCGCAGCCGGGGTCGCGGGGCGGCCGGGTCAGCAGGATGACGAGCCGCGTGACGTCCTCCACGGACCGGGTCACTCCCACCGCGCGCAGCGCGTCCACCGTGGCCTGCGCGTACTGCGGTGACTGCTCCAACAGCGTGATGAGGTGGGCGACCTCTTCCAGGGGCCGGTCGGCGACGGCGGCCTGCACGAGGCCGCCGAGCGGGTCGCCGTACCGCGCCCCTGTGGCGGGTATCACAGGTCCGTTCGAATCCGGCGATGCGGGACTGGTCGTCATGGTCGGCTCCCTGGGAAGAGTGCGGTTGCTCTCGCGCCCCCGACGCGCGACACGCGACGTATCGCTGACCATTCCAGGCGCACGCGCGGCACCCTGCCACTCAGGTGGGCCACAGGTATGACTGTCCTGCCCCCGGCAGGCGATACAAGCACCGCAAACGGGCAATCCGCATAGAGGAAGCCCGGCGCGGGCGCGAGGAGGTTCCGTGGATTCGACCACTGAATGGATCGTCGTGGCGGCGGTCCTGGCGGCGGCCCTGCTGACCGTGGCCGTCGCACTGCTGGTGCGGCTGGTCCGGGCCCGGCGCGCGCTGCGCCGGGCGGGACTGCCGACCGGGCCACGCTGGGTGTTCTGGGGTGCCCTGCTCTACTTCGTGCTGCCCACCGACCTGGTTCCGGACCCGGTGTACCTCGACGACATCGGCGTACTGCTCCTCGCCCTGCGCTCCCTGCGCGCGCCCCTCGGCGCTTCGCGCGCCGACCGCCGGAATGGTCCCGCCTGAACCCGAGGACGTCTTTTCGCGTCTCAAGAACGGGAACTGACTGTGACTACGCAGCGTAAGGAAACCATTCACTCGTTCGATTCGTATAAGTCTCTGGAAAACGAAGGAAGTCGGCGGACCATGCCTTGCCGCCAGCCGACCGCAGCTGATCGGCACAGCACCGACGAGGGAGAGACGATGCAACCGTTCACGCTCAACTACGCACGTCCGGCAGCAGAGTTGGAAGTCACCACTCCGTACATCTATGACTCCGGACTGCAGTTGAACGTGCTCATGGACGGGCGGATAGCCGCCCGTGACTTCGCTCTGCTGAGGGAACTGGGGACCACGACGTCGACCGCGGGCTCGAAGACTCACTTCGACGACTGAACACGGACCGGCGACGATGACCGTCCTGATCCTCACTTCTGAAGCGGATGTGACGGCCGACCTGGTGGTGGTGCACCTCAACGTGTCCGGGGTACCGGTGATCCGGCTCGACCCGGCCGACCTGACCGGCGATGTCGGGCTGTCCGGGGAGTATGTGCACGGCGGGTTCCGCGGCCATCTGTCGGCCGGGGGGCGGCTGGTGAGCATCGAGGGGGTGCGCTCGATCTGGGTACGCAGGCCGGGGGCCGCGGCCACGCGCGCCCCCGCGCCGTCCTCCTGGCTGACGGAGGAGGCCTCACAGGCTCTGTACGGCATGCTCCGCGGTTCGGACGCGCGCTGGATGAACCATCCCGACGCGGCCCGCCGCGCCCGCCACAAGCCGTGGCAGCTCCGGCTGGCCCAGCGGTGCGGCCTGCCCGTGCCGGCCACCCTGATCACGACGTTCCCGCAGGCCGCCCGCGAGTTCTCCGAGCGCTACCCCGATCTGGTCGTCAAGCCGGTCTCCGGGGCGCACCCGCAGGACCCGCCGCGGGCGGTGCCGACCAGCAGGGTGGCGCCCGGCACGGACTTCGCCGCCGTCGCGTTCGGTCCCACGCTGCTGCAACGGCGTATCGACAAGCGGGCCGACATCCGCCTCACGGCCGTCGGCGACCGGATGCTCGCCGCCCGCAAGGCCGCGGACACCGACCCCGCCCAGGTGGACGTCCGCTTCGCCCCCTCCGACTCCCCGTGGCGGCCCGCCGAGGTGCCGCCGCGTGTCGCCGCCGCCGTGCGCCTCTATCTCCGTGAGGCGGAACTGGCCTACGGCGCCTTCGACTTCGCCGAGGACTCCGACGGCACCTGGTGGTTCCTGGAGTGCAACCAGTCGGGCCAGTTCGGCTTCGTCGAGGTGGACACCGGTCAGCCGATCGCCCGCAGCATCGCGGAGTGGCTGGCGCAACCGGGTCCGGAACGGCGCTCGCAGGTCAACGGCACGAACAGGGCGGTTTCTTGACAGATGGCCGGACGGGCGGGGGGTCAGTGCGGTCGGGGGGCGGGCGGCAGGGCCGAGCGCTGCCACCCCGCGCCCGGATGCGACGGGCGTTGCTCAAGGCCGGGCGCATGCCCGTGGGACTGTAGCGGCCGCATGGCGAACTCCAGTTCCCTGCTGACGCGTTCGGCCTCCCTGCGGGCCTGGGAGGGTACGTCGCCGCGCTCGGCGACCAGCCGGTCGTAGATGGGGGAATCCTGGAACACCCGTCAACGTGCCTTTCAGTCATGGCCCATGCGCATGGGCACGACTGTCGAGTGTAGGCGCAGCGGCACACGGGGGCGTGAATTCCCCCGGAGGCTTGACGTCAGGCGCCGGTTGTGGAACCGGGCCGGACGATCATGAGGACGGTGACCGTGGCCCACAGCAGATTGAAGATGCCGGTGAACATGGCGAGTTGGGCCGTGTGCGCGCGCTCCACGGGCCGGCTCGCGCCGAGTTCGCCGAGAAGCTCGTCCTGGCGGGGCAGTACGAAGGCGACCAGAACGCCGGCCGCCGCGGCGGTCAGGGCGATGGAGGTGATCAGCCAGCCGTCGCCCAGCACCCCCATCGCGGCAGCCGTGGCGAACCCCAGCAGCGGCACCGCCAGCCCGATCCCGGAGTACACACGGCAGATGCGGTGCAGCATCCGGACGGTGCTCACCGCCGCGGGATCGGGCCCTTCGCCGTCGGCGTGCGCGCGCCGGGCCGCCGGCGGGAACATGCTGGCGGCGACGGTGACGGGGCCGACGGCGACGATCGCGGCGAGGACGTGCAGGGACAACAGGATCTTGGTCATCGAGGAGCGTCCAGGGTCGAAGGGCCTCGGGCCCGGTCCACGTTATGGATCTTCGGGGCGACCGCACAGGGGCTGGAATGACAGCTTTCAACGGATTCTCGCCAAGCCGTGTACCAGGCCTTTCCCTTGAGCACGCCGGTGAATTGGGGTGGCGGGAATCCGTCTATCGTGGCCTTCATGCACAGTGTGGCGATCCTGGTCCTTGACGAGGTGGTGCCGTTCGACATGGCGACACCCCTGCAGGTGTTCGGGCTGACGCAGCTGCCCGACGGCCGCCATCCCTACCGGGTCCGGCTCTGCGCCGAGTCCCCGGAGGTGCGCACCCACGGTTTCGCGCTGAAGGTCGACGTGGGGCTGGAGGCGCTGGCGGAGGCCGACACTGTCATCGTGCCGGGCTGCGCCCAGGGCGCGCCTCCCCCGTCCGACCGGGTGGTCGCGGCGCTGCGGCAGGCGGCGCAGGCCGGCACCCGGATCGCGTCCGTGTGCGTCGGCGCGTTCGTGCTGGCGGAGACCGGGCTGCTGCACGGGCAGCGCGCCACCACCCACTGGGTGGCCGCCGATGTGCTGGCCCAGCGCTTCCCGGACATCAAGGTGGAGCCGGACGTGCTGTACGTCGACAACGGCCAGATCCTCACCTCGGCCGGCGCCGCCGCCGGACTCGACATGTGCCTGCACATGATCCGCCAGGACCTGGGGTCGGCCGTCGCCGCGGACGCCGCCCGGCTGTCCGTCATGCCACTGGAACGGGAGGGCGGCCAGGCCCAGTTCATCGTGCACGAACACCCGCCCGTGCCGCGCGGCTCGACGCTGGAGCCGCTGCTGGAGTGGATCGAGGACCACCTCGCCCACGAGATCACCCTGTCCGCGCTCGCGGCGCGCTCCGGGATGAGCGAGCGCACCTTCAGCCGTCGTTTCCGCGAGCAGACGGGCAGCACGCCCTTGCAGTGGGTGCTCCGGGCGCGGGTGCGGCGGGCCCAGTATCTGCTGGAGAACAGCGACCATCCGGTCGAACGGGTCGCGCAGCTGGCGGGGTTCGGCTCGGCGACCGCGTTCCGGGAACGGTTCCGCCGGGTGGTCGGCACCAGTCCGCAGACATATCGGGCGGCCTTCCACGGAAAGGCCGGGGCGACGAAGCGCTCCTGACGCCCTCCCGCTCTCGGACGCCCATCTTCCGCTGCCCAGCTCGCACTTGACGCATTGCTGACGATTGCCGCTCGAATCCGACCAACGTCATGCCAGACACCCGGTCACGGACGATCCGCCCGAAAACACCCGCTTCCCCGCGCCACCGCGGGCAGTTGAGCAGGAGGCATCCAGAGGCATCCCCCTCAGTAGGAACGGTCTTCGCCCATGCACGCCTCCCATCGCCTGCTCTGCGGGCTGTACGTCCTCACCAGCGCCGGACTCGCCTGGACGGCGGTCCTCGAACTCCTCTGCGGTCTCGTGTGGGCGGCGCTGCTGTTCACGGCCGCCAGTCTCGTCCCGGTCATCGCCGTCGTACGGGAAACGGTCCTGCACGACGAGCGCCGCACCGTCGCCGCGCTGCGCGCCCAGGCCGCCGCCGCGCGGGGGCGGGGCGACGGGGCCGCCGACGAGATCGTCCGCTCGGAGCTGTACGCCGCCTGCTGCGAGCGCTGGTGGACGAGTTGCGGCACCGACCACGACGCGTCCTGCCCGCACCGGATCCCACGGAGCAGCGCCGCCTGACCGGGCTCGGCGTCAGGCGACCTGCCCGCTGTGCAGGGCGCTGTACTCACCGCCCCGGCGCAGCAGTTCCTCGTGCGTCCCGATCTCCCGGATCCGGCCGTCCCGCATCACAACGATCCGGTCCGCGCCCCGCACTGTGGACAGCCGGTGCGCCACCACGAACGTGGTGCGCCCGCGCAGCAGCCGGGCGAGCGCCTGCTGGACCAGCGCCTCCGACCGGGTGTCCAGCGCCGAGGTGGCCTCGTCGAGGACGAGTACCTTGGGGTCCCTGATCAGGGCCCGGGCGATGGCGAGGCGCTGCCGCTGCCCGCCGGACAGCCGGGCGCCGCGCTCGCCGATCACCGTCTCGAGCCCCTGCGGCAGCCGGTCGACGAACTCCAGCGCGTTGGCGTCGCGCAGCGCCGCCCGCACCGTCTCCTCGTCGGCTTCGTCCATGCCGTAGGCGACGTTCTCCCGGACCGTGCCGTCGAACAGGATCGACTCCTGCGGCACCACGGAGAGGAAGCGCCGGTAGGTGCGCAGGTCGAGGGTGTTCATGTCGGTGCCGTCGAGCAGCAGCCGGCCCGAGGTCGGCCGGATGAACCCGATGACGAGGTTGAGGACAGTGGACTTGCCCGCGCCGGACGCGCCGACGAGCGCGACGGTCTCACCCGGCGCGACGGAGAGCGAGAAGTCCCGTACGGCGGGCCGGTCGCCGTCCTCGTAGGCATGCGTGACGTGCTCGAAGGTGACGGACCCGCGCAGCGAGGTCAGTTCGGCCTTGCCCTCGTTGTCCTCGAGTTCGGGAGCCTGGAGCACCTCACCGACCGAGCGCACGGACTCGAGCCCCTTGGTGATGACCGGGGCGAGGCCTGCCAACGTTGTCGTGGAGTTGGTGAGCGTCGTCAGGAAGGCGCTGAGCATCACGACGTCGCCGGGGGTGACGCCCCAGACGTCGTAGTACGACACCAGCGCGGCGCCGGCGAGGACGAGCACGCCGACCACGTTCAACACCACCCAAGCCAGGGAGCCGAACCGGCCGTTGACGAGGTCGAGGCGCATGCCGGAGGTCAGCAGTCGGCTCAGCGTGCCGTCCATGCGGCGCAGCGCCTTGCCCTCCAGGCCATGGGCCCGGGTGACGGGGATGAGGCGGGTCATCTCGGTGACACGGGAGGACAGGGTCTCGACCTCGTGCCGGAAGTGCTCGTTGTGGGTGCGCAGCCGGGCCCTGAGCCGGGCCACGACGAGCGCCGCGGCAGGCACGACCACCAGGAAGACGGGGACGAACTCGGGTGTGCGGACGGCGATGATGACGAGGCCGCCGACGAGCACGGTGGTCGCCCCGAGGCCGTTCTCGGCGGTCTGCTGCACCATCTGCTCGACGGTCTCCACGTCGCGCACCACCTTGGCCTGGAGCACTCCGGCGCTGACCCGGGAGTGGTAGCCGATGGACAGCTGCTGCATCCGCGTGCACAGGGCCGAGCGCAGCGTGGTGCCCATGCGGCGGACGCTGCCGTACAGGAGCCGGACGTACAGCACGTGCAGGGGGTAGTTGACGGCCAGGATGAAGAGGATGATCCCGGTGCTGGTCCAGAGCCGGCTGATCGGCTGGTGCTGGACCACGGTGTCGATGAGGGACGCGGTGATCAGGGGCAGCAGCCAGACCGGGCTGTGCTTGACCGTGAAGACGCCGACCGCCGCCGCGAGATGGTGGCGGTCGGCGCGGAACAGGTAGGCGAGGGTGCGGATCGGGTGTTCGCCCCGGTAGCGATGGTCGAGCGGTCTCTCCAACGACGAAGCCATGGGCGGCTTTTCCTCCCCGGTGGCCGGTGACGGTGCGGCGGGCAAGGGGAGCAAGCGCTTTCTCCCCGGCGCTTCCTTCCCCGGCCGACCGGACGTACACCAGCCTGTGGAGGTCCGCTGCGATCAGGCCCCTATGGCCCGCGCCAGTTCCGTCGTGGCTTGGGCGATCTCGGCGTCCTCGTCGTTCATCAGCCGCCGCAGTTCGCCGCGACGGTCACGCACGGCCTGGCGTGCCTGGCGCTCCCACACGACGTGGTTCTCGCGGTGGTGAAGCAGTTTCGGGTAGACGGCCGCGGTGCTCTCCCACTGGCGGGCGTCGGCGATGCTCCTGAGCAGCTGGATGATCTGCGCGCGGCAGGTCACATGGGGAAGTTGGGCGAGTTCCCACAGGAAGGGCACGGTGGCTGCCGTCGCCTGCTCCACCACGAAGCCGTACTGACAGATGCGGGTGCGCAGGTCGTCGAGTGCGGAGCGGGCGGTGGCGGCGTCACCCCACGCGACGCTGTTGAGAAGCAGCGGGATGGCCGCTGCGGAGCCGGTGGAGTCCTTGATCTCGCACCACGGAATCCGCCCCAGCGCCATCAGGGGCGTGGTGCGTGCCACGCCCGTCGGCCGAACGTCGCGCTGTGCTGCCGCGCTCGACGTGTGGCGTGGTCGGTCCGCAGGTGATGACACGGCATCTCCCCGATGCGACGTCAGAACGGGGCGCCAGACGCAGTGTTGACGCCGCAGCTATTATCCACAGCGAACGCGCCCGCGTGCAATTGCACGGGAAATTGCGTGAGAAGCGGGCCCGAGCGGGTAGGACCGTCGCGATGCCCCATGTGCAGGGACATGGGTCGTGAACAGCGAGGAGACTGCGGTGTCAGTACACAACGGAGTGCGGGCCAGTTCGCTGGACGCCCGCTGGATCAAGAGCCGGCACAGCAACGCCGAGGGCAACTGCGTCGAGCTCGCCCCTCTGGTCGACGGAGGCGTCGCGCTGCGCAACTCCCGCGACCCCGACGGTCCCGCACTGGTCTACACGGCGGCCGAGTTGGCGGCTTTCCTGGCCGGGGCGAAGGACGGCGACTTCGACCATCTGCTGTAGCCGGACCGGTCAACTCCCTTGCTGCGACGGGCATGCCGCAGTTGTGTCCGGTGCGATAGGGTGAGTCACCCTCATGCCGGTCCGCGGGAGTCAGGATGTCAGCAGAGTCGCATCGCATCTCCCTGCTCGAACCCTATCTCGACCGGCCCGAGCCCGCGCCGACTCTGCTGAAAATGCTGGTCGGTGTGCAGCTGGCGGGCTTCCGTGAGGACGCCGGACTCGCCCAGGACCAGGCGGCACGCGCCCTGGGCTTCAGTCCCGCCAAGCTCTCCCGCATCGAGGCGGGCAAGGGCCGCCGTCCCCCGGCGGAGAGCGACGTCCGCGCGCTGCTGGAGCTGTACGGCACGGACGACTACGAGGCGTCGGTGCTGCTGAAGCTGCTGCACCGGGCCGGTGAGCCGGGCTGGTGGCAGCGCTACGACAAGCGTCTGATGCCCGAGTGGTTCGACCGGCTGGTGGGGCTGCAGGAAGCGGCGGCCGCGATCCGTACCTTCGAGATCCAGTACGTACCGGGTCTGCTGCAGACTCCGGAGTACACCCGGGCCGTGGTGCGGCGGGGTCTGCCGACCGCGCCCGCCGCCGAGGTTCGGCGCCGGGTCGAACTACGCACGCGGCGGACGGAGTTGTTGCTGCGGGCGGACGCTCCGCAACTGTGGGCGGTGATCGACGAATCGGTGCTGCTGCGGGTTCTGGGCAGCGTGGACGTCATGCGCGAGCAGCTGGCGCATCTGGTCGAGATGGCTCAGCGGTCGAATGTGACCGTGCAGATCGTGCCGCTGGACGTGACGAACGCGTCGGCGCCGGCCATACCGATCACGTATCTGCGCTTCGGCGGTGTCGATCTGCCCGACGTCGTCTATCTGGAGCACATCAGGAGCGCCAACTTCCTGGAGGACCAGGACGAGACGGAGGAGTACCGGCTCGCTCTGGACCGGCTGGCCGACGAGGCGCTCACGCCTCGCGCGTCGCTGGAGCGGCTGCGCGAGACGATGGAGCAGCGGTATCCCCAGGCCTGACAGCCAGGGACTGTCCAGGGCCTGTCCAGGACCTGTCCAGGACCTGCTCGACCTCAGGGGAGGCGGCCGACGCCGCCGAACTCGATCCACTCGTGGGTGAGCTGACGGGGCGCCACCTCGGTGTCGGGCCGCCAGGTGGACACCTCCACGAGGCCCGGTTCGAGGATCTCCAGTCCTTCGAAGAGTGCGGCGACGTCCTTCTCCTGCCGCACCCGCCCCCAGTGGCCCTGGGTGGCCTTGTCCATGAAGTCCGTGACGAAGGCGCGCACTTCGGGGTCCTCGCTGACCAGCTGGCACATGACCATGAAGCTGCCGGGCACCAGCCGTGCGGCCACGCGGCGGGCCAGGGCGAGGGGGCCGTCCGTGTCACTGTCCGGGATGCAGTGCATCACCGAGTTGAAGAGCACGGCGACCGGCTGGGAGAAGTCGATCAGGCGCCGGGTGTCGGGGTGCGCGAAGATCGCGTCGGTCTCGCGCATGTCCGCGTGGATGACGGCGGTGCGCTCGTCCTGCTCCAGCAGTGCCCGGCCGTGGACCAGCACCATGGGGTCGTTGTCGACGTAGACCACGTGGGAGTCGGGGTGCACGCGCTGGGCGACCTGGTGCACATTGTCCTGCGTGGGCAGGCCGGATCCATGGTCGAGGAACTGGCGGATTCCGTAGTCCTCGGCGAGCGTCCGGACGACGCGCTGGAGAAAACGGCGGTTGTTGACGGCGAGCCGGCGGGTGCTGGGCACGACCTTGTCGAGTTCCGCGCAGGCCGCGCGGTCGGCGGCGTAGTTGTCCTTGCCGCCCAGGTAGTGGTCGTACATCCGGGCGGCGGTCGGCACATCGGCGTCGATCGACGTGGACAGCTGCTTGTCGGTGTGCATCGTTCCCCCGGCCTCGTTGCCGCGCCAACTGGACTGGCCTGACTGGGGATACATCCTAGGGACCCGGCGACCCGCGCGACCAGCCCACCGGCGAACCGGCCCTCCTGATGAAGGACTTGGCGAACGCCACGGTGACCGGGTCCGGTAGCGGCGTTCGGCTCAGGCTGCGTCCAGCTCGGCGATCTCCTCGGGGGTGAGCTCCAGATTCGCCGCCTCGCAGGAGTCACAGATCGTCTCCGGCCGGCTTGCGCCCGGGATCGGTACGACGACCGGCGACTTGGCGAGCATCCAGGCCAGGCAGACCCGCTGCGGGCTAACGCCGTGGGCCCCGGCGATGCGGGCGAACGGCGCGTGGACGGAACCGAGTTCACCGGAACGGGCGATGCCGCCGAGCGGGCTCCAGGGCAGAAACGCGATGCCGAGCTCGTCGCACAGGCGCAGCTCCGGCTCGCTGGAGCGGAAGGCCGGGGAGAACTGGTTCTGCACGGAGACCAGGCGTCCGCCGAGGATCTCGTTCGCCTGCTTGATCTGGTCCGGGTCGGCGTTGGAGATCCCCGCCATGCGGATCTTGCCGTCGTCCAGCAGATCGCGCACCGCGCCGACGGACTCGGCGTAGGGCACGCGCGGGTCGGGGCGGTGGAACTGGTAGAGGCCGATGGCGTCCACACCGAGCCGGCGCAGGGACGCCTCGCAGGCCGCCTTGATGTGCTCGGGGCTGCCGTCCAGGGTCCAGCTGCCGTCGCCGGGGCGCAGATGGCCGCCCTTGGTGGCGACCAGGACGTCCGCTCCCCGGTCGTGGGAGGCGAGGGCCTTGGCGATCAGCGTCTCGTTGTGGCCGACCTCGTCGGCGTGCAGGTGGTAGGCGTCCGCCGTGTCGATCAGCGTCACGCCGGCGTCGAGCGCGGCGTGGATGGTCGCGAGAGACCGGGCCTCGTCCGGTCGCCCCTCGATCGACATGGGCATACCGCCCAGGCCGATCGCGCTGACGTCGACGTCACCGATGCGGCGAGTGTGCATGTGGTCGTGACCTTTCGGCTGTCGTGGCGGATCACCCCTTAGCCTTACGGGCCCGCCGCCAGCAGTCCAATAGAAGAAAGAGAACGCATTCAGCACCCGAGCCACTCAATCCGCGCTCGCGTGCGTCTTTGCGTCGACCGGGTTGCTCCCTGGCCGGGTCCATGTGCGAGGCTCGCCCGGCACCGGCTCGGCATCGCGGAAAGGCGACGGCATGCGCATAGGACTGCTCGGCACCGGCCCCTGGGCACAGATGGCTCACGCACCCGCCCTGAGCGACCACCCCGACCTGGACTTCGCCGGCGTGTGGGGCCGTCGTCCGGAGGCCGCCAAGGAACTGGCCGAACGGCACGGGACGCGGGCGTACGACGATGTCGACGCCCTGCTCGCCGATGTGGACGCCGTCGCGGTCGCCCTGCCTCCGGACGTCCAGGCGGGGCTCGCCGCGCGGGCCGCCCGGGCCGGATGTCATCTGCTGCTGGACAAGCCCCTCGCGCTGACGGTCGAGGAGGGGCGGACGGTCGTCGAGGCCGTGCGGGAGGCCGGTGTCGCCTCGGTGGTCTTCTTCACCACCCGGTTCCAGACCCGTACGGAGGCATGGATCACCGAACAGGCGGAGCGAGGGGGCTGGTTCACAGCACGGGCCCAGTGGCTGGGTTCGGTGTTCACCAGTGACAGCCCGTTCGCCACGCCGTGGCGTCGGGAGAAGGGCGCGCTGTGGGACGTCGGCCCGCACGCCCTGTCCGTCCTGCTGCCGGTGCTGGGCGATGTACGACGGGTGGCGGCCGTGGCGTCCGGTCCCGGGGACACCGCGCATCTCGTCCTCGAGCACGCCGGCGGCGCGTCGAGCACACTGACGCTGAGCCTCACGGCCCCGCCCGCGGCGGGCGGGGCCGAGGTCGAGCTGCGGGGCGAGGCCGGAGTGACGTTGCTGCCGGAGGGCGCGGAGGGGGCGGTGGCCGCGCTGACGCGGGCGGCCGACGCGCTGCGGACCGCCGCCCGTACGGGGCAGCCGCATGCGTGCGACGCCGGGTTTGCATTGCGGGTCACGGAGATTCTGGCGGCGGCCGAGGCGGAGTTGCGTTAGCTGTGCCATCTCATGACATTGGTGTCACGGCCGTGTCAGTTGGCTGCGGGATGGGCGACAGGAGTTTCCAGGAGGATCCGCATCAGGTCGTCGCGCTGATGATCGGCGGTGGGCCACGGGCACGGGAAGTTCGCGCACTCCGGCAGACGGCTGCACTGTCACGAACACGCCTCGGGCGTGCGAACCAGGGCGTCGCTGAGGACGACGTAGCGGTGGCCGCCCTCCTAGACGAACGCCCCGCGCGGGGCGGGGCGTTCGCGGGGCAAGGGCGCCGACGGTCGTGCGGGGTCAGCAGACGGGCAGCGGGTCCGTCTCGCTGGAGATCCAGGTGTCCTTCATCCATCCCCAGTTCCCGTTGTCGGCCTGGGTCCACTCCCACCGGTAGGGGTGTGGACCGCCGACGTAGCCGCCGTTGTCGGAGCGGCAGATGAACCAGGACGGGTTGGACCACATGTACCCGACGACGGTGGAGGTGCCGCTGGCGTAGACGGGGGCGCCGGAGATGTTGTTGCACCACCAGTGGGAGGCGCTGTACCAGCAGCCGGCCGCGACGGCGTCGGCGGAGGTGGCGGAGGTGGTGGTAGGCCCACTGGTCGTGGGAGGAGTACCGGTGGGGGCGACGGCCCGGCCGCCCTCCATGGAAGCCGGCGCGGCGGACGCGGCGCCGGGACCGGTCAGGGCGAGTGCGGCGACGGCGGTACAGGCTGCGGCTGCGCCTGCCATCTTGCGGATCAGCATGAGTTTCCCCGATTCATGTGCGGTCGGTGGTCACGGACCTGGTCCGGGTCTGAGGACTGCGGGGCGGGTGATGCCTCCCCCGCGACCGTCCCAGCCCTTCGCCGCTCCAGGTTGGGACAGCCGACGGCACCGGCGCCACACGTTGAAGCCCTGCCTTAAACGGAATCCGTCCAGTGGTTGTCGGGCGGTGTGTGGAACGCGCCGTTCAGGAGAGCGAGCCCCGCAGGGGTGGTCGTGTGCAGCATGTACTTGCCGCGGCGCATGCTCAGCAGCAGTCCGACCCGGCGCAGGACGGCGGTGTGCTGGCTCACGGCAGAACCCGAGATGCCGAACCGATCCGCGAGTTCGCCGGTGGTGCGGCCGGCCACGACGTCCTCCAGGATGGCGGCGCGGGTACGGCCCATCAGGTCGCCCAGGCTCACACCGGCGGAGGCGGCATCGGGCCCCTGGGCCCAACCGAGGATGTGCTGGATCGGGTAGACGAGGACCGGCGTCCGGCCGGGCGAGGGCGCGGCGAGCATGACCGGTCTTCGGACGCAGTAGAAGGACGGTTGCAGCAACAGTCCCCGCTCGTCGAGCCGCAGTTCGCGGTCGACCGGGTAGTCGACCTCCAGCACGGGCGGCCGCCATCGCATGACCGGCTCAAAACTCGCCAGCAGTCCCTCGGTGCCACCCGTGAGCACCGCCCTGGCACGCAGCGCGCCGTCGGCGGCCACCTGTGCGCAGATGGGCGGCCAGAACTCATCGAGCGCCCGCCGGTAGTAACCGTGCAGGGCGGCGCCCAGGTCGTGCAGCGCTTCGGGCTCCCCGCCCGCCAGGGCCCGCAGACCGGTCGCCGACGGCGGCGGCTTCGGCCTGGTGGGCGACGCGACGAGCCTGGACAAGTCGCCTCGCAGGGTGGTCTTCGGGGTGCGGAGCACGGTGTCGACGGCGCTCTCCAGGTCCGGGTAGCCGCCCAGGTCGGGCGTGAGGAAGTCCGGGGAGTAGCCGTGGGGCGGCAGGAGCGCGGTCAGCAGCGCAGCGCTGTCCCGGATCAGGCGCGGCCGGACCCGGCTGCGCCACTGGCCGAACACCAGCAGGCTGTCCCTGCCGATCAGGATCTGGAAACTGTTGGCGATCTCCCACAGGGGGTCGGGGGCGGCCGCGACACGCAGCCGCGCGATGTCCTCAGCAGTGAAGTGCACCCGCAACATAGCGGTCTCCGAACGAGGTAGTCACCGTGTGGGTATGCCACCGACAATGACCAGCGTGGCCTGCACGGGCAAGGCGGCATTCGGCCGCGTGCGCGGGGCCCGCCTGGCCCACGCGGCGTACCAGGGAACCAGGTGTCCTTGCCGAGCTTGCACGTAGTGTCCGCATCCTTGCCCGAGAAACTGCCTCCGGAACTCATGCACAAGTGCTGCCGCCAAACCTGAACGAAGCCAACCGGGACGCCCGCGTCGGCGAGTCAGCCGGTCAGCTGCTCGCAGGGTGTCCTTCTCCGCCGCGACGTACAGGGCGTACTCCTGGCCCTCGGTGCGGTCGAGGCCGAACCGACCGGGCATCTCCGCGACACGGACCTCCCGGGCGGTGTCGATCAGGTCGGGGAAGAGGCCCTCGCGGCGGGCCTTGGCGCATCTGCGTTCGCTATCCGACGCAGGAAGTCGCCATCAATGCTGCGGGCCACCCGGTGCGCCCCTCCCTCTTCGATTCTGGCCAGCGGGCCAGCGGGGCGAGGTGCCAGCCAGGCAGCAAGGGGAGTTCGTCGTTTCACGAGTCGCTCGCCGACTTCCTGAACTACTACAACCACGAGCGTTCCCACGCCGCGCTCGGAGGCCGACCGCCGATCAGCCGGACCGCCGGGAGCGACTAACGCGTGGTGTTCGACGAGCCGCCGGGGCCGGTCGAGGCCGGCCCACAGCAGCTCACATTCGACGACGCCGTGGAACCAACGTCATGAGACAGCACAGTTAGCGCTCCGCTGGGCCCGGTGCGTCAGCTGCGGGTCCGTTGTGGCTGGTCGCGCCCACGCGGCGGAGCCGCATAATTCAATGCAGCCCCGCGCCCCTTCGGGGCGCTCCAATCCGGGCCTACGTCTGGATCGTCCGGAAGTTGATCCGTTCCCGCACCACCGGATACCCGGCCTTGGCGAAGTGCGCCGCCATCGGGAAGTTGCCCTGGTCCGTTGCTGCGGAGATGAAGTCGGCGCCCTGTTCGGCGAGGAAGCGGGTGCACTCTACGAGCAGGTCGTAGGCGTAGCCGTGTCCGCGGTGTTCGGGCAGGACGCCGATGAAGCCGATGCAGGGGCCGGAGGGGTTGTGGGCCGGGATGTGGATGCCGACCGGATCGCCCGCGCGCGTGCGGGCGACCTGCCACCATTCCCGGGGTGAGGGGCACCAGTGGAAGAAGTCGAGTTCCTCCTGCGCCGCCTGGTCGATGCCGCCTGAGTCGATGGCGGCTCGGGCGTGGGCGTCGAGGGTGGCGGAGTGGATGCGGCGGAGGGCGTCGTAGAAGACCGCGTCGTCCGGCTCGGGCTCGAAGAGCAGGCGTCCGGGGCGCTCGGGCAGCCCGCACTCGGGGGTCCAGCGGTAGAGGAAGCGCTCCACCAACAGCTCGAACCCGGCGGCTCGTACGGCCGTGAAGCGGGCCTCGGCAGCCGCACGCAGCTGAGGCGTGTCGCGCCAGCCGCCGGGCAGGTTGAACTCCAGTTCCTCGACCTGCCAGGGCGCTGTGCGCAGGAGTTCGGCTCCGGCTTCTTCCTCGCCGTCGGCCACGTCGAACCAGTTGATGCTGAGGGGCTCGGTGTCGTCGGGGCCGCCCCACCAGGCCGCGCGGGCGACGACCCTGCCGTCGCGCAGCGCCACCCGCTTCCAGTCGGGGCGGTGGTGGGTGAGCCGGTGGGCCTCGCGGGCGCCCAGCGGGTCGGGGGCCGTGTCGAAAAGATGGGCGTCGCTCTCGTCGAGCGTACGGATGACCAGGTCGGTCACGGATTCCTCCGGGATATGTCCTGCGGGGAGCGCTCCCGGTCGGTCACACGAAGCACGCCGGGGCAACGGAAAGGGAGCGCGGGGCGGTGGTGGTGAACTGCACGGCGCTCGCCTCCTTCCGGCCAACTCGGGGCGTGGCGTCACACGGTACGGGGCTCCGCCGGGCCCGTCCATCGCTTTTCCCCTCACAACAGCCGCCGCGGGGAGGTCGCTTAAGCGCGCCTTATTCGTGGATTAAGTGATCGTGCCACCCATCGACCTGCCCAAGTGGCCAGAGGTAAAAGGGATGCGACTGAGAGCGCTCTCAGATCTTCGTCAACTACACGGGAGACAGCCCCACATGACACCCCGTCACCAGCGCACCCTCGGCCGTCGCAGGTTCCTGCTCGCTCTCGCGGGAGCGGCAGTGGCCGCGCCCGGCGTCGCCGCGATCGCCCCCCACGCACTCGCCGGCGACACCACGAAGGCGGCGGACGGCGCCCTGCCGTTGACGCTCGTCAACAACAGCGGTTCCTTCGACAACGCCTCCGTCCACGTCTACATCGTCGGCAACCAGGACGGCAAGCAGGTCCGCGTCACGCCCGACGGCACCCTCGCACCGATCGCCGCCTCCGACAACGGCGCCGACGGTTTCACCGACTACGCGATCAGCCTGGCCGGCAGCGGCGAGACCCGGCTGACCCTGCCGTACATGTCGGGCCGCATCTATGTGTCCCTGGGCGAGAAGCTCAAGCTCAAGGCGGTCACGGACGGCAACGGCAACGCCGCGCTGCAGTACCCGGCGGGCTGGGTCGAGTCCGACCCCAACTACCCGGTGCTGCACGACTGCGCCGAGTTCACGTACAACGCGGCCGGCATGTTCTGCAACACGACCATGGTCGACATGTTCAGCGTGCCGCTGAGCATCCGGCTGACCGGCGCCAAGGACCAGACGACCGGCACGCTGCGCGACGGAGGCCGTGCGGCCGCCTTCGCCGCCGTCCGGGAGACCGAGGGCTTCGGGTCCCTCGTCGTGGACGACACGCGCGTCATCGCGCCCGGTCACGGTCTGGACGCCGGCCTGTTCGCGGACGACTACCTCGCCCCGTACATCGACGAGGTGTGGAGCACGTACGCCGGGCGTGACCTCAAGGTCACCACCAACGCAGGCACCTTCACCGGGCGGGTCCGCGGTGACCAGCTCGCCTTCGAGGGGCCTGCGGCGGTGTCCTTCGCCAAGCCGTCGACCCGGGACGTGCTCTTCTGCGACGGCAGCCTCGCCGCGCCCAACGACGGCACGACCGGTCCCGTCGCCGCCGTCCTCGGCGCCGGTTTCAACCGCTCGACGCTGGTCGCCGACGCGGCCCAGCCGGTCACCGATCCCGCGTCCTTCTACACGACCGGCCTGACCAACCACTACGCCAAGGCGATGCACGCGGCCACGGAGGACGGCAAGGCCTACGGCTTCGCCTTCGACGACGTCGCCGACTTCGCGTCGTACATCCAGGACACGGCGCCCACGGGTGTGCGGCTGACGCTGACGCCGTTCTAGCGGCCGCGCACCGGGCGTCACATGCGCTTCTCCGGGCCCTCTGGGCACATCCGTCGGCGCCTCCGGATGCAGGGCGGGCCGCCGGGATCGATGGTGATAGTGGACCCGATGAACGCAGCGGGGCCGTAGCAGCGACCCGGACCCGAGGAGCAGAGATCATGACGACGTCACAGTCAGCGTCGGGGCCGTCCGAGGACCGCGCCACCCCGGACGACCTGCTCCACGCCCGCACCGGCACGGATGTGTCGCCGGAGGACCTGGTGCTTGCCTCCGGCAAGGACATCACGCCGCGCAATATGGAGTGGGCGAAGCGGAAGCTGGCGAAGGAGGGGCCTGCGGCACTCGACAAGATATTGCCGTAACGCTCCGCTGGGGGTGCCGCGATAGCGCCGTCGGTCGTCTGCGGCGCCGTCGTGGCTGGTCGCGCCCGCGCGGCGGAGCCGCATAATTCAATGCAGCCCCGCGCCCCTGCGGGGCGCTAACTTGCGGCGTCGTCAGCGGCTACGCACAGCACGGGTACCCGCTGGACCAGGTTGTTGGCGAAGCCGCCGCGGTTCCAGGGGGCCTCAAGCGGCTGGGTGTGGCCCTCGGTGTCGGTGGCTCGGGCGCTGAGGACGTGCTCGCCGGGGGTTGCCGTCCAGGTGAAGTGCCAGCGGCGCCAGGCCCAGCGGTGGCCGTCGTCCGGTGTCAGCTCGGCCGTGTGCCAGGTGTGTGCGGCGTCGGTGCTGACCTCGGCGCGGGTGACCGGTGCCTGGCCGGACCAGGCGCGGCCCTCGATGGTGACCGGGCCCGGCCGGACGATGCGGGTTCTGGACATGAAGTCCGGGAAGCCGGGCGGGACCAGCAGGGCGCGGGGGGCGATACGGGTGACCGGGTCGCCCTCGTCCCCGGGGTGCTGCCTGAGCCGGTAGGCGACGGCTTGCTGGAAGCCGGTGAACGGTGTGTCGGTGGCGGTGATCTCGCGCAGCCACTTCACATGCGCCATCCCGTACCAGCCGGGCACGACGAGGCGCAGCGGGCTGCCGTGCTGGGGCGGCAGCGGTGCGCCGTTCATCGCGTACGCCACCAGCACCTCGGGGTCGGCGCCCGTGGCCGCGTCCACGGGCAGCGCGCGCCGGTAGTCCTGTTCGACGCCGCGCTCGATGCCGTGGTCGGCGCCGGTGAAGACCACGTCGACCGCGTCGGAGGCAAGGCCCGCCTCCGCGAGCAGCAGCCGCAGCGGTACGCCGGTCCAGTCGGCGGTGCCGACCGCCTCGACGAGCCAGGGCTGGCTCACCGGCCGGGGCGTCAGCAGGGCGCGGCCGTTGCCCGCGCACTCCAGCGTGACGCGGGTGGTGACCTGGGGAAACGACCGGAGGTCGGCGAGGTCGAGACGGAGCGGGCGGTCGACCAGGCCGCCGATGGCCAGGGTCCAGGGCTCGTCCTGGGGGACGTACGGGATGTCGTAGTGCGTGAGGACGTAGTGCAGGCCCGGCGGCGTGATGTCGTAGCGCAGCGCCTCGAGCGGCAGTCCGTGGTTGCGGGTGGCGAGGGCCAGCTCGTCGCGGCCGATGCCCTCGTCGGGGTCGGCCAGCCGGGCGGGTGCGCTCACGTCACCGAGTCGATGGCCCATGGGGGCATTATCGCGCCGCGAGGCCGGTTGGCGCAGCGGCGGGCGTAACTTCCCACCGTCCTCAGGGACTTACGGTGGCCCCGCCCGAGCAGGTGCTTGCCGGGTCACTCTTTCGCGAGAGGTCGTCCGGCTGACAGACTCCGGAGGTGCCCGACTTCGACATGCTTGTCATCGGATCCGGTCCGGGTGGCCAGAAGGCCGCCATCGCCGCGGCCAAGCTCGGCCGCCGGGTCGCCGTCGTCGACCGCCCCGACATGGTCGGTGGGGTCTCCATCCATACCGGCACCATCCCCTCCAAGACGCTGCGCGAGGCGGTGCTCTACCTCACCGGGCTCACCCAGCGCGATCTGTACGGGCAGAGCTACCGGTTGAAGGAGGACATCACCGTCGCCGATCTGACCGCTCGCACCCAGCACGTGGTCAGCCGCGAGGTCGACGTCATCCGTAACCAGCTCTCCCGCAACCACATCGCCCTGTACGCCGGCACCGGCCACTTCATCGACGACCACACCGTGGCCCTGCGCGAGGTCACCGGCCATGAGCGGCTGCTCAGCGCGGAGCACATCGTGATCGCGACCGGCACCCGGCCCGCGCGCCCGGACAGTGTCGAGTTCGACGGCCGGACGATCATGGACTCGGACAACGTCCTCACCCTCGAACGCGTACCGCGCTCCATGGTCATCGTCGGCGCCGGAGTCATCGGCATGGAGTACGCCTCCATGTTCGCCGCGCTCGGCAGCAAGGTCACCGTCGTCGAGAAGCGGGCCGCGATGCTCGACATGTGCGACGTCGAGATCATCGAGTCGCTCAAGTACCACCTGCGGGACCTCGCCGTCACGTTCCGCTTCGGCGAGACCGTCGCCGCCGTGGAGCGTCATCCGCGCGGCACGCTGACCATTCTGGAGAGCGGCAAGAAGATCCCCGCCGACACGGTGATGTACTCGGCCGGCCGGCAGGGCCTCACCGATGAACTCGACCTCGACAAGGCGGGCCTGAGCGCCGATCCGCGCGGCCGGATCAAGGTCGACGAGCACTACCGCACGGAGGTTCCGCACATCTACGCCGTCGGCGACGTCATCGGCTTCCCGGCGCTGGCCGCCACGTCGATGGAGCAGGGGCGCGCGGCGGCGTATCACGCGTGCGGGGAGCCGGTGGGCCGGATGCACAACCTGCAGCCGATCGGCATCTACACGATCCCGGAGATCAGCTTCGTCGGCCGGACCGAGGACCAACTCACCGAGGACTCCGTGCCGTTCGAGGTCGGCGTCGCCCGGTACCGGGAGCTGGCCCGCGGGCAGATCGTGGGCGACTCGCACGGCATGCTGAAGCTGCTGGTGTCCCCCGAGGACCGCTCCCTGCTGGGAGTGCACTGCTTCGGCGCCGGGGCCACCGAGCTGATTCACATCGGGCAGTCCGTGATGGGCTGCGGCGGCACCGTGGACTATCTGGTCGACGCGGTGTTCAACTACCCGACGCTCGCGGAGTCGTACAAGGTCGCCGCCCTGGACGCGACCAACAAGCTGCGGCAGATCGACCGGATCGGGGACTGACACGGATCATCAGCCGGACTCCTCGGTGGACGCTGAAAGAGCCTGAATACCGATTGAGACACGCGACTTGAGTGGTCGTCGGGTGGGGCTATCATCACGTGCACACAAGGCGTGACCATCTGCCGACACAACGCTGCCGGTATCCGCCGCCCCCCTTGTGCCGTCCGTGCCAGTGAGGTCAACCCTCGCCGGTGCGCGGCGGGTTCACCCCCCACCCTTACGCCGCCACGGCATGCCCGGGGCGGCGTGCACGACCGAAAGCAGCGCACGCATGAGCAACAGCAGGGGCAGAGGGCTCCAGGCCAATGCCCTCAGCACGTTCGACACCGTGGTGATGGCGGTCGCGGGAAGCGCGCCGGCGTACTCGATCGCGGCGACCACGGCGGTCCTGGTGGGTTCGGTGGGGGTGGCGAGTCCCGCGGCCCTGCTGTACTGCGCGATACCCATGCTGGGCATCGCGCTGGCGTTCAGCTATCTCAGCCGGATCGATGTGAACGCGGGCGCCAGTTACTCCTGGGTGGGGCGGACGCTGCATCCCTTTCTCGGATTCATCAGCGGCTGGGCGCTGGTGATCTCGGCGACCATCTTCATGGTGGCCGGTTCGCTGCCCGCCGGGTCGTTGACGCTGGCGCTCTTCGACGAGCAACTCGCCGACAACACCATGCTGTCCACGCTGGTCGGGGCGGCCTGGTTCCTGCTCATGCTGTTCGTGGTGCTCGGCGGCGCCCGGCTCACCGTCCGGGCGCAGTTGGTCATGTCCGGCGTCGAACTCGTCATCCTGGCGCTCTTCGTGGTGCTCGCCGTCTTTCACTCCGGCCATGCGCGGGCCTTCGACTGGTCGTGGCTCGGCTTCAGCCATTTCGACGGCGTGTCGGGGTTCGCGTCGGGCGCGCTGATCGCCGCGTTCTACTACTGGGGCTGGGACGTCACCAGCAACCTCAGCGAGGAGACCCGCAACAGCCGTCGTACGACGGGAATCGCCGGGCTCATCGGGGTCGGCATCGTCTTCCTGCTCTTCGAGGCGTTCACCATCGCAGTGAACGTCCTGCTGTCCACGCGGCAGATCCAGGAGAACGACTCCAACGTCCTTGCCGTGCTGGGCGAGGAGATCTGGCCCGGCTGGGGCGGCAAGCTGCTGATCGTGGCGGTGATGCTGTCCACCATCGCCACGTTGGAGACGACGCTGATCCAGGTGACGCGTTCGCTGTTCGCGATGGGCCGCGACCGTACGCTGCCCTCCGCGCTGGGCCGGGTGCACCGCACCTGGAACACGCCGTGGGTGGCGATCGCGGTGGTGGGCGCGGTGGCGCTGCTGATGATCATCGCTTCCAACGCGCTCGGCACGGTCGGTGACATCCTCGGCCACGCCATCTCGGCGATCGGTCTGCAGATCGCCGTCTACTACGGTCTCGCGGGGCTCGCCGTGGTCGTCGCCTACCGCAAGATGCTGCTTAAGTCCCCCGCGAACTTCCTCCTCGGCGGCGTGTGGCCACTGCTCGGCGCGCTCTTCATGTTCTGGATCTTCATCGAGTCGCTGGGCGAGCTGAGCACCCCGGCGATCGTGATCGGCATCGGCGGACTCGCCGTCGGGCTGATCCCGATGCTCTGGTACTGGCGGCAGGGCAGCGACTACTACCACCCCGCGAAACTCGACGCCAGCCGTACCGTCACCGTGGATTACGTGCCCGAAAGCCGCGCGGACGAGCAGGCGCGTGTCCACGAGGGTCTCCCCACCGACTTCTGAGAGAGATCCCGATGGCGCGAGACCACTTCACCCTCGACTTCGACCCCGACTGCGGGGACGCGCCGCTGACCGCCGCCCGCCAGGACATCGTCATCGGCCGCTGGCAGGGCGTCAGGGACCTGCTGCGGACCACCGGCGCCGACTGGCTGGCGCGCGGCCACCGCGTGCGGGCGCTCGCACAGGCGTGCGCGAGGAGTTCCACGGTCGAGTCGTGGCTGGCCGCCGAGCCGCGCAGCGCGGACGCGCTGGTGCTGCGGGCGGCGACGGAGACCACCCGGGCGTTCAACCTGGCCATCGCGGCGGGCCGGGGCGTACCGATCGACCAGCGCCGCACCGACGCCGCGGTGACCGCGTGCCTGCACGCCGCCGAGGCGTACCCGGAGGACCCCACGCCGTGGATCTCCCTGATCTCCGTCGCCCGGCTGTATCCGTCGGGCGTACGGCGGCAGGAGCTGGCCCGCTGGTGGGACGAACTGCACCGGCGAGACCCGTACAGCGTGGAGGGCCATCTCCAAGTGCTGCACTACTACTCGTCCCGCTGGCACGGCACGCACGGCCTCATGTACGACTTCGCCCGCGACGCGGCCGGCGCGGCACCGCACGGCTGCGCGTTGCCGGTGCTGGTGCAGTACGCCCGGGTCGAGGAGTTCCGCTACGCCCTCGACGCCGCGAAGGGCCGGCACGCCGCGGTGATGCTCAGCCAGCACTGGAACCACGACGGCGCCGTCAGCGACGTACGCCGCACCTGGGAGCGCTGGATCATGGGCCGCGCAGACGGCGCCGTCGTCCCCGGCGAGCTGCGTGACCTCCACTACCTGGCCCACGCGGCCTGTCTCGCGGGCCTCCCGGACATCGGAGCACCGCTGCTGCAGCTGGTCGGCCGACGCGCCGCCCGCACGCCCTGGTCCTACACCGGGGATCCCGAGCAGCAGATCCTCAAGTGGCGGGCAGAGCTGGGTCTGCGCGCGTGAAGCGGGAGCAGGGAGTCAGTCCGCCGTCCACTTCTCCTCGATGCGGGCGATTCTCCACACCAGCAGGGCGATGATCCAGGTGGCGACGAAGAGGCCGACGATGGCGAAGCCGAGGGTGTTGAGGTCGAGGGTGCTGATCCAGGTCCAGAAGGGGCCGTGGAGGTGGAGGTTGTCGGCGAGGAGGCCGAGGAGTTCGACGGTGCCGATGAGGAGGGCGACGGCCACGGACAGGCCGGTGACGGTGAGGTTGTAGTAGACCTTGCGGACGGGCTGGGAGAAGGCCCAGCCGTAGGCGAGGTTCATGAAGGCGCCGTCGATCGTGTCGAGCAGGGACATCCCGGCGGCGAAGAGGACGGGCAGGCACAGGATCGCGTACCAGGGCAGCCCGGACGCGGCGCCCGAACCTGCCAGGACGAGCAGGGCGACCTCCGTCGCGGTGTCGAAGCCCAGGCCGAAGAGCAGGCCCATTGGATACAGCTGCCACGGCTTGGTGATGGACTTCATGACGCGGCCCAGGAGGCGGTTCATGAAGCCGCGGTTGTCGAGCTGCTCCTCCAGCGCGGCTTCGTCGAAGTGGCCCGAGCGCATCCGGCGGAACACCTTCCAGATGCCGGCCAGCACGACCAGGTTGAGCGCGGCGATGACGTAGAGGAACGCACCGGAGACGGTCGTACCGATCAGGCCGGTCATGTCGTGGAGGTGGGAGTCGTCGTCGCGGACCGGTCCGGCGAGGGTCTTCACGCCGAGGGAGAGCAGGAAGGCCAGCGCGAAGACGACGCTGGAGTGGCCCAGCGAGAACCAGAACCCCGCGGACAGCGGGCGCTGCCCGTCGCCCATCAGCTTGCGGGTGGTGTTGTCGATGGCCGCGATGTGGTCGGCGTCGAAGGCGTGCCGCATGCCGAGCGTGTACGCGGTCACGCCGATCCCGATGCCGAAGGACCGCTCGCCGATGCTGTAGTGCTCAGGGGCGACCAGGGCGACGAGGGTGAACCAGCCGATCACATGCAGGGCCAGGATGAAGGCGGCCATGCCCCCGACCCTGATCCACTCCTGCCGCGTCATGGAAGTGCGGACGCGGTGCCAGGCCGAGCCGTGCGCGGAAGGCGTGGCGGGGAGGTGTGGAGCGGAATCAGGGGCGGCCGTCATCAGGGGCTTTCTGTCGGTGCACGGCCGCACTGCGCAGCCTTCCGCCATCCTGCGGTACTTGCAATCGATGTGCAGTAAAGCCCGTGGCAGGTCTTCACCATGGTCGGGGAAAGGCCGATGTCAGGGGCCGTGTGGGTCCGTCGTCAGACCGTCGCGGTCGGTCCGTCCGGGCTCCCGCGGCGCTGCTCGACCATCTCGCGGCTCAGTTCCTCCGTCTCCGGTTCGGCCAGCCGCTCGAAACCCTCCTCGGTGATGACCGAGACGATGGGGAAGATCCGGCGGTTGATGTCGGGGCCGCCGGTCGCGGAGTCGTCGTCCGCGGCGTCGTACAGCGCCTGGAGTGCGGCCAGGGCCGCGTCGCGGCGGGACATGCCCTGGTGGAAGAGCTTCTTCAACGCGCCGCGGGCGTACGGGGATCCGGAGCCCTCGGCGTGGAAGTCGGTCTTCTCGTACAGGCCGCCGGCGACGTCGAAGCTGAAGATGCGGCCCCGCTCGCCCTCGGGGGCGGACGGGTCGTAGCCGGTGAGGAGCGGGACGACGGCGAGGCCCTGCATGGCCTGGCCGAGGTTGTCGCGGATCATGCCGGCGAGGCGGCGTGCCTTCGCGTTGAGGCTCATCGCCGTGCCCTCGATCTTCTCGAAGTGCGCCAGCTCGACCTGGTACAGCTTCACCATGTCCAGCGCGAGGCCGACCGTGCCCGCGAAGGCGACGGCCGTGTAGTCGTCGGCCGGGTGCACCTTCTCCAGGTCGCGCTGGGCGATGAGGTTGCCCATGGTGGCCCTGCGGTCTCCCGCGATCAGTACGCCGTCGCGGAAGCTGAGGGCGAGGACCGTGGTGCCGTGCGGAACGCGGTCCGGGTCGGCCTGGAGGCTGTCCGGGAGCGGGCTGCGGGTGCTCAGCAACTCGGGGCGGTACGCCGCCAGGAACGCCGTGAAGGACGAGCCTCCCGGGGTGAAGAACTCCTCCCCCAGCCGGCCACCGGTCTCCTCGCCTGCCATCGCACTCCCCCTCGCGTCGGAACCCCGATGGACGACTCCTACCTGAACCCGGCGTGCCGGAAACTCCTCACAGCGCCTTGCGCCGGATCAGCAGCCCGAGGACCAGCAGCCCCGGAACGAGCGGCAGCCACATGGTCAGCAGCCGGTAGCCGAGCACGGCGGACGCGGCCCCGGACGCCGGAGCGCCGGCGGAGGTGAGCGCAAAGGCGAGCGCGGCGTCGAGGGAGCCGAGACCGCCGGGGGTGGGCAGTAGGGCGGCGGCGCTGCTCGCGGCGAGATAGAGCAGCGCCACCCTGGCCGGGGACAGCGGCAGCGCCACGGCCTGGGTGACCGCGATCAGCACCGCGCAGTGCAGCACGGCGAAGGCCAGCGACCCGCCCCACAGGGCCGCCGCACGCCGAGGCCGCGCGTGGACGGCCCGGATGTCGGCCACCACGGCGACGAGAACCCGTCGGCAGCGCCCGTCGCACAGCAGGACCGCCGCCGCGCCGAGCACGAGGATGACGACCGCCACGCCTCCCCCGGACAGGGACGGCACCAGCAGAACTCCCGGGCAGGACAGGGCGAGTACGGCGATCAGGGCGCCGCGGACCACGCCGCTCACGGACGCCTTCACCGCGAGGGCCGTCGCCGCGCGCCCGGCCGACATGCCGCAGCGCATGAGGAAGCGGAGGTTGACCGCGCCCGCGCCGAGCCCGGCGGGCAGCACATGGTTGGCGGCGGAAGCGGCGAACTGCGCGGCCACGAGCCGCCCCGGCGGCAGGGTCGCGGTCACGGCGCCCTGCTGGGCGAGCGCCGAGCACAGCCAGGTCATGGCCGCGGCGGACGCGGCGAC
>NZ_JBFALC010000061.1:0-60423 GCF_040656035.1 Streptomyces sp. NPDC050211
GCCGCGCGGGACTGGAAGGGCGGCGGGCAGCGGGGACAGCTCCCGACCGCCGTCGGCTCGCTCCTGCCGACCCCGTCGACCTCGGAGAACACCGGGCCCGGGCACGCGGCGCAGGGCGGGATGAACCTGCGCCACGTCGTCTCCCTGCTGCCCACCCCGCGCGCGTCGGAGAACGAGAACCGGCAGACCAAACGCAGTCCCTCGCAGGAAGCGGGCACGCACGGCAAGAGCCTGGCCGCCGAAGTGGGGGAACTGCTGCCGACGCCGACCGCGACGGACTCGAAGAGCAGCAGCGGAGCGAACCCGGACTGGGGACATGGGCAGACGCTGACGGACGCGGCCAGGAGCGTTGGGGCCAGTACGCCACGGCGGTCGAAAGGTGGGCGCAGGTCATCGGCCGCCCCGCTCCCAGGCCAGCTGACGCTATGGGACGGCTGAACCCGCCGTTCGTCGAATGGCTCATGGGCCTCGACGCCGGGCACGTCACCGCCGTCCCCGGCCTGTCCCGCTCCGCCCAGCTCAAAGCGCTCGGCAACGGCGTGGTCCCGCAACAGGCCATCGCCGCGCTCCGCTTCCTCGCACCCGCCGCGCTCCCCGCACGTGTCGCCGCCTGACCTGCGGCCTTCACCCCAAGACCTCCGAGGAGGGGCTGAGTATGGGCAACGCCGATATCCGCCGCCTGGACAAGGAGATCCAGAAGACGGCGAAGAAGCTGGAAGCCGTACGGCGCGGTGAATGGTGGCCGCTGAACAGCTCGGAGCGCCGCGCCATGGCGCGCGCCATGGCCGGCGGCGCCTACCGGGTCGCTCGCGGCCGCAGTGCCGGGCGTGCCGAGCAGCAGATGGACACCACCGGTTCCGCTGCCGAGATGCGGCTGAACGCGGAGCTGTCCGCCCTGCACGCCGAGCGTCAGCGCCTCATCACCGAGGCCGCCCGCGCCAAGGCCAAGAGGAAGTCTTCCGGCTGGTTCTGACCAGCCACAACAACGGGGTGGCCGCTCTTTCCACGGACCCGGCCACCCCGCGTTCCTCCCTCAACTCCCGCCCCGGAAAGGGGCAGTCAGGAGCAGTTCCAGCATGACCGAGAACGTGGTTCACCTCCACAAGGCCACCGACGCCCCGACCGGCGACACGGCCCCCACCGTGCTGACCGTAGTGCCGGACGCCCCGTCGGCGGCCCGGGTGCCGCTGTGGGTGCGCTCCGGCCGCGCCCTGAAGTCCGCCGCCACCCACGAGAGCACCACGACGGCCGCCCGCGCGGTGGCCCGCCACAGCCTGTACACGTTCAACGGGGGCAGGATCATGGCCCGCCGCACCTGGGACGGCCGCACCGGCGCCCGCTACGAACGCATGCTCCGCGCCGCCGAGGCCGCCGGAAACTACGAGGTCGCGGAGGAGTGGGAGGAGCGGTTGCAGCGCTTCCGCGAGGCCCGCCACCGCCGCCGCATGGACCTCCTCCACTCGCCCGTAGAGGTGGCCAGGGGCGCCGCCGTCGGCACCGGCATGGGCATCGGTTTCCTGGTCGCGCTCGGGGTGGTGATGGCGCTGAACACCAAGGAAGTCGGCGACGTGATCACGCCGTTGAAGGCGATCATCGACTTCATCGCCACGCTGATCCGGATCGTTCAGGTCATCTGGCCCTACGCGGTCGTCATCGGCCCCCTGCTCGCCCTGCTCGGCATGTGGTCGGTCGGCAGCAAACAGCAGGCCGCACCCCACTGGGCGCTGCCCGCGAACGTCCGCAACGGTGAGGGCGAGCCGATCACCCCGTCCATCGTCGTCAAGGCCCTGCGCGACCTCGGCGTCCCCGCCCTGCGCAACGCCATCAAGGAGATGGGCGACGCCGGCGCGAGCATGCTGGGGCCGATCACGATTGCCGGATGCGGCGTCGAAGTCGACGTCACCCTGCCCTCCGGGGTGGCCACGAACGAGGTGCAGTCCAAGCGCCGCAAGCTCGCGGAGAACCTGACCCGGCACGAGCATGAGGTGTTCATCACCATCCCGCAGGCCGCGCGCACGGTGCGGCTGTGGGTTGCCGACTCCGGCGCGCTGGATGAGCCGATCGGGCCGTCGCCGCTGGTCACCGACGACACCATGACCGCCGACTACGCCAAGGGCCGCGCCCCCTGGGGACAGGACCTGCGCGGCGACGCCGCCGCGCTGAGCCTGTATCAGCGCCACCTGCTCATCACCGGCCTGTCCAACCAGGGCAAGACCGTCGCCCTGCGCTCCCTGGCCCTGTGGCTGTCGCTGGACAAGTCGGTGCAGTTCCTGATGGGCGACCTCAAGGGCGTCGGCGACTGGGCCATGTTCGACGGTGTCGCCACGACCCTGATCCAGGGGCCGACGGATGAGCACGTGATCCAGGTGACCGAGATGGTCGAAGGTGCGGTGGATGAGATGAACCGCCGCATCCAGGCGCCGCCCGGCACCGTGTTCCCGCCGCTGATCGTGCTGGTGGATGAGGCGCAGGTGGCGTTCATGTGCCCGGCCAAGGACGACGCCAAGCGGCCCTACGGCGGCTCCAAGGCCAACTCCCGCTACTTCATGGCGGTCCGCAAGATTCACAACCAGGGGCGTGCGGTCAACGTCCTGATGTGGCAGGGCACGCAGGACCCGACCAACGAGAACCTGCCCAAGCTGGTCCGCGAGGGCGCCCACACGCGTGCCTCGCTCGCGCTGGGCACCGAGTCGCAGGCCCGCATGGCGCTGGGGGACAAGGCGGTCGACGGCGGCGCCGCCCCGAACCTGCTGCGCCCGGGGCTGGACCGGGGAACCCTGGTGGTCGCCTCCGACGGCATCACCATTCCGGCCGGACAGTCGTCGATCACGGTGCGCACGCACTACATCGACGACGACGCGGCCGAGGTCATCACCGACCGCGCCAAGGCGATGCGCGACGGTGTCACCACCCTGCACGCCATCGAGCGGGGCGCGGAGCGTGACCCGCTCGCGGACATTGCCAGCGTGGTCGGGGAGGCCTCCCGGGTGCGCACGCAGGACGTCCTCAAGCGGCTCGCGGTGCTGAACGAGGACGTCTACGGCGGCTGGTCGTTCCTCGACCTCAAGCGCGTCCTGGAGGGCACCGGAGCCGAGCCGTACAAGTCCGACGGCGTCATGGTCATCAGCCGTGACCGGCTCGCGCGCGCCCTCGCCAACCGCGATGGCGAGGGTTCCGCTTCCGCCGACGGATGACAGGGAGCCGACCCCGTCCGGGTCAGGGAGGCAGGGAGAACTCCCTGAACGCCTCCCTGCCCTGCCTCCCTGGATCTGACCTGCACGAATGATCGTTCAGGGAGGCAGGGAGGCCCGCAGGTCAACGCCCCTGAAACCTCCTCCACAGCGCACCCGGCAGGGGGTGTCTCTGCCTCCCTGCCCCATCGCCGGAAGGGATTCCGCATGTACCCCGAACACGTCCACCGTCCGCCCGCTGAGCGGGTCGTGGAAGTCCACCAGCCCACCCCGATCACACCCGCCGCCGTGACCCCGGCGCCTCTCGTTCCCGTCCAGCCGGGCCACGTCCCGGGCGTGGCGAGCGTCGTCCTCCCGGACGGCCGCGTGGTCACCGGCTACGCCCTCAACCCCGTCCAGCCCGAACCGCTCGCCGCCAAGCCGCCCGCCTCCCGCGCGGCGGTGAACGTCGCCCTCGGGGGCGTCGGGTTCCTCGCCGTGTGCGGCGGACTGCTCCTGCTCACCACGTTCATCACCGCCCTGACCGCGCTCATCACCCAGCTGATCACCCTCGCCGCCGTGATCTTCGGCGGGTGGATCGCTGTCCAGGTGTTCAGCGCGAGCGGCCACAAGGGCGGGACCACGGTCAACATCCGCAAGGCCGTGATCAAGCGCAACCACTTCCATAGCTAGGGCTCCGCCCCCAGGTCGGACCGCATCGCGGACGTCAGGGCAGTGTGGGCATCTCCGTAGCGGGCCTTTCCCCTGGCGTACTCGTCACCATCTGCCATGACCCCGGCTGAAACAGAATTCAGCAGGTCCTGAAGCCTGCGAAACACGTCTTCTGCCGGGACCACGACTGACTGTGGCGCGACGATTGACAGTTCGTATCGCAGGCCGACGCACGGCTCGAACGCGTCCCATACCGCCCGCCTGCGCTGGTCCAGCGGAGTCTCCGTCTCCCGGGCCATCAGGCTAATCGTGTGCCGTGCCTTGGCCACAGCCGCCAAATACGAGCCGTACAAGACCCGGCGGGTTTCAGCCTGCTGCTCGCCCCGTTCCCGCCGCCAACGACGGCGTTCCAACACACCGGCCGACACGGTGGCGATCCCGCCTCCCACCACGGTGCTGACCAACGCTAGCCACTCCACAGGCATCCCCCAGACCAGGTACCTGCCCAACAGCGCAGGCGCGACCCCTTCCGCCAAGACCGGGCCGCGCCTGCCAGCCAGTCACCCATCAAGGAACTGGAGACATCCAGCATGACCCATGACGCCCGATCAGCGCTGCTGCACGCAGCGCTGGACGCCGCCGCACGCGGCTGGCACGTCTTCCCCCTGCGCCCCGGCACCAAGCGCCCCGCTCTGCACGGGGAACGCGCCTGCACCGGTACCGGGCCGTGCGCGAGCGGCCACCGGAAGTGGGAGCAGCGCGCCACCACCGACCCCGACCGCATCCAAGCCGCCTGGACACAGGCCCCGTTCAACGTAGGCATCGCCACCGGCCCCTCCGGGCTACTTGTCGTCGACCTCGACGTACCCAAGGACAAGGGCAGTTCGGACGCGCCTGACGGCGCGACGACCTTTGCAGCGCTCTGCGAGCGCGCCGGGCACGCCGTTCCCCACACCTACCGAACCCGGACCGCGAGCGGCGGAGAGCACCTGTACTTCACCGCCCCCGACGACATCCGCCTCCCCAACACCGCAGGAACCGTAGGGCAGTTGATCGACACCCGTGCGTGGGGCGGCTACGTCGTAGCGGCGGGCAGCCTCACCCCCACCGGACGGTACGAGGCTCTGTGCGCCCCCGTGACGGCCTGTCTGCCGTCCTGGCTCCAAACCATCCTGCAACCGGCCCCCAAGCCCGCACAGGCGCCCACAGGGCCCATCGTGGAGCAATCCCGTAGATATGCGGATGTAGCACTCGCCAACGAGACCCGGAACGTGGCCACGGCCGCCGACGGCACCCGCAACGCCACCCTGCTGCGAGCCGCACGCGCCATGGGACGGCTGATCGCGTCCGGCGACCTCACCCGCCCCGTGGTCGAGCAGGCTCTTAGGGAGGCAGCGGGGGCCAACGCCACCCAGCCCCAGCACTACTACGACGACGTGATCCGGCGCGGACTCGACTGGTCCATCGCAAACAACACCCCACAGCGGAGGGCGGCATGACCACCCCTCGCCTCGCCCCTAAGAGCCTCACCGGCGCCCGGCCCGCGCTACCCGCCGCCCGACCGTCCCAGCCCCGCCCGACCGTGGGCGAGCCGAAAGGCGCCGCCCGCAAGGGCGTCCGAACTCCTCTTCGCTCTGAGCCGCAGACCGGAGACGGCCGGTACCCCGTCGCGTGGCTCACCATCACAGCGCCGCGCGGCGCCGTGCCCACCGCCACGTCGAAGTGCCTGTGCGGCAGGGACCGCTGCGCCATCGGCTACCGCCGGGTGCTGGCCCTGATCGCCGACCACGAAGACCACCGTGAGAACTGCCCGTTCCGTGTCTCACCGGAAGGGAGGACCGCAGCATGATGGACACCCGCCCCGACCACGATCCGAGCGAGGAACTCCCGCCGCCGTCCAACCCCCTGGCCGTCGCTCGCCGCCTCCTGCCGGACTGGCAGAGCGAGGACGGACAGTTGGTGCGCCGGCGCTGGCGCGCGTCCTGGATGCACTGGACGGGAACGTGCTGGCGGGAGATGGACGAAGCACAGATACGCGCGGCCATGTACACCCGCCTCGAACACGCCGTCTACCTTGCCCCGGTCAAGGACGGGGAATTCGAGGAACGCGACTGGGCCCCCACCAAGCAGAAGATCGGCAACCTTCTCGACGCGTTGGGCGCCATCACCCTGCTGCCCACCGACACCGATGCTCCCGCCTGGATCGATGGCGACAACGCGGCGGATGGTGGGCCGATGGTGGCGTGTGAGAACGGCCTGCTCAGGATCCGGGATCGCGCGCTGCTGCCGCACGGGCCCGGGTTCTTCAACCTGGTCTCCGTCCCGTTCGCCTACGACCCCGCCGCGAGGGCACCGACGTGGGAACGCTTCCTGGTACAGATCTGGCCGAACGACCCCGACGCCATCGCCGCTCTTCAGGAGTGGTTCGGCTACGTCCTGTCCGGCCGGACCGACCAGCAGAAGATCCTGCTCATCGTCGGCCCGTCCCGCTCCGGCAAGGGCACCATCGCACGCGTGCTGAAAGAGCTGGTCGGAAAGGAGAACCTTGCCGGGCCCACCCTCGCGGGACTCGGCACGAACTTCGGCCTGTCCACGCTGATCGGCAAGCCTCTCGCGGTCATCTCCGATGCCCGGCTGTCCGGCAACGACAACAGCCAAGTCGTCGAACGGCTATTGACGATCTCGGGTGAGGACACCATCGACATCGACCGCAAGTACCGCGCGGTTTGGACCGGCAAGCTGCCCACCCGGCTGGTGATCTTGTCCAACGAACTGCCGCACTTCGGCGACTCCTCCGGCGTCATCGCCCGCCGCTTCGTGCTGCTCAACATGCGGGTGTCGTGGCTGGGCAAGGAAGATCCCACCCTTTTCGACCGGCTCACAGCGGAGATGCCCGGCATCCTCAACTGGGCACTAGAAGGGCTCGCCCGTCTCCAGCGCACGGGCCGAATCACCGAACCGGCATCCAGCCGCGAGGCAGTCACCACCATGCAGGACACCGCCTCTCCCACGTCCGCGTTCATCCGTGAACGCTGCACCACCGGACCCACCTGCTCCGTGCCCGTGGACGCTCTGTGGACGGTCTGGCGGGAATGGGCCGAGGACAACGGCGTACGCCCCGGCACGAAGCAGGTGTTCGGCCGCAACCTGCTCTCCGTCGTCCCCCAGCTCAGCCGCTCCCGCCCCCGCGACGCATACGGCCGGCAGGTGGTCACCTACACCGGGATCACGCTGAACGTGTCCGAACCACATTTGCCTGAGTCGCGACTCATCGCGTCTCAACACCGCTCTGAGAGCCGCTGAGTGCCGATGAGTCGCGACTCAGAGCAATGTATTTCCAACTCGTGGAGGACTCAGTGAGCGCGCCCGCCCCCGCCAGAGACGACCCCCGCGCCATCCTCCGGGGAAACCTTCCGGATCGGTACCTCACCGCCGACGACATCGCCGTGATCTTCAAGGTACCGAAACAGACCGTCTACCAGTGGCGCAAGAAGCGCATCGGCCCGCCCGGATTCCGCATCGGCAAGTACATCCGCTACGACCCCGAGGACGTACGCGAGTACGTCACCGGCCGCAAGAACGCCGACCGCGACGCCGCCTGACAACACCCGCCAGAAACAGCAGGGGAGAGCCGCTATGAGCGGCTCTCCCCTCGGCATGTTCAGAAGGGATCGCCGCCCCATGGCAGGCCACATCCAAGACCGCTGGTACAAGACCGAACCCGACACCAACGGCAAGCCCCGCCGCGTACGCACCGAGCGCTACGGCACCGGCATGCGGTACCGCGCCCGCTACATCGGCCCGGACGGCACCGAAAAGAGCAAGTCATTCCCGGACGGACAGAAGCGACTGGCCGACCAGTGGCTTGCCCACATCGAGGCCGACATGTCGCGCGGCCAGTACATCGATCCCGTCGCCAGCCGGGTGACGTTCCGGCAGTACGCCGAGAAGTGGCTGAGCACGCAGACCACCGACATGACCACACGAGAGTCAGTCGATTCCGCGATCCGCGGCCATGCGATCCCCTACCTCGGCTCGCGACCGCTCGGCTCCTTCAAGCCGGAACACATCCGAGACTGGCTGAGCGAATTGGAGCGGGCCGTTCCCGCCTCGTCGTACCGACGCGTGATCTACAACAACGTGTCGATGGTTCTCAACGCGGCCGTCGACGACGGCCACCTGTCGAAGAACCCCTGCCACGCGCAATCCGTGCGGCCCCCTGCTGCGGGAACTGGTCGCGTTGTGCCGTGGGCCGCAGAGCGCGTCTTCGCCGTGCAGGCAGCGCTGCCGGAGCGCTACCGCTCGATGGTCGACCTCGGAGGCGGGTGCGGGCTCCGGCAAGGGGAGATCTTCGGGCTTCCGGTCGACGAAATCGGCTTCGACTCCGGATGGCTGCACATCGCGAACCAGGTGAAGGTGACGAAGCAGGGTCTCGTGTTCTCCCCGCCGAAGCGGAACAAGATCCGTGACGTTCCCTTGCCGGACCGCGTGGCGCACGTCCTCAAGAGGCACATAGAGACGTTCCCTCCGGTAGAGGTCACGCTGCCGTGGCTCCGGCCGGACGGTCCGCTCGTCACGAAGCGGCTGCTGTTCACCCGCCTCGACGGCGCGGGCGCGGTACGACGAACCGACTTCAACGACCGCACCTGGAAGCCCGCTCTCGTCGCGGCCGGAGTCATCCCCGCCCCGAAGCCGGGCGAGCGCCACCAGGCCGCCCGCGAACACGGCATGCATGCGCTCCGGCACTTCTACGCTTCGGTCCTGCTGGACGCCGGCGAGAACATCAAGGCCCTGAGCCACTACCTCGGGCACAATGATCCGGGCTTCACGCTCCGGGTCTACACGCACCTCATGCCGAGTAGCGACGCACGGGCCCGGAAGGCCGTGGACGGCCTGTACGAGGGCACCGACTCGGCGCCGGACGGCCCAGGGACGGCCCAGGGCGAGTGAGACACGCTGGGGCCGACGGTCCACGACCGTCGGCCCCATCCGCCGAATCAGCGAGAAACCCGCTTTGACCTGCGCTACAGAACCGGCAGAGACTTCCGGAGCTCGAACGCCGTCACCTCGGAGCGGTACTCCTCCCACTCCTGCCGCTTGTTGCGCAGGAAGAAGTCGAAGACGTGCTCGCCCAGGGTCTCGGCGACCAGGTCGCTGCGCTCCATCAGGGACAGCGACTCGCCGAGGTTCTGGGGCAGGGGCTCGATGCCCATCGCGCGGCGCTCGGCGTCGGAGAGGGCCCAGACGTCGTCCTCGGCGCCCGGGGGGAGCTCGTAGCCCTCTTCGATGCCCTTGAGGCCGGCGGCGAGGAGGACGGCGTAGGCGAGGTAGGGGTTCGCGCCGGAGTCCAGGGAGCGGACCTCGACGCGGGCGGAGCCGGTCTTGCCGGGCTTGTACATCGGGACGCGGACGAGGGCCGAGCGGTTGTTGTGGCCCCAGCAGATGTACGAGGGGGCCTCACCGCCGGCGCCGGCGGTGCGCTCGGAGCCGCCCCAGATGCGCTTGTAGGAGTTGACCCACTGGTTGGTGACCGCGGAGATCTCCGCGGCGTGCCGCAGCAGGCCCGCGATGAAGGAGCGGCCGACCTTGGAGAGCTGGTACTCGGAGCCCGACTCGTAGAACGCGTTGCGGTCGCCCTCGAAGAGGGACAGGTGCGTGTGCATGCCGCTGCCGGGGTGCTCGGAGAACGGCTTCGGCATGAAGCTCGCGTGGACCCCCTGCTCCAGCGCGACCTGCTTCATGACCAGGCGGAACGTCATGATGTTGTCCGCCGTGGAGAGGGCATCGGCGTAGCGGAGGTCGATCTCCTGCTGGCCCGGCGCGCCCTCGTGGTGGGAGAACTCGACCGAGATGCCCATCGACTCCAGCATCGTGATCGCCTGGCGGCGGAAGTCCTGGCCGACGTGGGTGGGGGTGTGGTCGAAGTAGCCCGAGTTGTCGGCGGGGGTGGGGCGGGAGCCGTCCAGCGGGCGGTCCTTCAGCAGGAAGAACTCGATCTCCGGGTGGGTGTAGAAGGTGAAACCCAGGTCGGAGGTCTTGGACAGCGCGCGCTTGAGGACATAGCGCGGGTCGGCGAAGGACGGGGAGCCGTCCGGCATGAGGATGTCGCAGAACATGCGGGCGGTGCCGGGGGCCTCGGCACGCCACGGCAGGACCTGGAAGGTCGACGGATCCGGCTTGGCGATCATGTCGGACTCGTACACCCGGGCGAAGCCCTCGATCGCGGAGCCGTCGAAACCGATGCCCTCGTCGAACGCCTGCTCGAGCTCGGCCGGGGCGACGGCCACGGACTTGAGGAAGCCGAGCACGTCGGTGAACCACAAGCGTACGAACCGGATGTCGCGCTCCTCCAACGTCCGGAGCACGAACTCCTGCTGCTTGTCCATCTTCCGCTTCCCCATCCTTGCTGGTCAGGCCGCCTGCCCCAGAAACTGTGCGAGGCGGTCGGGCACCTGAGCATCACACCACAACACCATTTCGTGCGCGTTGCGGACCCTGATCGCCCGGCCGACCTCGGCGTGAACGCCTCCGATACGGCAGGTGTACTGCTCAGTGCCCATAGTGCCCCCTGCCGCCGACATCCGTAATTCCTGTGCCCTCTCTTCGAGAGGTCACCCCTTCCCCATTACGATCAGCTGACCCGACCGTTCCCTTGCCTAGAAGGACACACTCCATGGGCTCCGCCAAGAAGAGCAACTCCGCAGAGCGCAAGGCGCGAATAGAGGAGATGCGGCGCGCCGAGCGTGCCCGCGAGCGCCGCAACCGCATCCTCACCATCACGGCCAGCGTGGTGGTCGTCGCCGCTCTCGCCGTCGGCGGTGTCGTGCTCGTGCAGTCGCAGTCCGACGACGATGCCGCGGCGAGCGACTCCAGCACCGGCAAGTTCGTCACGGGCAAGGACGGCGTGAAGACCTGGGAAGGGAAGCTGAGCCGCACCCACGTCACCAAGGACGTGAGCTACCCGATGGAGCCCCCGGTCGGCGGCGACCACCACCAGGCGTGGATGAACTGCAACGGGGACGTCTACACCGAGGAACTCAACAACGTGAACGCCGTGCACTCCCTGGAGCACGGCGCGGTCTGGGTGACGTACACCAGCAAGGCGGCCAAGAAGGACGTGGACGCGCTGGCGGCGAAGGTGAAGCAGACGCCGTACACGCTGATGAGCCCGGACGAGAAGCAGAAGGACCCGATCATGCTCTCGGCATGGGGTGCCCAGCGCACGGTGACGAGCGCGGACGACCCGAATGTCGCCAAGTTCTTCGAGAAGTACGTCCAGGGCGACCAGACGCCCGAGCCGGGCGCCGCCTGCACGGGTGGGCTGTCGAAGTGAAACGGGCGCAGGCCGGCTGGATCGCGGGGGCCGCGGCGGCCACGCTCGTCGCGGCCGGCGCGATCACCTACGCGGTCGCCGGGGACGGCAACTCCGGTGTCGAGCCGCCCGCCGCCGACTCCGCGGACGCCGGTTTCGCGCGCGACATGGCCGTACATCATCAGCAGGCCGTGGAGATGTCGTACATCGTGCGCGACCGCACCGACGACACGGAGGTGCGGCGACTGGCGTATGACATAGCACAGACGCAGGCCAACCAGCGCGGCATGCTGCTGGGCTGGCTGACCCTGTGGGGGCTGCCGAAGGTGTCGTCGGACCCGCCGATGACCTGGATGGACATGGGCGGCATGGCCTCCGGCAAGGACGGCGCGCTGATGCCCGGCATGGCCACCAACACCGAGATGGAGAAGCTGGGGAAGCTCGACGGCAAGCAGGCCGAGATCTTCTTTCTGCAGCTGATGACGGACCATCACAAGGGCGGTGTCCACATGGCCGAGGGGTGTGTGCAGCGCTGTTCGGTCGGCGTGGAGAAGGATCTCGCGCAGGGCATGGTCGAGGCGCAGGAGTCGGAGATCCAGCTCATGGCGGACCTGCTCAAGAAGCGCGGCGCGCAGGCGCGTTGAGCTTCGCCGAGGCGGACGTATGCCTCAAATCCCTTGTGCATACGGTTCCTTGGGTGCTTCTTGGCCGAGCCATGCCCCCCTGATTCCCCTGGCGTGAACGGTTCCTCGCGAGAGTTGCCACCGTCGAGTGATCACTCGCGACGAACCGCATCCAGGGGGTTTCATGAGATCCAACCGCGCCAGGGCACGCGCCATGGCGGGCATCGCGGCGACGCTGCCGATGCTCGCCGGGGCGCTGGCCTTCGGCATACCCGCCGCGCACGCCGCGGACAACCCGGGCCGGGACCTGCTCGCGGGCACCAAGCCCGCGTGGGCCACGACCAAGGCCGACAAGGGGGCCGCGCCGGACAGCTCCGCGGTCACCGCCCGGGTCTACCTCGCCGGCCGGGACGCCACCGGTCTCGCCGCGTACGCCAAGGCCGTGTCCGACCCGCGTTCGGCCTCGTACGGCAAATATCTGAGCGCCGATCAGGCGCAGACCCGCTTCGGTGCGACGCCGGCCCAGATCGCCGCCGTCAAGGCGTGGCTGACGTCCGCGGGCCTGAAGGTCACCGGTGTCGCGCAGCACTACGTCTCCGTGACGGGTGACGTGGCCGCCGCCGAGAAGGCGTTCGGCACCCAGCTGCACACCTACACCACGGGCACGAAGACCTACCGCGCGCCCGCCAGGACCGCGTCCGCGCCCGACAGCCTGAACGGCGCCGTCCTGACCGTCACCGGCCTGGACAACGCCCCGCACCGGGCGAGCCACGACGACCAACTGCCCGGGCCGTCCACGGTGTTCAAGAACGCCGGGCCGTTCTCCTCGTACTACGGCTCGAACGTCGCGAGCACGCTGCCGGACGCCTACGGCACCAAGATCCCGTACGCCGTCCAGGGCTACACCGGCAAGCAGCTGCGGGCCGCGTACGGTGCGGGCGCGCACACCGGCAAGGGCGTGCGGGTCGCCATCACCGACGCGTTCGCCTCGCCGACCATCGCCTACGACGCGGCGAGCTACGCGAAGAAGCACGGCGACGCCGCCTGGAAGACCGGCCAGTTGCGCCAGGTGCTGCCCAAGAAGTACACGCACACCGGCGCCGACGAATGCGACGCCGCCGGCTGGTACGGCGAGGAGACCCTCGACGTCGAGGCCGTGCACGCGGTCGCGCCGGACGCGAGCGTCACGTATGTGGGCGGCGCGTCCTGCATGGACGACGACCTGCTGGACTCGCTCAGCAAGATCGTCGACAACCACCTCGCCGACATCGTCTCCAACTCCTGGGGCGACATCGAGGCCCATCAGACGCCGGACCTCGCGGCCGCCTACGACCAGGTCTTCCAGTTCGGCGCGGCCGAGGGGATCGGCTTCTACTTCTCCTCCGGCGACAACGGCGACGAGGTCGCCCACACCGGCACGAAGCAGGTCGACACCCCGGCCAACTCGGCCTGGGTGACGGCGGTCGGCGGTACGTCGCTGGCGGTCGGCAAGGGCGACTCGTACCTGTGGGAGACCGGCTGGGGCACCCAGAAGGCGCTGCTGTCCGACGACGGCAAGAGCTGGGTGGACTTCCCGGGCGCGTACACCTCGGGTGCGGGCGGCGGCACCAGCAAGACGGTCGCCGAGCCCTCCTACCAGAAGGGCGTCGTGCCGTCCTCGCTGGCGCAGGCCAACAGCGCCTCCGGCAACCGCGTCGTCCCGGACATCGCGGCCGTCGCCGACCCGAACACCGGGTTCCTCGTCGGCCAGACGCAGACCTTCCCGGACGGCTCGCAGCAGTACAGCGAGTACCGGATCGGCGGCACCTCGCTCGCCGCGCCGGTCATCTCGGCGGTGCAGGCACTGGCCCAGGAGGCCCGCGGCGGGAAGGCGATCGGCTTCGCCAACCCGGCGATCTACGCCCAGTACGGCTCGACGACGTACCACGACGTCACGGACGCCCCCACCGGCTCCGGACTCGCCGTGGCGCGCGTCGACTTCGTCAACGGCTACGACGCGAGCGGCGGCCTGACCACCTCCGTCCGCACCCTCGGCACCGACAGCTCGCTGAAGGCGGTCAAGGGGTACGACGACGTCACGGGCGTGGGGACACCCGCGCGGGGCTACGTGGAGTCGTACCGCCGACGGTGACCGCGAACGGGGTGGCGTGGGGTGCCCACACCCCACGCCACCCATCGCGTCGCTCTGACGATTACACTGAGCCCGTGCCTGACTTGAACTTCTGGTCGATCTATCAGCACGGCTTCGCACGCGTCGCCGCATGTACGGGCCACACCGTCATCGCGGACCCGCACGCCAACGCCGAAGCAGTCCTGCGCCACGCCCGCCGTTGCGCCGAGGAGGGTGTCGCCGTCGCCGTCTTCCCGGAGATGGTGCTGTGCGGCTACTCCATCGAGGACCTGCTGCTGCAGGACGCACTGCTCGACCATGTCGAGGAGGCGCTGCGCGAGGTGGTGGCCGGGTCGGCCCAGCTGCTGCCGGTCCTGGTCGTCGGCGCCCCGCTGCGCCATCGCAACCGCGTCTACAACTGCGCGGTGATCGTGCACCGCGGCCGCGTCCTCGGGGTCGTACCCAAGTCGTACCCGCCGAACTACCGGGAGTTCTACGAGCGTCGGCAGATCGCCGACGGCGCCGACGAGCGCGGCGGGTCGATCCGCGTCGGCGGCGAGACCGTGCCGTTCGGCGTGGATCTGCTGTTCGCGGCGGAGGACGTCCCGGGTCTCGTGCTGCACGCGGAGATCTGCGAGGACATGTGGGTGCCGGTGCCGCCCAGCGCCGAGGCGGCCCTCGCCGGCGCGACCCTCCTCGTCAACCTCTCCGGCAGCCCGATCACGGTCGGGCGGGCCGAGGACCGCAAACTGCTGTGCCGCTCGGCGTCCGCCCGGTGCCTCGCCGCGTACGTCTACGCGGCGGCCGGGCTCGGCGAGTCGACCACCGACCTGTCCTGGGACGGCCAGGCCATGGTCCACGAGAACGGCGTGCTGCTGGCCGAGACCGAGCGGTTTCCGCTCGGCGACGAGTACGCGGTGGCCGACGTGGACCTCGACCTGCTGCGGCAGGAGCGGCAGCGGATGGGCACGTTCGACGACAACCGCCGGACACACCGCGCCCGGACCGCCGACTTCCGGACGGTCGAATTCACCCTCGATCCGCCGCTCACCGACCTGGGGCTGCGCCGTCGCCTGGAGCGCTTCCCGTTCGTGCCGGCCGACGCCGATCGCCTCGCCCTGGACTGCTACGAGGCGTACAACATCCAGGTCGAGGGCCTCCAGCAGCGGCTGGCGGCGATCGGCGGGCCGAAGGTGGTCATCGGGGTGTCCGGCGGCCTCGACTCCACGCACGCGCTGATCGTCGCCGCCCGTGCGATGGACCGGGCGGGCCGCCCACGCAGCGACATCCTGGCCTGGACGCTGCCCGGCTTCGCCACCAGCGACCACACCAAGGACAACGCCCACGCGCTGATGCGTGCCATCGGCGTCACCGCGGCCGAGCTGGACATCACGCCGACCGCGCGGCTGATGCTGGACGAGATGGGCCACCCGTTCGCGTCCGGCGAGCCGGTGTACGACGTCACTTTCGAGAACGTGCAGGCCGGACTGCGTACCGACTACCTGTTCCGGCTCGCCAACCAGCGCGGCGGCATCGTGCTCGGGACCGGTGACCTGTCGGAGCTGGCGCTCGGCTGGTCGACGTATGGCGTGGGCGACCAGATGAGCCACTACAACGTCAACTCGGGCGTTCCGAAGACGCTGATCCAGCACCTCATCCGGTGGGTCATCAGCAGCGGGCAGTTCGACGAGGAGACGGGCAAGATCCTCGCGGCGATCCTCGACACCGAGATCAGCCCGGAGCTGGTGCCGGGCGAGGAGATGCAGTCCACGGAGTCCAAGATCGGCCCGTACGCGCTGCACGACTTCACGCTCTTCCATGTACTGCGGTACGGCTTTCGGCCGTCGAAGATCGCCTTCCTGGCCTGGCACGCCTGGCACGACCCCGAGGCCGGCGCCTGGCCACCGAACTTCCCGGAGGCCAAGCGGGTGGCGTACGACCTCCCGGAGATCCGGCGCTGGCTGGAGGTCTTCTGCCGTCGCTTCTTCGCGTTCGCCCAGTTCAAGCGCTCGGCCATGCCGAACGGGCCGAAGGTCTCGGCGGGCGGTTCACTCTCCCCGCGCGGCGACTGGCGCGCACCGTCCGACAGCTCGGCGGGGGTGTGGCTGCGGGATCTTGCGCGCTTCGACATGCCCGAGGCGGGACGGTAACGGTCCTGGAGGATGGGCGCGGTGACCGTGCCGGAGGCGGGGCGGTGGCCGCTCAGTGGTGCAGCGCCCGACCGGTCGGGTACGTGCGCGGCGACCACTCGCTCGCGCCCGGCCGGCGGAGTCTCCCAGTGGAGGTCCACCCCGGCGGCCAGGGCCAGACCATCCAGCGTGACGCTGCTGCTGGCGCTGCAGCCGGCGTAGGCGGCCGGAGATCGGCGTCAACTCGGCGCCTGCCGGCGACGTACTCGGCGAAGGCCGCGATGCCGACCTCCGCACGCCGTTCGTCCAGGTGATCAGCACAACAGTGAAGCTCCCCCAACCGGCCGATAGCCAAGCCCAGTTGGGGGCGCGTCCCGTCCCGGACGGCGGGCGGGGCGGGTGTCATGCGTGTTGCCCTTGCGCCTCACAGCGCCCAGGAAGTGGCAGCCATCCGGTTTGGCGCTGCGAGCGCTCAAGCGCCTGTGAGTAGCCCTCGCGGTAGGGGTTGCCGTCGTCCGGAGTCACACGCCAGAACGTCTCTGCTGTGGCCTTGGACTGCCGATGGGCCGGATTGAGCCCCGTGTGTTTGAGGCCCCAGACTTCAGCCGGCAACCGCCCATTGTCAGTTGGCTGTGCCCGCGCCCCACACGTCAGACACTCGGCCGAGTAGATGCCCGTCGGTACGCCCACGCCACTTTCCGGCCTCAGAGTCCATGCGGCAGCCCTGATGATCGAACGCGTCACGGCTCCCTCTCACTGTCCGTGCGTGTACCGGCAGGTGCGACCCTCGTGCGGCAGCCTGGCGCGTTCGCGGGCGCTGGGTGGTCGTCGAGCGCGCGACACAACGCCGCGTGCAGGTGCTCAGCTTCCACCAGGGACAGCGTCAGCTCGGCGTCCGTAGCCTGCTCCCCGTTGCGGGACAGGCGCAGCGGCAGGGCCAAGCGGTCGTCATCCGTGCGGTGCAGACTGAACGTCGCCGACGCCCTCCGCGCGATGTCCTACGAGCCGTTCCACCACCCCCTGAGCCTCCTCGGCGTCGCCTGACCAGCACCGATACAAGATCAAAAGGTTTTGCAACAGCCTTGCCGGGCAGGGTCCGGGGCGCGCTGTAGCGCCCCTGGTACCACCGGCCGCAACCAGGTGTACTTGAGCACCGGGAGCGGTCCCTAAGGCAGGGCTGTTCACTTCGTCTGAGTGGACGGCAACGCATGATGGGGGGCCGGGAGTTGCGTGCGATCCGTGAGCATCCGTCCGGGAGGTTGCGCCACATTCTGAGCACACACCGGGAGCCCGGCAGGACCGTCACCTACTACAGGGCGTATCCGTTCACAGCCAGTCGACCTGATCAAGGGAGTAGCGTTACCGCTGTACCCTGCAGCGAGTGTAATGCTGTGATCCGGCTGCGCATCCACTCCATAGCGCGTACCAAGTGTGCACGGCGGCGTTGGCTAGCCATGGCTTTACTGAGCCTGTTGCTAGGTATCGCGCTCACGTACGAGGCAATCTTCCGGCCGAATTCGTTCAGCGATCAGTCGGCTGCCCTGGCTCTTACGTCCGCGGTCGTGACGGCTGCCAGCTTCGGGTCCGCTGTTGCCGGGATTGCCCTCTGGTGGTTCGACGACGGTACCCGCATGATTTCACAGCCAAAAGAGGGCCCAAGACATTCGCTGGACCCATGAGCGGCGCTCATGGACCCAGCGAGCGACGAGTCGGCGACTTGAGCAGACAGACGGTGGCAGGCTGGCGGCACATCGAATCTCCGGTTGGGGCAGGCGACTTGGGAAGGCCACCGCTCAACGGGAGCTTCGTTGTGTTCGTGGCGCCCTGCCAAACATCGTCACACCGCTGTGACCAGCACACCTACAAGATCACCCCGACTTTGAATCGCCCTGTCGCGGGGCCTGTACCCACCTCAAGAGATTCGTGCAGGTGCTCTAGTTTCGGCCCGAAGGGATGCCGGTTTCCTGTCCGGCTGTACCCTGAAACCTTTTAGGTACCGGTACCCGCGACTCCCCCTGAAGCTGACTGCTGTAACGCACAAGGCTATTGGCCTCAGGAGGGGAACGAACATGACCGGCAGAACTCTAGGCCGCAGGACCGCGGCCGCCACCACCGCCGCGCTCGCCATGACGGCCGCGCTGATCACCGGGGCGGCCGCCGTCCCGGCGAGCGCGGCGACGGCGGCCGTCGTCTGCTCCGATCTGGGGATCCTGAGCGATCCACAGAATGCCTCCAGCACGGGCACGGCGAAGACGGCCACCGGCAGCACAGGCACAGCCCAGGTCCGGTACGGCACCTACGGCGGTGTGCGGTACGCCTGGGCGCGGACGACCAGCTACGAGTACGACAACCTGTACATCAAGTTCGAGATCGACACCAACGGCGACGGCGACGCCAACTGCTCCCACTACAGGGAGGCGACGAGCCGGACGTACACCACGGGCAGGCAGACCGAGCGGGGGGACGGCGTCCGCTACCGGGGCTGCCTGCTGTTCGACCCCGCCCACGACTGCGACGCGGCCGCCACCAAGACCGGTTGGTGGTAGGGGCCGGTGCGTTCCCTGGTCGTACACCTAACAGGCCTTCACTCGGGTGTGCGACCGTGGCTTGGCCACGGCGGGCAGGTCCGTGCGGGTGTGTACCCCCTGGACAACAGTGCCCTCAACAACGTGTATGTCGTGCCCACGCGCATGTGGGGGGCGCCGCCCCCGCTGTCCCAGTACTGGAAGGTGATCCTCCCGCCTGAGCAGTAGGCGGAGGCAGGCGCCGGAAGTAGACGAAGACACTTTCCAGGACGGGCTGTTCGCCCAGTTCGACGCCCTGCTCTGAGTCTCCGTGCGGCACCGCGCCCTGCGCTCGGGTTCAACCGAGGGCGGGGCGCGGGGTGTTGAAGAAGATCAGCCTCCGGACGCGTACGCCACGAAATCCGTCCATGGGCCCTCCCCGAAGGTGAGCCGCGCCCCCTTCTCGTTCTTGGAGTCTCGGACGAGGACGGTGCCAGGGACTGCCGCTACTTCGACGCAGCTGGAGTCAGGTTCGCTGCTGCTGTAGCTGCTCTTGAACCACTCCAGCGCGGAGCTGCCTCCGGCAGAGGGTTTGTTGGTCATGTCTCTCCCAGCACTTTTTCGATGAAGGTCAGCGACTCCCGTGGCGTGAGCGCCTGCGCCCGGATGATTCCATACTGGATCTCCAGGGCTGCACCTCGCGAGGTGTGGATACGAGGCGGGTGAAGCGCTGCACGTCCAAGTGCCCGACGGTGGTACCGCTCCTGAGCTTCAACAACTGGAGCGGGCCCGCCATGCCCGCGTGGTCCTCTCGATCCGTCGGCATGACCTGAATTTCGACGTGTCTCAAGCGGCCGACTTCCAGAAGCCGTTCGAGTTGGCCACGCCACACCATTCTGCCTCCGATCGGCCGTCGCAGCGTCACCTCTTCCTGGACGAAGCTGAAGATGGGCGCGGGGTGCTGGGCGAAGATCGCCTGCCGTGCCATGCGGGCTGCTACGCCCTGTTCGATGACCTCTTCCGAGAGCAGGGGGCGACGCATCCCGAACAGCGCACGCGTGTACTCCTCCGTCTGCAACAAGCCGTGGACGTTGTGGCTCTCGTAGGCCCCCAGTTCAACAGCCTCCCTCTCCAACTTCGCCAGATCCCTAACCTTCTTCGGATACCTCGCCTCCTCCACATCCTTCTTCATCGCGGAGATGATCCCGCCCGCCCCCAGAACCTCATCCGCCTTGTCCAGGAACTCCGGGCTCGGCACCCGCCGCCCCCGCTCCACGGACGACACCTGCTCCTCGGTCTACCCGATCGCCGCGCCCAACTCGCCCTGCGTCAGCCCGGCCCGCTCCCGCCAGGCCTTGATCTGCCGGCCAACCGTCTTGAGCACGGCCCCGGAGTCGTCCCCGGAATCGCCTCCCCAACCGGGACCGTCCGCGCCCTCCGCCATCCTGTGGTCCATGCAGCCCGCCTCCGCAACAGACACGGGGTACGGGCCGGACAAAAAGGCCGACCGGCACCCGGACAGTAACGCCGCGTCCCGGCGTCGTCACTGTTCAGCGTACGCACGGACGACCACGCTGAGTGACGTGAACAAGGAAATCACCCAAACCACCACCCCCACCCGTCAGTTCACGGTCCTGCTCTCCTCCACGCGCAGAGGCGCCCGACTCGCCCGGCTGCTCACCGTGCAGCAACTCGCCGACTGGGAAAGGCCGTCCAACGCCGCCGCGCAGATCGTCGCCGAGCTCGCCGCCAACGCCGTCCTCCACGGCCGTGTCTCCGGCCGGGACTTCCGCCTGACGCTCACACTCTCCGTCACGGGCACCCTCCGGATCGCGGTAACCGACATGCGGGGCGACCGCCTCCCGCCCGCCACCCAACGTGACGTTCCAGACGCCGAGTCGGGACGCGGGCTCCTCCTCGTGGAGGCGTACTCCGACCGTTGGGCATCGATGACGGCCCGGCCCCCTGCAAGACGGTCTGGGCCGAACTCGACCTCCACCTGGAACGCTCCTTCTGAGGCCGCGCCTCACCGGGTCATGACGGGTGACGGCCCGGCAACCCTCGCCGCCAAAAGAAGAAAGAACCAGGGAAAGAACCAACCAAACCCGCCCCAACCCCCGCCGTTCACCCGTGCGAGTGATCAACGTCAACTCGGCTGGCGATCAAGGAATTTGGTGAGGCAGGGTCGGCCGAGACGCAGCACTTCACCACTGCGGCACAACACCCATACATGCGACGGCCCTCGCCGGGACGGCAATCCCAGTGCGAGGGCCTGACCACCGAGGAAGATAAGGGCTTCCCGATGGCTGAGCAGCACTTTAGCGCGCCGACGCGCGCAAAGTTCGCCCGTTCCCACCGTTCACCCCACCGCTCCCGGAACGGAGTTGGTCACGTGGCCGCGCGCCACCCCAAGCAGTTCACCGTGGTCGGAAACCACCTCGCCCAGCATCCCGAGATGTCCCTGACCGCGATCGGTCTCGCGACCCACATCCAGTCGCTGCCCGAGGGCACGCCGGTCGGCATCAAGGCACTCGCGGCGAAGTTCCCCGAGGACGAGACCAAGATCGCCGCAGCCCTGCGCGAGCTGGAGGCCCACGGCTACCTGGCCCGTATCAAGGAACGCACGCCCACCGGCCGGATCGTGACCCGCACGATCTCCTACAACCAGCCCCATCTCAATCCCACCTTCAGGGGCACGACCCCCACCCCGGCATCCTTGCGCCCCGAAGCGGCGCCCGAGCCCGAGGAGCCCGAACCAGCGGGTCCCGCAGTCGAGACAGCGGCCGCGACCGAGCCGAAGCCTCCCGCCGCCGTGGCCGTGGACGGACCTCTGCGCACCGCGACTCGCCCGGCACCGCGAATCCCCGCCCACGCCTCGCCGTACGAACACACAGCCACCACCCTGCTGGCAGCCCTCCGTTCCGACGACCCCCGCCTCCTCCTCTCAGCACGCGACATCCACCGCCTCACGCCTGCCGTCTGCGCCTGGCTGGAACGCGGCATCGACCCCGTCGCCGTACAGCGCGCCCTGACCGCACGCCTGCCCGGGGACCTGACGAGTCCCACCGGAATCCTTGCCCACCGCCTCACCGAACTGCTCCCGCCGCCACTGCCCGCCGCACTCGCCGCGCCGAACCCGACGCCGCGCCCGGCACGGTTCCAGACCTGCGACGGCTGCGAACGCGCCTTCCGCGCCACGGAACCGGGCCGCTGTCGAGACTGCACCCCGCTTGCCATCGCCGCAGCCGCGTAACGCCGTACGACGCCCACGCCCCACCACCCCACACCAGGTGGTACACATCCTGTACCTTGGAGATGTGGCCCTGAAGCGAACCAACGTCTACGCCGACGACAGCGACCTCGCCCTGATCAAGGACGCCGCCGCCCGCCTGGGCGTCTCCGAGGCCGAGATAATCCGCGAGGGCATCCACCGCATCGCCCTGGCACACCGCGTCTGGGACGAGCCCTTCGTCTCCGACGACGAGACCTTCGACCTGGGTGGGCCGGTCACCGGTGACGACATCCGAACGGCGGTGACCGAGGGCTACGAGGCTCGGGAACGTCGGAACGGAGGGCACGCGGCGTGATCGCCGTCGCCGACACCTCCGGAATCCTCACGCTCTTCAACCGCTCCGACCCGGACCACGAGGCAGCCAGGAAGGCGGCGGACCAGTGCGGCTTCCTCGTCGCCACCCCGCTGGCCCTGACCGAAGTGCACCAAGTGGTCACCAGCCGCGCCGGGCGAGCCGCGGCTGACGGCATCCTCCGATCGCTCACCGCCCGCGTGCGACAGATGCGGCTGGTCCTGGCCCCGACCACACCGGAGATCCTCGACGCCGCGCTGTCCGTCCGGGCGCGCTACGCGGCGCTCGACCTCGATCTGGTGGACGCGGTGAACGTGGCGCTCGCCGCCGAGTACGGCACGGACGCCATCCTCACCCGGGACCTCCGCGACTTCCGGGCCCTACGACCGATGGGCGGCGCACACGCCCACTTCCGGATCCTCCCGGATGATCTCTGACCATCGCCACCCCGCATGTCAGCCGAGATCGCCCCGAGGGCAGCGGTCGTGCTGCCCTCGGCGCTCGACCGGATATCAGCGGCGAGTTTCGATCTTCAGGTCGCCCGCGGTCACCTTGCGGATGTGGTCGCTGGCGAGCAGGTCGTGCGGGTAGCCGAGTGCGATCGCGCCGGCCTCGTCGAGGCGGGCCAGTTGGGCGGCGGTGAAGTCGACATCCAGGGCGCCCAGATTGTCCTCCAGCTGCGCGGCGGTGCGGGCGCCGATGATCGGGGCCGTCACGTCCGGGTTCTGCAGGGTCCAGGCCAGCCCGACCTGGGCGGGTGTGCGGCCCAGCTCCGTGGCGACCTCCTTCACGACATCGGCGAGGGCGAGGTTGCGTTCGTTGACCGAGCCCAAGGCGAGGTTGAAGCTCTTGCGGGTGCCGTCGTCGGATGCGGCGTTCGCCGCGGTCAGGTCGTCGCGGCTGTACTTGCCGGTGAGCACCCCGCCGGCCAGCGGCGAATACGGGATCACACCCAGTCCCATCTCACGTGCCATGGGGATCAGGTCGCGTTCCCCGGTGCGCTCGATCAGGCTGTATTCGATCTGCAGCGCGACCAGCGGCGACCAGCCGCGCAGGTCGGCGATCGCCTGCATACGCGACACCTGCCAGGCCGGTGCGTTGCAGATCGCCACGTACAAGATCTTGCCCTGCCGGACCAGATCGTCCATGCCGCGCAGGATCTCCTCGACCGGTGTCCTGAAATCCCACACGTGCAGGTAAAGCAGATCGATGTAGTCCGTATTGAGCTGCCGCAGACTCGCTTCCACCGAAGCGAACAGGCTCTTGCGGTGACTGCCCCCGGAATTCGGGTCGCCGGGCCGGCGCAGCGTCGTGTATTTCGTCGCCAGCACCAGGCTTTCGCGGTTGTCCCGGGTGAATTCGCCGAGCAGGCGCTCGGAGCTGCCGTTGGTGTAGGTGTTGGCGGTGTCGATGAAGTTGCCGCCGCGCTCGACGTAGAGGTCGAACAGCTTGCGTGCCTCGTCCTGCTCGGCGCCCCAGCCCCACTCGGTGCCGAAGGTCGCCGCGCCCAGCGCCAGCGGTGAGACCCGCAGCCCGGAGCGGCCAAGCAGCCGGTAGGTGTCGAGGGTGAGCGACATCGTGTCCTCCTGTGCTCGTGATCCGTTGCCGAGCACAAGGCTGGGACCGCCGCGAGCCGGAGGTAAGGGAAAGAGGTTCCTGGGAACGCCGGTCCTACCCTGGCTGTTGGACCGGACATGACGACCCACACCGTGGACACCACACAGGAGATGGCCGCGTTCCTGCGGACCCGGCGCGAACGGCTGGACCCGCGCGATCTCGGTCTGCCGTCGCGTCGGCAGGCCCGGCGGACCCCGGGACTGCGCCGCGAAGAGGTCGCTGAACTGGCCGGGGTCAGCGTCGACTACATCGTGCGGCTGGAACAGGGCCGCGGGCTGCGCCCCTCGGCGGACGTGGTGGAGGCGCTGGCCCGAGCGCTGCGCCTGGCCCCCGTCGAACGCGCCTACCTCTTCGACCTGGCCCAGCAGCGCCCCCGCAACGCCGACCAGCCCGCCACCACCGCGGCGCCGCCGCTGGCCCGGATGGTCGCCGACCTGTCGCCGCTACCGGCCATGCTGATGAACCACCGCTACGACATCCTGGCCTGGAACCGCGAAATGACGAGGCTGCTCCTGGATTTCGACACGCTGCCTCCGGCGCGGCGCAATGCGATGTGGCTGTGCCTGATGCATCCGGAGATACGCGAGTTCTACGTCGACCGGGAACGCGTCGTGCGGGAGGGGATCGCGCACCTGCGCGCTGCGTGGGCGGCGCATCCGGAGGATCGTGCGTTGAGCGATCGCATTGCCGAATTCATCACTCGCGACGAGGAATTCGCGCGATTGTGGGCCGAGCGGGACATCAAGGTCAACGGTCGTGGGCGGAAGATGATGCGGCATCCTGACGTGGGTGTGTTCGCGGTGCATTTCGAAGTGCTGGTGCCGCTTCAGGATCCGGATCAGCGGTTGGTGATTTTTCGCGCCGCGGATGAGGAGAGCCGGTCGGTGTTGGACCGGTTGTGCGCACGACCGTAGGGGCGCGTGGTCATGTTGCGGCCGGTGGGGGCTGGTCGCGCAGTTTCCCGCGCCCCTAAGGGGCGTTACTGCTGGGCCTGCTTTGACTGTTCCGTCAGTACCTGGTGCAGCGGTTCCGTTGCCCTGCGGCGGTACTCCTGGATCGACCAGCCGTTCCCGTCAGGGTCCGTGAAGTACATGAACGTCGCGCCGTCGTCGGGGGAGTACTGGGTCGGCTCGGTGATCTCCAGGCCGCGTTCGAGTAGCTCGGCGTGGGCGGCCTTGATGTCGGCGACACAGAGCTGGAGGCCCTGGTAGGAGCCGGGTTCGGGCTTGGTCTCGCCCTTGGTCATGTCCCAGATGCTGTCGCCGAGGGCGATCGAGCAGCCGGAGCCGGGAGGGGTCAGCTGGACGATGCGCATGCCCGGCATGACCTCCTGGTCGATGTCGACATGGAAGCCGACCTTGTCGCGGTAGAAGTCGCGGGCTCGGTCGATGTCGCTCACGGGCAGCGGGATCACTTCGAGCGTGTACTGCATCGCTGGTCCTCCAGGTCGCCGTTGACACGTCAGCCGAACCGCCAGCGGGTCTGGCTGAACGGCTCCCCCTTACCGAAGCCGAAAACGGTGACCGGCGCCACCGAAAAGACGTAAGCGTGCCCCGCTCCGTGGTGGAAGCAACCGTTCCGTACCTCGAAGTGCCAGAAGGGGCCGTATTTCGTTTCCCAGAGGGCCGCGAGTTCATGCAGCGCCGCGTCGTCCGTGACCCGCCGCGCCTCGCCCTCGACCACGAGGTCGTACCCCTTGTTCCAGGTGTTCGTGCCCGTGGTGAGGACGACGTGGGGGTTCTCGGCCAGGTTGCGGGCCTTGCGCTCCTCGGGGCCGGTGCAGAAGTGCAGCGCGCCGTGCACCCAGACCGCGGGCAGCGGGGTCACGTGCGGGCGCCCGTCCGGTCGTACGGTCGAGATCCAGAACAGCTCGGCCTCGGTGAGCTGCTTCTCGGCCTCCGGCCAGGGGACGGCGGTGGCCGTCTCGTCGCTGTAGCGGGTGTCCAGTCGGGTCTGCGGGGTGGTGTCGGTCATGAGCTGCCTCCAACTGCCGTATGTCCCTCCACAGGGCAGACCGTCCGCGGCGGCAGAACTCATCGGCGCTTCTCTCAGGCTCTGCGGTTAGGCTCAAGCGGGTACGACCTTGATCCGACAGGAGGCGGGGTATGACGGCGCCGGGGCGCAGGAGCAGTACCTTCACTCGGCTGCTGCGGCACGGTTTCACCGATCCTTCGGCCGCCGAGCGGCTCCTGGACGGCGTGGAGCTGTCGCCGATGCGGAACGATCCGGTGCTGCTGGAGGCGCTGGGCGCGACCGCCGACCCGGATCTCGCGCTGCACGGTCTGGTACGGCTGCTGGAGGTGCAGCCCGGCCCCCTGGCGCAGCGCGAGCTGCTCGACACGGTGATAGCGGCCAAGCCGCTGCGGGACCGGCTGCTCGGTGTGCTCGGGGCCTCCGCCGCGCTCGCCGACCACCTCGCCCGGCACCCCAAGGACTGGCAGGCGCTCGTCACGTACGAGCCGCGCGACCTGCACCCCGGGGTGGCGGAGTTCGAGCGCGGTCTCGCCGAGGCCGCCGACCCGGTCTCCCTGCGCGTCGCCTACCGCCGCTGTCTGCTGTCCATCGCCGCCCGTGACGTGTGCGGCACCACCGATGTCGCCGAGACCGCCGCCGAGCTCGCCGACCTGGCCACCGCGACCCTGCGCGCCGCCCTCGCCATCGCGCGCGCCGCCGCGCCCGACGACGCCGCCTCGTGCCGGCTCGCGGTGATCGCGATGGGCAAGTGCGGCGGCCATGAGCTGAACTACGTCTCCGACGTCGACGTGATCTTCGTGGGGGAGGCTGTAGAGGGCGCCGACGAGGGCAAGGCACTGCGCTCCGCCACCAAGCTCGCCTCGCACATGATGCGGATCTGCTCCGAGACCACCGTCGAGGGCTCGATCTGGCCGGTGGACGCCAATCTGCGGCCCGAGGGCAGAAACGGTCCGCTGGTCCGCACGCTCAGCAGCCACCTCGCCTACTACCAGCGCTGGGCCAAGACCTGGGAGTTCCAGGCGCTGCTCAAGGCCCGACCGGTGGCCGGCGACATCGAGCTCGGTGAGGAGTACGTCACCGCGCTCGAACCCCTCGTCTGGAAGGCGGCCGAGCGCGAGAACTTCGTCGCCGATGTGCAGAAGATGCGCCGCCGGGTCGTCGAGAACATCCCGGTCGCCGAGGTCGACCGGGAACTGAAACTCGGTCCGGGCGGGCTGCGGGACGTCGAATTCGCCGTACAGCTGCTGCAGTTGGTGCATGGCCGTGCCGATGCCTCTCTGCGCAGCGGTACGACCCTGGACGCCCTCCAGGCGCTCGCCGCCGGCGGGTACGTCGGTCGCGCCGACGCCGTCCAGCTCGACAGCGCGTACCGCTTCCTGCGCTCCATGGAGCACCGCATCCAGCTCTACCGGCTGCGCCGCACCCACCTCGTCCCCAACGACGAGGCCGACCAGCGCCGCATCGGCCGCTCGCTGGGCCTGCGCACCGATCCGGTCGCCGAGCTGAACCGCGAGTGGAAGCGGCACGGCAGTGTCGTACGACGGCTGCACGAGAAGCTCTTCTACCGGCCACTGCTCGACGCCGTCGCCCAGCTCGCCCCCGGCGAAGCCCGGTTGAGCCCCGAAGCGGCCCGCGAACGCATGGTCGCCCTCGGCTACGCCGACCCGGCCTCCGCCCTGCGCCACCTGGAGGCGCTGGCCTCGGGCGTCACCCGCAAGGCCGCGATCCAGCGCACGCTGCTGCCCGTGCTGCTCGGCTGGTTCGCCGACTCCGCCGACCCGGACGCGGGACTGCTCAACTTCCGCAAGGTGTCGGATGCGTTGGGCAAGACGCCCTGGTATCTGCGGCTGCTGCGGGACGAGGGCGCCGCGGCCGAGAACCTCGCCCGCGTGCTGTCCGCCGGCCGTCTCGCGCCCGACCTGCTGATGCGCGCGCCGGAAGCGGTGGCGCTGCTCGGCGACGGTGACGGCGGCGGCCTCGTCCCCCGCTCCCACGCCCATCTGGAGCAGGAGATCCTCGCCGCGGTCGGCCGCGCCGCCGGCGCCGTCCAGGCGGTCACGGCGGCCCGTGGCGTCCGCCGCCGCGAGCTGTTCCGTACGGCCGCCGCCGACATCGTCGGCTCGTACGGCACCGAGACCCAGCCCGCCGAGGCCGACCAGGGCGCCCTGGTGGACCGGGTCGGCGGCGCGATCTCCGACCTCACGGCCGCCACCCTCGCCGGCACCCTGCGCGCGGTCGTCCGCGAGGGCTGGGGCGAGGAGCTGCCCACCCGGTTCGCGATCATCGGCATGGGCCGCTTCGGCGGGCACGAACTCGGCTACGGCTCCGACGCGGACGTCCTGTTCGTGCATGAGCCCCGGGAAGGCGTCGAGGAGCGGGAGGCCGCGGACGCCGCGAACAAGGTCGTCTCCGAGATGCGGCGACTGCTCCAGATCCCGAGCGCCGACCCGCCCCTGCTGATCGACGCGGACCTGCGACCGGAGGGCAAGTCCGGGCCGCTCGTACGGTCGTTGAAGTCGTACGAGGCCTACTACCGCCGCTGGTCCCTGGTCTGGGAGTCACAGGCACTGCTGCGGGCCGAAGTCGTCGCCGGTGACAAGGACTTGGGGCGGCGCTTCATCGAGCTGATCGCTCCGCTGCGGTATCCGGCGGAGGGACTCGGCGACGACGCGGTCCGGGAGATCCGGCGCCTGAAGGCCCGTATGGAGTCCGAGCGGATGCCGCGCGGCGCCGACCCGAAGCTGCACACCAAGCTCGGGCCGGGCGGGCTCTCCGACGTCGAATGGACCGTCCAGCTCCTCCAGTTGGAGCACGGCTGGGCCGAGCCGGGCCTGCGCACCACCCGCACCCGCGAGGCCCTCGCCGCCGCCTGCGCCGCCGGACTCATCTCCGGCGAGGACGCGGCGACCCTGGACGAGGCGTGGGTGCTGGCGACGCGGGTGCGGAACGCGGTGATGCTGGTGCGCGGGCGGGCCGGGGACACGTTCCCGTCGCACGGGCGTGAACTGGCCGCGGTGGGGCGGTACTTGGGGTACGGCCCGGGACGCGTCGGCGACATGCTCGACGCGTACCGGCGTACGGGGCGACGGGCGCGGGGTGTGGTGGAGGAGCTGTTCTACGGGGCGTGAACCCGCGGATCGACTTCGCGTGAACGCTCAGCTCTGCTTCGCGTGCACCCTCAGCGCGCGAGCATGGATCATCAACCCCTCCAGCCCCACCTCGAACGCCCGGTCCGCCCGCCCCTCTCCCACCGCCGCCAGCGCCTGAGCCAGCCGGGGCGTCGGCGTGTCCGGCGTCAGTTCCCACATCGTCTCCGGGGCCGCGAGGTCGAGTGCCGAGCCCAGGACCAGGTTCTCCACGGCGACGAGGAGCGGCATGACGTCGGCGGGGGCGAACCCGGCGTCCAGGAGCAGCGTCACCGCCCGCTCGTACTGCTCCAGCACGCGCGGCGCCCGCACCGGTGACGTCATCAGCAGCGGGATCGCCTTCGGGTGCGCGGCGAACGCGGCGCGGTAGGAGCGCGCCCAGGCCTCCAGCGCCGTGTCCCAGGGTGCCAGGGTCAGCGTCCCGGCCTCGATCACGGACGCCACCCGCTCGCGCAGCAGTTCCACGATGCCGTCCCGGCCGTCCACATGGTGATACACCGAGCCGGTCTGCACGCCGAGCCGCTTGGCGATCTGCGGCACGCTGAAATCGCCCTGCTCGTCGACCAGTTGGAGCGCGGTCGTGGTGATGCGCTCGCGGTCGAGGAGCGGGGTGCGGGGGCGTGCCATGGTCGGCGGTCTCCTTGCGATGGGTATCCAGGTCTTCACGGATGGCAAACGAGAGGTTACATTCCCAAAACCGAAAGCCTTTAGGTTAACGGTGCTCCGTTCGCTCCGAGTATCGCTCTGTCCGCCGTTCGAAGGGCTTCCCCATGTCCGTGACCGCCTCCGACACCCCCACGGAGAAGACGCCGCCCGCCACGGCCGGCCTCCGCTCCGGTTCCCTCGGCACCGCCGACATCGCCTTCTTCGTCGTCTCCGCAGCCGCCCCGCTCACCGTCATGGCCGGCGTCGCCCCGCTCGCGATCCTCCTCGGCGGCATCGGCGCCCCGGTCGGCTACCTCGTCGCCGGCATCACCCTCACCGTCTTCGCCGTCGGCTTCACCACCATGAGCCGGCACGTCAAGAGCGGCGGCGCCTTCTACGCGTACATCACCCGCGGTCTGGGCCGCCCCGCCGGCATCGGCGCCGCCCTCCTCGCCCTCATCGGCTACAACGGCATGGAGATCGGCGTCTTCGGCCTCCTCGGCACCGCCGGCCGCGACACCGCGCAGGCCCTCTTCGGCATCGACGTCCACTGGCTGCCCATCGCCCTGGCCGGTCTCCTCCTCGTCGGCTACGGCGGCTACCGCTCCGTCGACTTCGGCGCCAAGCTCCTCGGTGTCCTGCTCGTCGCCGAGACGGGCATCCTGGTGCTGCTGGCGGGCGGCGTGCTGGTCAAGGGCGGTGCGCACGGGCTGTCCGGCGCCTCCTTCGCGCCCGGCAACGTCTTCGTCGGCGGTACGGCCGTCGTCCTCGCCTTCGCGTTCGCCGCGTTCACCGGCTTCGAGTCGACCGTCATCTACCGGCGCGAGGCGCGCGACCCGGAGCGCACGGTGCCGCGCGCGACCTACGTCGCCGTCGGATTCCTGGGCCTGTTCTACGCGTTCATCGTCTGGACCGTCATCCAGGCCTTCGGCGACGCGGAGGTGATCGGAGCCGCGGCCAAGGACCCCGGCGGCCTCTTCTTCTCCGCCATCACCACCTACGTCGGCGCCTGGGCGGCCGACCTGATGCACATCTTCATCGTCACCAGCGTCCTCGCCTCCCTCCTCGCCTTCCACAACGCCATCAACCGCTACGTGCTCGCTCTCTCCGAAGAGGGCGTACTGCCACGCAAGTTGGGCCGCATCCACGCACGCCACCGCTCCCCGTACGTCGCCGGAATCGCGCAGACCGTCCTCGGTGCCGTCGTCGTCCTCGGCTTCTGGGCCGCCGGCGCCGACCCGTACCAGCAGCTGCTGCTCTGGGTGAACACCCCCGGAATGATCGGCCTGTTCGTCCTCCAGCTGCTCGCCGCGATCGCCGTGCCCTGCTACTTCCGCCGGATCAGCCACCAGGAGGGCGTCCTGCGGACCGTCGTGGCCCCCGTCACCGCGGCTCTCCTGCTAGCGACGGCCATAGGGCTCGTGGTCTCGCACATTGACGCGTTCACCGGCGCCTCCCCGACGGTGAACACCGTCCTCATCGCCCTCGCGCCCACCGTCTTCGTCATCGGCCTCGGACTGGCGTGGTGGCTGCGCCGCCAACGACCGCAGGTGTACGCCGACTTCGCCGCCGAGCCGTCCGAGTCCTCTTGAATGACCACTAGCCACAAATGACCACTAGCCACAAATGACCAACAGCCCCAAGGGAGTTCACTCCATGCCCACCGCCGACCTCATCCTCGCCGGCGCCAAGATCCGCACCCTCGACCCCGGCCGTCCCTACGCCACCGCCGTCGCCGTACGCGACGGGCTGATCGCGGCGGTGGGCGACGAGAGCGACGTACGGGACTGGCGCGGGCCGGGAACAGAGGTCGTACGGCTGGAGGGCGCGCATCTCGTGCCCGGCCTGGTGGACGCGCACAGTCACCCGGTGTGGGGGCTGGACATGGCGACGGGGGTGGACCTCTCCAAGGTCGCCGACCTGGCGGGCCTGCGGGCCGCGCTCGGGTCCGCGGAGCGGATCGACGGCTGGGTCGTCGGCTACGGCCTCGACCACAACGCCTTCGAGGGGCGGCCCATCGACCGGTCCCTCGTCGAGGACGTGCTCGGCGGCGCCCCCGCCTTCCTCCGGCTCTACGACGGACACTCGGCCCTGGTGAGCGGCGCGGCGCTGGCCGCCGCGGGGGTGGCCGGACCGCGCACGTTCACGCAGCGCTCGGAGGTGGTCTGCGACTCCGCCGGGCGGCCATCCGGGCACCTCGTCGAGCATGCGGCGATGGACCTGGTGACCGAGGTCATGCCGCGGGCGTCGTACGAGGTCCGGCGGGCGCGGCTGGTGGAGCTGCTGTCCGCGATGGCGGCGACCGGGCTCACCGGCGCGCATGTCATGGACGCCGGGGACCCCGAGCTGGTCGGGGCGGTGGCCGACGAGACCGTGCTGCCGGTGCGGCTGCGCTTCGCGCCCTGGTGCATGCCGGGCGCGGACGCCGACGACCTGGCCGAGCTGGTCGCCGCGCAGGGCCGGGGCGGGCGGCACTGGCGGGTCGACGGGGTCAAGTTCTTCATGGACGGGACCGTCGAGGGCGGCACGGCGTGGCTGGAGCACGCGGACTGCCACGGGCAGGGGACGGACGCGTTCTGGCCCGATCCGGACGCGTACGCCGCCGCCGTACGGCAGCTGCACACGGCCGGGGTGCGCACCGCCACGCACGCCATCGGGGACGCGGCGGTGCGGCACGTCCTGGACGTGGTCGCGTCGCTGGGGCCGGAGGCGCACGGAAGGCATCGCGTCGAGCACATCGAGACGGCTCCGGACGAGCTGCTGCCGCGGTTCGCGCGGTTGGGGGTGGCCGCCTCCATGCAGCCGCCGCACACCGCGTACACCCGCGCCGACGGCACCGACGAGTGGTCCCGCCGGCTGGGCGCCGGCCGGGCCGCCCACGCCTGGCGCCTGCGCGATCTGCGGGACGCGGGCGCGACGGTCGCCCTGGGCTCGGACTGGCCGATCGCCCACTACGACGTACGAACGGTCCTGGCGACGGCACGCAGCCCCAAGGGCGCCGCTTCGGCGCGGGCAGGCCTGGCGGGGCTCGAAGCGCTGGAGGGCTGCACGACGCATGCGGCGACGGCGGCGGGGGAGTCGGGCACGGCGGGCCGTATCGCTCCCGGCTACCGGGCGGACCTCACGGCCTTGGACGCGGACCCGGTGACCGCTCCCGCGGACGAGCTGGCTCAGGCTCCGGTACGACTGACGGTGACCGGCGGTCACGTGGTGCACCGGGGGTAGGGCAGGAGGGCGCCGCTAGACCTTTCCGGGTAGCAACGCCCGGCGCGGTGGTACCAGCCTCGGCAACGAGTAAGGCAACGTCCCGTACCAGACCCGTGCCACCGTGTAGCCGAAGGCGAGGCACATCAGGCCGCCGACGGCGTCCAGCCAGAAGTGGTTGGCGGTGGCGACGATCACGATGAGCGTGGCCACCGGGTAGAGCAGGCCCAGGACACGGACCCACGGGACCGAGGCCAGCGCGAAGATCGTCAGGCCGGACCAGACCGACCAGCCGATGTGCATCGACGGCATCGCGGCGTACTGGTTGGACATGTTCTTCAGGTCGCCGGAGGCCATCGAACCCCAGGTCTGGTGGACCATCACCGTGTCGATGAAGCTCTGGCCGTTCATGAGCCGCGGCGGGGCGAGCGGATACAGGTAGTAACCGACGAGGGCCACACCTGTCGTCGCGAAGAGCACCATCCGGGTCGCCGCATAGCGGCCGGGATGACTGCGGAACAGCCACACGAGGACACCGAGAGTGACCACGAAGTGCAGTGTCGCGTAGTAGTAGTTCATGCCGACGATGAGCCAAGTCACCGAGTTCACCGCGTGGTTGACGGATTCCTCGACGGCGATGCCGAGATCCTGCTCGAGCCGCCAGAGCCAGTCGGCGTTGCTGAGAGCCTGTCCCCTTTGCTCCGGGACGGCGTTGCGGATCAGTGAGTAGGTCCAGTAACTCACCGCGATCAGAAGGATCTCGAACCACAGCCGGGGCCGCCGAGGGGTCCGCAGCCTGCTCAGCGGACCGGGCCTGGTTTCGACCGTGACAGGGTGCGGAACGGCCTCTTCGCGGCCTTCCTCGGCGGTCGTCACGGTCGTCTCACCCATGGGCACAGAGTCTGCCAGAAAAGCCTTCGCCCTCCGATCATCCCCTGGTCGGGTTCGGGCCGCACGTCCTACGACGACCGTAGGCCGCATCCTCCTACCAGCGCACTGCCGCGGAGGGAAGTTCTCCGACTCAGGGACGACTCAGGAACGGCTCCGGTCCCCGTTCCGCTCACCAGGCGCCGAAGCCGTCGAACCGCGCACCACCAGCTCCGGCATGAACACGAACTCACTGTGCGGCGCGGGCGTCCCCCCGATCTCCTCCAGCAACGTCCGCACCGCCGCCTGCCCCATCGCCGGAACCGGCTTGCGGACCGTCGTCAGGGGCGGGTCGGTGAAGGCGATCAGCGGGGAGTCGTCGAAGCCCACCACCGAGATGTCCCGGGGGACTTCCAGACCGTGCTGCCGGGCCGCCCGTATCGCGCCCAGCGCCATCATGTCGCTGGCGCACACGACCGCCGTACAGCTGCGGCCGATGAGTGCGGTGGCCGCCGCCTGGCCGCCCTCCAGCGTGTAGAGGGAGTGCTGGACAAGGTCCGTCTCGATCGTGTCCGTGGCCAGCCCGAGCTGGTCCTGTACGGCGCGGACGAAGCCCTCGATCTTCCGCTGGACCGGCACGAACCGCTTCGGGCCGAGCGCGAGGCCGATCCGGGTGTGGCCGAGCGACACCAGATGCGTGACCGCCAGGGTCATCGCGGCCCGGTCGTCCGGCGAGATGAACGGTGCCTGCACCTCGGGGGAGAAGCCGTCGACGAGCACGAACGGCACGCCCTGCGCGCGCAACTGCTCGTAGCGCTGCATGTCGGCGGTGGTGTCGGCGTGCAGTCCGGAGACGTAGATGATCCCGGCGACCCCCCGGTCGACGAGCATCTCGGTCAGCTCGTCCTCGGTCGAACCGCCCGGGGTCTGGGTGGCCAGGACCGGTGTGTAGCCCTGCCGCGTCAGTGCCTGGCCGATCACCTGGGCCAGGGCCGGGAATATCGGGTTCTCCAGCTCCGGGGTGATCAGGCCCACCAGGCCCTCGCTGCGCTGTCGCAGGCGCACGGGGCGTTCGTAGCCGAGGACGTCCAGTGCGGCCAGCACGGACTGGCGGGTGGTGGCGGCGACGCCCGGCTTCCCGTTGAGGACGCGGCTGACGGTCGCTTCGCTCACCCCCGCCTGAGCAGCGATGTCGGCAAGCCGTGTGGTCACGGGAGTGGACTGTACCGGCCGTCCCTCGCCTTGCACACCGATCGGACGCCGGGCGCGGGCGGTTGACCGGCGCTGTGCGGGTTGCTGCGGCATGGCGTCCCCTCGGGAAACGATCGGCAAGAGTTTGCAGAGTCTTGCACAACACCGTCCGTGCCCGCTCAACCCCGCAGAACAACGGTCTCACAGTGGTCTATGACAGGTCACGCCCGGATAACTTCAGAGACGTCTTGCACTTTTTTGCTGCAAGACCTTTCGCGCCGCTTACATCGCTGTTACGTTCTCGACGCCCGGCCGCCGCAACGGCGCTGTCGGCACGCAGGAGCGGCAGACGGGACCGCCCCCTGCAGCACACGGGCTTTAACCCTCAAGGAGAACTCATGCGGCGTGGCATAGCGGCCACCGCGCTGGTGGCGTCCCTCGCTCTCGCGGCGACGGCCTGCGGCGGAGACGGCGACAGTGGCGACAAGGCCGACGGTCCGGTCACCATCACCTGGTGGGACACCTCCAACGCCACCAATGAGGCGCCGACGTACCAGGCCTTGGTCAAGGAGTTCGAGGCCGCCAACAAGGACGTCAAGGTCAACTACGTCAACGTCCCCTTCGACCAGGCGCAGAACAAGTTCGACACCGCCGCCGGTGCGAGCGGCGCCCCGGACGTGCTGCGCTCCGAGGTCGGCTGGACGCCCGCCTTCGCGAAGAAGGGCTTCTTCCTTCCGCTGGACGGCACCGAGGCCCTCGCCGACGAGAGCAAGTTCCAGCCCAGCCTGATCGAGCAGGCCAAGTACGAGGGCAAGACCTACGGCGTGCCGCTCGTCACCGACACCCTCGCGCTGGTCTACAACAAGGAACTCTTCGAGAAGGCCGGCGTCGAGGCCCCGAAGACCTGGGACGACCTGAAGAAGGCCGCCGCCACGATCAAGGACAAGACTGGCGTCGACGGCTACTGGGGCTCTACCCAGGCCTACTACGCCCAGTCCTTCCTCTACGGCGAGGGCGCCGACACCGTCGACGCCGACGCCAAGAAGATCACCGTCAACTCGGCCGAGGCCAAGAAGGCGTACGGCACCTGGCTCGACCTCTTCGACGGCAAGGGCCTGCACAAGGCCGACACCACCGCCGACGCCTACGCCCACATCCAGGACGCGTTCGTCAGTGGCAAGGTCGCCGCGATCATCCAGGGCCCGTGGGAGATCACCAACTTCTACAAGGGCTCCGCGTTCAAGGACAAGGAGAACCTGGGCATCGCCACCGTCCCGGCCGGCTCCAGCGGCAAGGCGGGCGCCCCGACCGGCGGCCACAACCTCTCCGTGTACGCGGGCTCCGACGAGGCGAAGCAGCAGGCCGCGCTGAAGTTCGTGAAGTTCATGACCTCGGCGAAGTCCCAGGAGACCATCGCCCTGAAGAACTCCACGCTGCCCACCCGCGACGACGCCTACACCGCCGAGGTCAAGGCCGACCCGGGCATCGCCGGCTACCAGAGCGTCCTCTCCGCCGCCCAGCCGCGCCCGGCGCTGCCCGAGTACAGCTCCCTGTGGGGCCCGCTGGACACCGAGCTGCCCAAGATCGCCGGTGGCAAGGAGTCCCTGGACGGCGGCCTGGGCAACGCCGAGACCGCGATGGCCAAGCTGGTGCCGGACTTCAGCAAGTGACCCCGAGTGGCCGTCGGATCCCCCTGAAATGGGGGGAGGGATCCGGCGGCCATCGGCCTATGCGTCGTAACCCTCGAGCTTCCAGAAAGTGCCGAACATGACAGTCGCCGTCCAGCGCCTGAAGCACAGCTACCAGAAGTACTGGTACGCCTACGCCATGATCGCCCCCGTGATCGTCGTGCTCGGCGTCCTCGTGCTGTATCCGCTCGCGTACGGGTTCTACCTGACGCTCACGGACGCCAACAGCCTCAACACCGGTCGCACGATCGGCGTCAACGAGATCGAGGCCACCTACAAGTTCATCGGCTTCGACAACTACGCCGACATCCTGTGGGGCGAGACCGCCTACGACCGCTTCTGGTCGCACTTCATCTGGACGGTGTTCTGGACGGCGGCCTGTGTCGTCCTGCACTACTGCATCGGTCTGGGCCTGGCGCTGCTGCTCAACCAGAAGCTGCGTGGCCGCACCTTCTACCGGCTGATCCTGGTCCTGCCCTGGGCGGTGCCGACCTTCGTCACCGTCTTCGGCTGGCGGTTCATGCTCGCGGACGGCGGCATCATCAACTCCGCGCTGGAGACGCTCCATCTGCCGACGCCGCTGTGGCTGGAGGACAGCTTCTGGCAGCGGTTCGCCGCGATCATGGTCAACACCTGGTGCGGGGTGCCATTCATGATGGTCTCGCTGCTGGGTGGTCTGCAGTCGATCGACTCGACGCTGTACGAGGCCGCGGAGATGGACGGCGCCACCCCCTGGCAGCGGTTCCGGTACGTCACGCTGCCCGGCCTGAGGTCCGTCAGCTCCACCGTCGTACTGCTCGGCATCATCTGGACCTTCAACCAGTTCGCCATCATCTTCCTGCTGTTCGGCGACACCGCCCCGGACGCCCAGATCCTCGTCACCTGGGCCTACTACCTCGGCTTCGGACAGCAGCCGCGCGACTTCGCGCAGTCGGCGGCCTACGGCATGCTGCTGCTGGCCATCCTGATCGTCTTCACCTCCTTCTACCGCCGCTGGCTGAACCGCAATGACCAGCAGCTCGCGATCTGAGGCAGGAGCCCCCATGAGCACTACGACCGTCAAGACGTCCGCTCCCGCCGATCAGCCCCCCGCGTCCGCACCCCGCAAGGTGCGCCGGCGCGGCGAGCGCGGCCCCGGCGCGTCCCTCGCGTCCCACGGCATCCTGATCGCCGCGAGCCTGATCGCGCTCTTCCCGATCGCCTGGCTGGTCTTCCTCTCCCTCGGCCCGGACAAGGACGACTATCTGCACCCCGGAGGGATCTGGGGGAAGATGACGTTCGACAACTACTCGTTCGTCCTGGCGGACACGAACTTCTTCGACTGGCTGAAGAGTTCGCTGATCGTCTCGCTGGGTGCCACGGTGATCGGTGTGCTCGTCGCCGCGACCACCGGATACGCCGTTTCCCGGATGCGCTTCCCGGGCTACAAGAAGTTCATGTGGGTGCTACTGGTCACCCAGATGTTCCCGGTAGCCGTACTCATGGTGCCGATGTACCAGATCCTGTCGGAGCTGAAGCTCATCGACAGCTACGGTGGCCTCGTCCTCGTCTACTGCTCGACGGCCGTGCCGTACTGCGCGTGGCTGCTCAAGGGCTACTTCGACACCATCCCGTTCGAGATCGACGAGGCCGGGCGCGTCGACGGGCTGACCCCCTTCGGCACGTTCGCGCGGCTGATCCTGCCGCTCGCGCGGCCCGGGCTGGCCGTGGCCGCGTTCTACAGCTTCATCACGGCTTTCGGTGAGGTCGCGTTCGCCTCCACGTTCATGCTGTCCGACACGAAGTACACGCTGGCGGTCGGGTTGCAGAGCTTTGTGAGTGAGCATGACGCCCAGCGGAACCTGATGGCTGCGACGGCTGTGCTGATCGCGATACCTGCGGCTGCGTTCTTCTATTTCGTGCAGAAGAACTTGGTGACAGGGCTGACGGCGGGCGGCACGAAGGGCTGAAAAGAAGGGCGTTGCCTTTCCCCCTCCTGAAAACTCGAGGCGGTCGCGGTGGTCATCCGACCCCGCTCCACCGCGGCCGTCTCGGCACCACCTATGACCCCACATCGTTTACGTATCAAGGACGCCATGAGCCAGCACTCCGCCGACCCGGCCGTCAACTCCGCTCTTGCCACCGTCGCTCAGCGTCGCGACTGGTGGCGGGACGCGGTGATCTACCAGGTCTATCCGCGCAGTTTCGCCGACAGTAATGGCGACGGTATGGGGGATCTGGAAGGCGTACGATCCCGGCTGCCGTATCTGCGGGACCTCGGTGTCGATGCCGTGTGGTTGAGCCCCTTCTATGCCTCCCCGCAGGCCGACGCCGGATACGACGTCGCCGATTACCGGGCCGTGGACCCGATGTTCGGCAATCTTCTTGATGCCGACGCGCTGATCCGGGACGCGCATGAGCTGGGTCTCAGGATCATCGTCGACCTGGTGCCCAACCACTCCTCCGACCAGCACGAGTGGTTCAAGCGGGCGGTCGCGGAGGGGGCGGGTTCGCCGCTCCGGGACCGGTACCACTTCCGGCCGGGCAAGGGGAAGAACGGGGAACTCCCGCCCAATGACTGGGAGTCGATCTTCGGCGGGCCCGCGTGGACGCGGGTGCCCGACGGTGAGTGGTATCTGCATCTCTTCGCGCCGGAGCAGCCCGACTTCAACTGGGAGCACCCGGCCGTCGGGGACGAGTTCCGCTCGATCCTGCGGTTCTGGCTGGACATGGGCGTCGACGGCTTCCGTATCGACGTGGCGCACGGGCTGGTGAAGGCGGAGGGCCTCCCCGACCTGGGCTCGCACGAACAACTGAAGCTGCTGGGCAACGATGTCATGCCGTTCTTCGACCAGGACGGCGTGCATGCGATCTACCGGCAGTGGCGGACGATCCTGGACGAGTACGCGGGGGAGAGGATCTTCGTCGCCGAAGCCTGGACGCCGACCGTCGAGCGCACCGCCAACTACGTCCGTCCGGACGAGCTGCATCAGGCCTTCAACTTCCAGTATCTGAGCACGAGTTGGGACGCGGAGGAGCTGCGTACGGTCATCGACCGCACGCTGGAGGCCATGCGCCCGGTCGGCGCCCCCGCCACCTGGGTGCTGTCCAACCACGACGTCACCCGGCACGCGACCCGCTTCGCCAATCCCCCGGGCCTCGGCACGCAGATCCGCTCGGCGGGCGACCGTGAACTGGGCCTTCGCCGCGCTCGCGCCGCCACGCTGCTGATGCTGGCGCTGCCCGGTTCGGCGTATGTCTACCAGGGCGAGGAGCTGGGCCTTCCGGACGTCGTCGACCTGCCGGACGAGGTGCGCCAGGACCCGGCGTACTTCCGGGGCGCCGGCCAGGACGGCTTCCGCGACGGGTGCCGGGTGCCGATCCCGTGGACGCGCACGGGGCCGTCGTACGGCTTCGGCGCGGGCGGCAGCTGGCTGCCCCAGCCCGATGGATGGGGCGAGTTGAGCATCGAGGCCCAGACGGGCGACGCCGACTCGACCCTGGAGCTGTACCGCACCGCGCTCGCCGTCCGCCGTGAGCAGCCCGACCTGGGCGCGGGTGACGCGGTGGAGTGGCTGCGCGCTCCCGAGGGTGTCCTGGCCTTCCGGCGCGGGGAGTTCGTGTGCGTGGCCAACACCGGCGCTGAGTCGGTGACGGTGCCCGCGCACGGTCGCGTGCTGCTGGCCAGCGGTGAGGTGACGGAGGCGGACGGCGAGGCGAAGGTGCCGGGCGACACGACGGTGTGGTGGACCACCGCCTGAGGGCTGCCGTCTGACGGCTCTGAAAGTTCTTGCATCAACTTCACACGGCCCGCTGCCTTTTCAGGCAGCGGGCCTTTAACATCTCCGTCACCGCAAAGTTGCTGCAAGATTTCAGCAACTTCCTTCAACGGAGAAGGAACCCCACATGGCATCCAGCAGAACCCTTGCAGGCGCACTCGCACTCGCCGCCGCAGCCGTCATGGCGTCCCCAGGCACCGCTGCCGCCTCCCCACCCGGCACCAAGGACGTCACCGCGGTGATGTTCGAGTGGAACTTCGCCTCGGTCGCCAAGGAGTGCACCAACACCCTCGGCCCCGCCGGCTATGGCTATGTGCAGGTCTCCCCGCCCGCCGAGCACATACAGGGGGCGCAGTGGTGGACGTCGTACCAGCCCGTCAGCTACAAGATCGCCGGTCGGCTCGGTGACCGCGCGGCCTTCCAGAACATGGTCAGCTCCTGCCACGCGGCCGGGGTGAAGGTCGTCGTCGACACCGTCATCAACCACATGTCGGCGGGCAGCGGCACCGGCACCGGTGGTTCGTCGTACACGAAGTACACCTACCCGGGCCTGTACTCGTCCCCCGACTTCGACGACTGCACCGGTCAGATCACCAACTACCAGGACCGCTGGAACGTCCAGCACTGCGAACTGGTGGGCCTCGCCGACCTGGACACCGGGGAGTCCTACGTCCGCGGCGCCATCGCCGGGTACATGAACGACCTGCTGTCGCTCGGCGTCGACGGCTTCCGCATCGACGCGGCCAAGCACATGGACGCCGCCGACCTGGCCAACATCAAGTCCCGGCTGAGTAACCCGTCGGTGTACTGGAAGCAGGAGGTCATCTACGGCAGCGGAGAGGCCGTCCAGCCGACCGAGTACACGGGCAACGGCGACGTGCAGGAGTTCCGCTACGCCTACGACCTCAAGCGCGTCTTCAACAACGAGAACCTCGCCTATCTGAAGAACTACGGCGAGGGCTGGGGCTACATGAGCAGCGGTGTGTCCGGTGTCTTCGTCGACAACCACGACACCGAGCGCAACGGCAGCACGCTGAACTACAAGGACGGCGCCAACTACACGCTGGCCAACGTCTTCATGCTGGCCTGGCCCTACGGTGCCCCCGACATCAACTCCGGCTACGAGTTCTCCGACACGGACGCGGGTCCGCCGGGCGGCGGTGCGGTGGGCGCCTGTTGGCAGGACGGCTGGAAGTGTCAGCACAACTGGCCCGAGATCAAGTCGATGGTCGCCTTCCGCAACGCCACCCGCGGTGCGGCCGTCACCAACTGGTGGGACAACGGCGCCGACGCGATCGCCTTCGGGCGGGGCGCCAAGGGCTACGTCGCCATCAACCACGAGTCGGGCAGTCTGAGCCGGACGTATCAGACGTCGCTGCCGGCGGGGACGTACTGCGATGTGCAGGGCAACAGGACCGTGACGGTGAACTCCGGTGGGCAGTTCACGGCCACGCTCGGCGCCAACACGGCCCTCGCGATCTACGCGGGCAAGTCGAGCTGCTGAACACCGCAGGCCGGTGCGGGTCCGGAGGCCGCCAAGGGCCTCCGGACAACGACTCACCGCTCGTCGGCGCCGACCAGCGCACGGACCTCGAACTCCTCGAACACCCGCGGTTCCTGGGGCTTGCTCAGCATGGAGCCGAGCCAGCCCAGCAGGAAGCCCGCCGGGATCGACACGATGCCGGGGTTCTGCAGTGGGAACCAGGCGAAGTCGGCATCGGGGTAGATCGAGTTGGGGCTGGAGGAGACGATCGGGGAGAACACCACCAGGAGCACCGAGCAGAGCAGACCGCCGTACAGGCTCAGCAGCGCGCCGCGTGCGGTGAAGCGCCCCCAGAACAGGCTGTAGACGATCGTCGGCAGAATGGCGGACGCCGCGATCGCGAAGGCCAGGAACGCCAGCGTGGCGGTGCTGGTGCCCCAGGACAGCAGGGCCAACATCATGCCCATGACACCGATGGCGGCAGCGGCGAGCCGGGCGACGATCACCTCTTCCGCCTGCGTCGCCTTCCCCTTGCGGATCACCTCGCCGTAGAGGTCGTGGGCGATCGAGGAGGCCCCGGCGAGGGTGAGTCCGCCGGCCACTCCGAGCAGGGTGACGAAGGCCAGGCTGGACAGGAGTGCGGTGAGGATCGGGCCGCCGAGCTCGTACCCGAGCAGAAGCACCGCCGCATCGCCCTTGGGGTCGACGTTCGCGATCTCCCCCCGGCCCACGATCGCCGTGGCGCCCAGGCCCAGCACGCCCGCCATCAGACACACGAAGCCGATCAGTCCCACGGCCCAGACGACCGAGCCGCGCAGCACACGCGTGGTGCGCGGGGCGAGCAGCCGCATCATGATGTGCGGTAGTGCGGCAAGACCGAGCACGATGGCCAGTTGCAGGCTGAAGAAGTCCAGCTTGTTGGTGGTGGTCCCGCCGTAGCGCAGTCCGGGGCCGAGGAAGCGGTCGCCCAGGGCGCTGTTGCCGGCGGCGGTCGACAGCAGCTTGTCGATGTTCCAGCTGAAGTGGTGCAGCACCAGGATGGCGGTGACCCCCACCCCGACGACCAGCATCACGGCCTTGACCACCTGGATGACCGTGGCGCCCGGCATACCGCCGATCGCCGCGTACACCACGACCATGGAGCCGATGACCACCACGCACATGGTCCGGACCGTCCCGCTCGGGGTGCCGATGAACTGCGCCAACAGGGCGATGCTGCCCACGAGTTGGGCGACCAGGTACAGCAGGCACACGACCAGTGTGCACAGGACGAGCGCCAGCCGGACCGATCGCTGTCCCTGCGACAGCCGCAGCGCCAGGTTGTCGCCCAGTGTGAACTTGCCGGAGTTGCGCAGCGGTTCCGCGATCATCAACAGCGCCATCATCCAGGCGACCACCGTGCCGCCCAGATAGAGCAGACCGTCGTAGCCGGTCAGCGCGACGATGCCGGTACTGCCCAGCAGCGTCGCGGCCGACAGGTAGTCACCGCACATGGCGAGCCCGTTGCGCAACGGCGACATGTCACGGTTGCCGAGGTAGAACTCGCTGATCTCGTCCCGCTGCGGGGCCGTCAGCAGCACCGTGAACAGGGTGACCACGGCGACAGACATGAACAGGACGAGCGTCAGCTTCTGAGTGGTCTCGTCGGTGACACCCGCCGCGTGCTGCACCAGTTGACCGGCCGCCTGCGTCACCACGTGCGGGACCGCCTTTCCGAGGAGGCGATGTGCCGTGCCTGGGCGCGCAGGCGGTGGGTGGCAGGGTCGATCCGCCGGTGCATGTGCCGGACGTAGAGCCAGATCGTCACGCCCATCAGGACGAACTGGCCGAGGCCCAGAGTCAGCCCGATCGTCAGATGGCCGATCAGCGACTGGTTCATCAGGCCGGGGGCGAAACTCGACATCAGGACATAGGTGAGGAATCCGCCCACCGAGACAAGCGTCGCCGCTATGCCGAAGGAGCGGTAAGCGCTGCGCATTGAATGAAATTCAGGAGAGTTGTGTATCGACTGCGGGCTTACCGGTTCAACGTCGGGTTGGGGCGGGGGAGGGGGGTGGGGGTAAAAACTGTCATTTGGCGGTGAGTGTAGGGACATAATGCACCTTCTTTGCTGCTTTATGTCGAGCGCGTGACTGTCCTGAGCTGCGAAAACATGGCGTGGGGGTCACCGTGGGGGGATTGCTTGATCACGGTCTGTGAGAGTGAGGAGACTGGAGTATTGCAGCGTGCTCCTTCAACCATCAACCGGGTCGGCGAAATAGAAAACGCTGCCATTCACACGCTTGTGAAACTTCTTGCTGCCTGTTTCACGACTCTTGCTGTAAAGCTTGCGTCGGCGATACGGTCGCGCCGGGGTCGGACCCGAATGAGCCGCACGCGCAAGGAGTTCACGCCTGTGATACCGAGATGGCCGGCGCCCCGGACGCGCCGCACCGCGCACCCCCGAAGGGTCGCCGCGGTCACCGTTGCCGCGCTGGCCGCAGCGTTGGTCCAGCCCCTCGCCGCCCGCGCCGACACCCCGCCTCCGCCGCCGTCGGACGCGGCGCTGGCGAAGTCCGCGGCCCGCCACGACCTCACCCGCGAGCAGTTCTACTTCGTCCTGCCGGACCGCTTCGCCAACGGCGACACCGGCAACGACAAGGGCGGGCTGACCGGTTCGCGGCTCTCCACCGGCTACGACCCCACCGACAAGGGCTTCTACCAGGGCGGCGACCTCAAGGGCCTGACAAAGAAGCTCGACTACATCAAGGGCCTGGGCACCACCTCCCTCTGGATGGCCCCGATCTTCAAGAACCGGCCCGTCCAGGGCACCGGCAGCAACGCCTCGGCCGGCTACCACGGTTACTGGATCACCGACTTCACCCAGGTCGACCCGCACTTCGGCACCAACAAGGACCTGGAAACCCTCATCTCCAAGGCCCACGCCAAGGGCATGAAGGTCTTCTTCGACGTCATCACCAACCACACGGCGGACGTCGTCGACTACGAGGAGAAGTCCTACGACTACCTCTCCAAGGGCGCCTTCCCGTATCTGACGAAGAACGGCGAACCCTTCGACGACGCGGACTACGCGGACGGCACGAAGGACTTCCCGGCCGTCGACACGGACTCGTTCCCGCGCACCCCGAAGGCCGCGAAGAACACCAAGGTCCCGTCGTGGCTCAACGACCCGACGATGTACCACAACCGCGGCGACTCCACCTTCGCCGGCGAGAGTTCGACCCATGGTGACTTCTCCGGTCTCGACGACCTGTGGACCGAGCGTCCCGAGGTGGTCAGCGGAATGGAGAAGATCTACCAGCGCTGGGTCAGGGACTTCGACATCGACGGCTTCCGCATCGACACCGTGAAGCACGTCAACACGGAGTTCTGGACCCAGTGGGCCACGGCCCTCGACGCGTACGCCAAGAAGCAGGGCCGCGACGACTTCTTCATGTTCGGCGAGGTCTACTCGGCCGACACCGACATCACCTCGCCGTACGTCACCCAGGGCCGCCTCGACTCCACGCTCGACTTCCCCTTCCAGGAGGCGGCCCGGCAGTACGTCTCCCAGGGCGGCAGCGCGCAGCAGCTGGCCTCCGTCTTCGGCGACGACTACAAGTACACGACCGACAAGGCCAACGCGTACGAGCAGGTCACCTTCCTCGGCAACCACGACATGGGCCGCATCGGGTACTTCCTGAACCAGGACAACCCGAAGGCCACCGACGCCGAACTGCTCGCCAAGGACAGGCTCGCCAACGAGCTGATGTTCCTCAGCCGCGGCAACCCGGTCGTCTACTACGGCGACGAACAGGGCTTCACCGGCTCCGGCGGCGACAAGGACGCCCGCCAGTCGATGTTCGGGTCCACCACCGCCGACTACCTCGACGACGACCAGCTCGGCACCGACCGCACCCACGCGAGTGCCGCCTACGACACGAGCGCACCGCTCTATCGGCAGATCAGCGCTCTCGCGAAGCTCCGCAAGGCCAACCCGGCCCTCACGGACGGCGTCCAGACCGAGCGGTACGCGGCCGACGGCGCCGGCGTCTACGCCTTCTCCCGTACGGAAACCAAGACCGGCACCGAGTACGTCGTCGCCTTCAACAACGCCGACGCGGCGAAGACGGCGACCTTCGCGACCGGTTCGGCCGGCATGACATACAAGGGGATCTACGGCAGCGACGGCTCCCTGACCAGCGACGCCGACAAGAAGCTCACCGTCACCGTCCCCGCCGGTTCCGCCGTCGTCCTCAAGGCAGCCGGCCCCCTGGCCAAGCCCGCCTCGAAGCCGGTCATCACCCTCGACGCCCCGGCCACCGGCGCCACCGGCACGGTCGAGATCGGCGCCGACGTCGACGGCGGACAGCGCAACCGCGTCGTCTTCGCCGCCCAGGTCGGCAACGGCAAGTGGCGGATCCTCGGCTCCGCCGACCACGCCCCGTACAAGGTCACCCAGACCATCGGCAAGGACGTACCGGCCGGAACCGCCTTGCGCTACAAGGCAGTTGTGATCGACTCGGCAGGCCGCACCGCGAGCGCCACAGCGGCCTCCACCACCGGCACTCCGCCCGCTCCCGAGACCCCCACCGCGGCCTCCCGCGACTACGCGATCGTCCACTACAAGCGCACTGACGGCGACTACGCGAACTGGGGCCTGTACGCCTGGGGCGACCTCGCCGACGGTGAGTCGACGACCTGGCCGGACAGCCACCCGTTCATCGGCCGGGACGCGTACGGCGCCTTCGCCTACGTCAAGCTGAAGCCGGGCGCCTCCGGTGTCGGCTTCCTGGTGATCGACAAGGACGGCAACAAGGACGTCTCCGCCGACCGGACCATCGACGTCACCAAGACCGGCGAGATCTGGATCGAGCAGGGCAAGGAGGCCGTACAGACCGAGCGGCCCGAGTATCCGGCGCAGGACACGACCAAGGCCGTCCTGCACTACCACCGCGCCGACGGCAACTACGACGGCTGGGGGCTGCACACCTGGACGGGTGCCGCGAACCCCACCGACTGGTCGAACCCCCTCAAGCCGGTGAAGACTGATTCCTATGGCGCGGTCTTCGAGGTACCGCTCACCGAGGGTGCCGGCAGCCTCAGCTACATCATCCACAAGGGCGACGAGAAGGACCTCGCCGCCGACCAGTCGCTGGACCTCAGGGCGAACGGCCATGAGGTGTGGCTGTTGAACGGCCAGGAGAAGTACCTGCTCCCGCAGCCGGCCGGCTCCGCCGCCGCGCTCGACCTGACCACCTCCAAGGCGGTCTGGATCGACCGGAACACGGTCGCCTGGAACGGCTCCGAGGCTGCTGCCTCCAGCCAGCTGCTCTACTCCCGCACCGGCTCGGTCACCGTCGAGGACGGCGCTCTGACCGGCGACGACCAGCGCTGGCTCCGACTCACCAAGTCCACCCTCACCGACGCCCAGAAGGCCAAGTTCCCGCACCTCAAGGACTACACCGCCTGGTCCGTCGACCCACGAGACCGCGACCGGGTGCGCGAGGCCCTGCGCGGCCAGCTAGTCGCCTCCCAGCGGGTCGCGAACGGCGCGGTCCTGGCGGCGACCGGTGTCCAGATCGCCGGAGTGCTCGACGATCTCTACTCCACCGCCACGACGGCCGACCTCGGCCCGACCTTCGACAAGGGCCGTCCCACGCTGGCCGTGTGGGCGCCCACCGCGCAGTCGGTCGCCGTCGAACTGGACGGTTTGCTCCAGCGGATGCACCGTGACGACACCACCGGCGTCTGGTCCGTCACGGGCCCCAAGTCCTGGCAGAACAAGCCCTATCGGTACGTCGTGAAGGTCTGGGCGCCCAGCGTCCGGAAGGTCGTCACCAACAAGGTCACCGACCCCTACTCACTCGCCCTCACCGCCGACTCCGAGCGCAGCCTCGTCGTCGACCTCGCCGACAAGTCCCTCGCCCCCGGCGGCTGGACGTCACTGAAGAAGCCGAAGGCCGTGCCGCTCAAGGACGCCCAGATCCAGGAGCTGCACATCCGCGACTTCTCGGTGGAGGACAAGACGGCCGAGCACCCCGGCACGTACCTCGCCTTCACCGACAAGGCGAGCGACGGCTCCCGGCACCTCAAGCGACTGGCCGAGTCCGGGACGTCGTATGTGCATCTGCTGCCCGCCTTCGACATCGCCACCATCCCGGAGAAGCGATCCGACCAGGCGACCACCGACTGCGACCTGGCCTCCTACCCGGCCGACTCCGACAAGCAGCAGGAGTGCGTCGGGAAGATCGCCGCGAAGGACGCCTACAACTGGGGCTACGACCCCTACCACTACACGGTCCCCGAGGGCTCGTACGCCAGCGACCCGGACGGCACCCGCCGTACGGTCGAGTTCCGGAAGATGGTCAAGGCGCTGAACGAGGACGGCCTGCGGGTCGTCATGGACGTCGTCTACAACCACACGGCGGCGAGCGGTCAGGCGGGGACGAGTGTCCTCGACCGGATCGTGCCCGGCTACTACCAGCGGCTTCTCGCGGACGGCTCGGTCGCGAACAGCACCTGTTGTGCCAACACGGCCACCGAGAACGCCATGATGGGCAAGCTCGTCGTCGACTCGATCGTCACCTGGGCCAAGGAGTACAAGGTCGACGGCTTCCGCTTCGACCTGATGGGCCACCACCCGAAGGCCAACATCCTGGCGGTCAGGAAGGCTCTCGACGCGCTGACCCTCGCCAAGGACGGCGTCGACGGCAAGAAGATCATCCTGTACGGCGAGGGCTGGAACTTCGGCGAGGTCGCCGACGACGCGCGCTTCGTGCAGGCCACGCAGCAGAACATGGCGGGGACGGGGATCGCGACCTTCTCCGACCGCGCGCGGGACGCCGTACGCGGCGGCGGGCCCTTCGACGAGGATCCTGGCGTCCAGGGCTTCGCGTCCGGGCTGTACACCGACCCCAACTCCTCCAAGAGCAACGGGAGTACGGCGGAGCAAAAGGCCCGTCTGCTGCACTACCAGGATCTGATCAAGGTGGGGCTCAGCGGAAATCTCGCCCGGTTCACCTTCACCGACACCAGCGGCAAGGAGGTCACCGGCGCCGACGTCGACTACAACGGCTCGCCCGCCGGCTACGCGGACGCGCCCGGTGACGCCCTCGCCTACGCCGACGCGCACGACAACGAGTCCCTGTTCGACGCGCTGGCCTTCAAGTTGCCCGCCACGACCAGCGCGGCCGACCGCGCCCGGATGCAGGTCCTCGCCATGGCCACGGCCACCCTCTCGCAAGGCCCGGCGCTCTCCCAGGCGGGCACCGACCTGCTGCGCTCCAAGTCCCTGGACCGCAACTCGTACGACAGCGGCGACTGGTTCAACGCCGTCCACTGGAACTGCGCGGACGGCAACGGCTTCGGGCGCGGGCTGCCGATGGCGGCCGACAACGAGTCCAAGTGGCCGCACGCCAAACCCCTGTTGGGCACGGTGAAGGTCGGCTGCGAGCAGATCGAGGGGGCGTCGGCGGCGTACCGGGACCTGCTGAAGATCCGTACGACCGAGAAGGCCTTCTCTCTCGACACCGCCGGCCAGGTGCAGTCGGCGCTCTCCTTCCCGCTGTCGGGGAAGGACGAGACGCCCGGCGTGATCACCATGGTGCTCGGTGATCTGGTCGTCGTGTTCAACGCGACGCCCGAGGAGCAGAAGCAGCGGATCGAGTCGGCGGCCGGGACCGGCTACCGGCTGCATCCGGTGCAGGCGACGGGGGGAGACCCTATCGCCAAGTCGGCCTCCTTCGAGCAGGTATCGGGCACCTTCGCCGTTCCGGGGCGGACCGTCGCGGTATTTACCCGGACTTCCTGATAAGGGCATTACCTTGGTGGGGCAGACCGTGCATCCTGGTCTGCCCCACCGGTGCTGTCCCAAGGGCTGACACATGGACGTCAACGGCAAGCGAACCGACACCACGGTGCTGGTGGTCGACGACGTGGCGGCCAGCCGGTACGCCATGGGCGCCATGTTGCGCCGCGCCGGACACCAGGTCGTCTCGGTCGCCACCGGCAACGAGGCGCTCGTCGAACTGGATGTACGGCGGCGCAAGGGGATGCTGCCCGATGTGGCCCTGATCGACGTGGACCTGCCGGACATGAGCGGCTTCGAGCTGTGCCGCCGGATCAAGGCCCGGCCGCACATGGCCGGCCTGCCCGTGGTGCACTTCTCGGCCACCGCCGGCTCCATGGAGGACCGCTGCCGGAGCCTCGAGGTGGGCGGGGAAGCGTATGTGACAGTGCCCGCCGAGCCCGAGGAGATCGACGCGGTGATCCGGGCCGCGGTGCGCGCGGCGCGGCTGCGGGCCGACGACCAGGCGCAGGCCAGGCGGCTGATGATGCTGTCGGAGACGATCGTCACCATCCAGGCGGCCCGCTCCCTGCAGGAACTCGCCGAAGCCGCCGCCGACGGCACCGCGCGGTTCACCGGCTCGCCCGCCGCCGTCTTCGTCCTCGGCCCGGACGACGAGCTGTACCGCGCCACCTCCCGGGACCGCACCTCCCTCGCGCTCCCGGACGAGGGCGCCCACCGGACCGTGGCCGCACTGCTGCGTCGGCTCACCCGGGGACAGGACGGCGTACGGATCACCACCGTGCCCGCGCCGCTGTGGCCCGCCGGGTTCTTCCGGCCCGGCGTGCAGCACGACGCCCGGCTGGCGCTGATCCGCACCCAGGACGGCAAGGCCGCGGTCTGCCTGGCCATGCCCACCCGGGGGATGAACAGGGTGAACCCGGCCGACGAGACCCTGGTGGCCCGGCTCGCCCAGGCCACCGCGCTCGCCGCCGAGCCGCTGCTGATGTACCAGGTCGAGCGGCATGTCGCCCTCACCCTCCAGCACAGCTTCCTGCCCCAGCCGCACCGGCTGCCCGAGCTGCCGGGCATCGACGTCGAGGTCCGCTATGTGCCCGCGTCCCGGCAGACCGAGATCGGCGGCGACTTCTACGCCGCACTGCGCACCGAGGACGGCATGCTGACCGCCGTCGGCGATGTCGTCGGGCACTCGCTGGACGCGGCCACGGTCATGGTCGAGATCCGGCACGCGCTGCGCGCCTACTGCGTCGAGGAGAGCGACCCGGCCGTGCTCGCCGAGCGCCTCGACCGGATGCTCCAGCACTATCACCCCGAGGTCACGGCCACGGTCTGCCTGGTCCTGATCGACCCGGGCACCGGGCGCACCCGGATCGCCAACGCGGGCCACATCCCGCCGCTGATCATCCGGGACAACGACAGCGCCGACTACGCCAAGGCGTCCGGCCCGCTGCTCGGCGTGGGCCTGCACCACCCGCCGCCGACCGAGCTGATCCTCGACCCCGACGACCGGCTCCTCATGGTCACCGACGGACTGATCGAGACCCGGGGCATCGACCTGGAGGCCTCGATGGACCAGCTCCGCGCGGCCGCCGCGGGTGCCCCGCCCGGCCTGGCCGCGCTGTGCGACACCCTCCTGGCCTGCTTCGGCCACGACCACGAGGACGACATCGCCATGCTGGCGCTGCGGCTAGGGTGAGCCCTGCCGACCCAGAACAGGAGTGCCCATGCCGCAGATCACCGTCGACTACTCGGAGCAGCTCGCGGACGACTTCGACCGCCCCGGTTTCGCTCAGGCGCTGCACACGGCCGTGGTCGAGATCGCGGCCGCGAAGCCGCCGGCGTGCAAGACACAGTTCCGCCGCACCGAGGACACCACGGTCGGCCCCGACGCCGACGGGCACGCGGTCGTCCATGTCACCCTGGGGCTGCTCGCCGGGCGCACGGACGAGACGAAGACTCAACTCACGGAAGCAGTCCTGGAGTTGCTGAAGCAGTATGTGAAGCCGGGGGAGGGCTTGGCGCTGCATGCCTCCGCGGAGGTGCGCGACCTCGACCCCTCGTACCGGAAGTTCGACGGCTAGGCGCTCCGCTGGATGGGCGGTTCGCTTGCTGCGGGCCGGTGGGGGCTGGTCGCGCCGTTCCCCGCGCCCCTTCGGGGCGCTCTTCAGGACGCCAGCGCGATCAGGCGGGTGACCAGGTCGTTGAAGGGGCCGTCGATCGGTTCGTCCTTGAGCATGTGGCGCAGGAGCATGCCCATCTCGTCGTCGTAGGCGGCGCTCACGGCGGCCAGCGCGGCGAAGTCGTGGACGAGTTGGGCCTCCAGTTCGGCGCGCGGAATGCGCCGGCCGTCCAGCCAGATCAGGGCCGTCGACTCGGCGAGCGAGATCCAGGACCGGATGACCAGTTCCAGTCGCGCGGGCGGATCCTCTACGCGCAGATGCGAAAGGATTTGGACATACGCGGCCTGCCGTACGGAGTCGATGAGCGCGTTCGTCGTCGATGAGCCGACCGCCGGGCCGCCGCGCATCAACGCCGAGAAACCGGGCCCGTGTTCCTCCACGAAGTCGAAGAACCGGCGCATCACCCGCAGCAGCCGGTCCCCCAGCGGACCCTCCTGCGGTTCCACGAACCGGCCCGCCAGTTCGTCCGACGCCCGCCTCAACGCGGCCTCGTACAGGCTGAGTTTGCCGGGGAAGTAGTGGTAGACCAGCGGCCGTGAGATGCCCGCAGCGGACGCGATCTCGTCGATGGACACCTCGTCGGGCGAGCGGCTGCTGAAGAGTTCGAGAGCGACCCCGATCAGCTGCTGCCGCCGCTCCTCGACGCCCATTCTGCGACGTACCCCGGTACTCATGCGAACACCTTACCGATCGGATCCGGCCCCGAACGGACCGGACCGACCGCCGTGTTCACATGAACCCATCACATATCCAGCACCAGCCGATCACTTCTGGCGGTCAAGTGCCGTTCGCAGCAATGGAGTTAGATCCCGTACTCAGTGCAGGCCGTTGATCGTCCGTCCGTCGTGCAGCGTCCCCTTCAGCCGGGCCTGAGCCCCCTGCTTCGCCGCCGCCGCCAGCAGATAGCCCTTCGCGGAACCGCTCACCCCGCCGGACACGTTGATGGAAGCGGTGTCCCTGCTGCCGGCGGCCAGCAGATACCAGGCCCCTGCCTCCGAACGCCACAACACCCCGGCCAGCACGTGGGGGTCGCGGGGGCCGCACGCCGGAGAGTTCTCGGCCTTCGCCGCCACCGCCCCGTACCTCCCGCCCGGGGTGTGGAACTGGGCCAGCACCCGGGCCCCGCCGCCCCGCCACGTCTCGGCCCGCGTGCACACCCACTCGGCCGAGCCTCCCGCAGCAGGCAGCGACTGACGCGCGTACTCCCAGGCGTTCACCGACCGCACCCCCTGCGATCGCACCGCCTGTAGCGAGCACGCCATCGGCGACCAGGTGCGCAGCGCCTGCGCGCCGGACGCCTCCTTCGTGTACCCGGGTTTCCCGGTGGTCAGATGGGCCGGGACCAGTTCGCCGAGGTCGGTCATCAGCCGGGTGCCCGAAACGTCCGTCACCTGCAGCACGTTCCAGGACGTGCACGCGCCGTTCTGCCCGCCCGGGCTCGCCAGCGGGGCGGTCACACCGTCGGTCAGGCCCAGTTCCATCGCCCCCGAGCGCGGCTGCATCAGGTCCCGCTCGGCCGCCTCGGTCACCCAAGGAGCCGTCAGATAACGGACGTTGCCGTCGGTCCGCGCGAGCACCACCGCGCCGGCCTCCGCGCGGGTCGCACCGTCGGCCCGCCCGAAGTCGAGGGCGGCGCCGCTCGTGCCGTCCTTCGGTTCGGCATAGCGGACGACGCGCAGACCGTCGTAGAGGAGCACCACGTGCGCGGTGTCGATGGTTCCCGCATAGAGGAGCTGGGGTGGTCCGGCGGGGCCGCCGGTCGGAGTGGCGGGGGTGGCCGAGACGCGGACGGACTCGCCGGGGCGGGCCCAGACGGCGAGGGCGCGGCGCAGGAGCGCGCGGTCGTCGGTGCGGTCGCCGCGTGCCGGCCAGACGGAGAAGTCGGTGCGCGCCGAGGACCGCCAGGCCGTCGGGGCGACCTTCGTCAGCTTCGCCGGGTCGAGTGCGGCCTGCGCGGACGGGTTCTGCGCGTACGACGGTGCGGCGGCGCCGTCGGGGCCCCAGCCGTCGCCGGGCAGCCCGAGCAGCGCCCCGCACACGGCGAGCGCCGCGGCGGCGACGAGCGCGGCCTTGCCGTGCTGCCTGCGGCGCATCAGATCGGTGGGCCTGGCCTGGAGCGAGCAGGGGTCGAACTCGGGGGAGTCGAGCAGCGCGTTCTGCGCCGGTACGTCGTCCGCTTCGGCCAGCGCGGCGTCCGGGTCGGTGACGCCGGCCGCGGTCAGCACCTTGTGTACGTCGCCGTCCGTGAGCCGCTCCAGGCCGCGCAGTACGTACGCGGCGCGGGCCGGGGCGGACAGGGCCGACAGCCGCTGGTCCAGGGCGAGTTCGTCGGCGCCGCCGGAGCGGGGGAACAGGCGCAGGCCCCATACCTGGGGGAGCAGCGGGGGCAGCTGGGAGCGCTTGGGCCACGCCTTGAAGGTGAGCGGCAGGCCCGCCTCCAGCGCCGTACGCAGCACCTGGAGACGGACGAAGGAGTAGCCCGGGTCGCCGTCCCGTCCCGTCGACTGGGCCGGGATCACGGACGCCGAGGCGCGGCGCCGGGGCAGGGCACGCTGAGTGAGGGCGTGGGCGGTCAGGACGCGCCGATTGCGGCCGAGACTCGGCGGCAGCACCAGGTACGCGAGGCGGACCAGCCGCGGATAGTGCTCGACGAGCGCGGCCTCGGCCTGCTCGACATCGACGACGGGCCCGTCGGACGAGGCGGCGGGAGTGGGGCGCGGGGCGACATCCTGTGACTGCACGTTCAGCAAAACGAGCGAATCGACGGCTGGTTACCAACGCGGGGCGCCCCTAAAGGGGGCGCTGCTGACGCCGGGTGCGGATAGCGCCCCTAAGGGGCGCGGGGAACTGCGCGACCAGCCCCCACCGGCCCGCAGGCGAATCACCGCCCCCTAGCGGAGCGCCGCCGCATAGTTCGCCATCGATCGCTGATACCGCGGCAGATGCGCCGCCAGCGCACCGAGCACCAGGGACAGGCCCTCTCGATCCCGCCCGAGGCTGGACAGGCACAGGGCGAGAGTCGCTCGTACGGCGTCGTCCAGCTCGTCGGACGGGGCGTCCAGTTCCGGTGTCAACAGCTTGACGCCCTCCTCCGCCCGGTCGATGTTCCGCAGGGAGCTGGAGAGCTGGATCTTCGCGCGACGGGCGTTGTAGCCGGTGAGCCCGAGGGCCAGGGCCTCCCGGTACAGCGGTACCGCCTTGTCCGAGTGGCCGGTGGAGTCCCAGGCGCAGGCCTGCTCGAAGGGGCCCAGTGGGCTGCCGGAGGGAAGCTCGGCGACGAGTGTGTCGATCACGGACCGGAAATCCGCGGCCCGGTCCTCGGGGTAGTCGTCGAAGGTGGCCCACGCGGCGGCCACACGCTCTTCCCAGTCCTCGGTCATCGGCATACCTTCGCACAGGTGTGTCCGGTGTGACACCGATCATTTTGAGTGCTTCGCACGCGGGAGCCGTATCCGACTTCGGCATGTGCCCTACCTATGCCCGTACCGGAGGAACAGATGAGGTTGACCCGACCGATGCTCGCGCTCGTCGGCGCGGCGGCGGCACTGGCGCTGACGGGCTGCGGCTCCGGCGACGACCAGGCGGCCGTACCGGAGACGGCGACCGGGAGCCTGGAGCACCTGGCCGCCGAGGCGAAGTGCAAGCCGGACATGCAGACCGACGCCGATGAGATCCGCCAGGCCATCTGCAAGACCGGCAAGGAGAAGTACGTCCTCGCCACCTTCGCCACCGACCGCGGCCAGCGCGAGTGGCTGAACGGGGCGAAGGACTACGGCGGCTACTACCTCGTCGGCCGCAAGTGGGTCGCTGTGGGCCAGGAGAAGACGGTCACGACGCTGCAGAGCAAGCTGGGCGGGACCATGGAGGAGGGTTCCGAGCACATGAACCCCGGTGGCAGTCACAACAAGGGCGGTCACCACAGCTGATCGCGCGAGCCCGGACAGACGAAAGCCGGCGGTGGGAATTCCCACCGCCGGCTTCCTGGTGTGCTACCGGGTTGCTACTGGCAATCCTGGCCACTGTTGATGCACTCGACCATCTGGTTCATCGTCTCCTCGTCGAAGAAGTTGATGAAGTCGTTGTGGTCGGTGATCGGCTTGTGCAGCTCCGTCGGGAAGCCGTCCACCGCGAACGGGTTCACGACTTGTCCGTTCTCGATCTGCGGGGCCGGAACGTCGTAGACCAGACGGGCCTGGAGCTGGGGGATGGCCTGGAAACCATCGGGGCAGCTGCCGTCCGCCTGCACGAAGGCCACGTGGTCACGGTGGTTGGCACTGTCGATGTTCTGACCGTCCCAGCAGCTCTGGAAGTTGGACGTCCGCACCACGGAGCTGCCCTCGGGGCAGATCGGGTACTTGTCCGTCAGCTGCCGGTCCTCGAATCCGGTGCAGCTCCAGTTCGTGTTGGCGTTGGCGAGGCCGTTGGAGAAGGCCTTGGCGTCACCGGTGATGATGCGCAGGGCCTGCGGCATCGCGACGACATCGCTCGTCTTGTTGCCGACGAACTTCAGCTCCGCCTGGGTGGCTTCCTGGATCGGGCCGATGTTGCCTTCCGCGCCGCCACCGAGGTCGTTCGCGTCGAACTCGTCCTCACCGTTCTGCAGGCGCAGCACCGGCCAGTAGTACGACGACTTGTCGCCCTGGTTCTGGCAGCTGGTGTCGGCCTGGAGGAACTGCTCGTCGCTGGTGAAGGCGTTGTTGTCCTGGTTGCCGACGTAGTCGTGCGTGTGCTGCGCACCGTTGTCGACACCCGGGGCGACGATCACGTTGTCCGAGTTGTGGTTGTCGTTCCCGTTGGTGCCACAGCTCGTGGTGAAGGTGCCCGTGGAACCGGAGTCGCCGTTCGCGGGGAGACCGTTTCCGTTCACACCCTGCGGGCCGCCGTTCGGCTGAACCTGCGTGATGTCCTGGAAGTCGGCCGCCACCGGGCCGCCCTGCTGGCCCTGGTCCTGACCGTCACCCTGGTCCTGGCCCTGATCCTGACCGTCACCCTGGTCCTGGCCCTGGTCCTGACCGTCACCCTGGTCCTGACCCTGATCCTGGCCATCGCCCTGGTCCTGGCCCTGGTCTCCACCGTTGTTGATCTGGTCGGCCGGCACACCCTGGCACTCGGCCAGCTGCTCGGCCCCCTGCGGAGGCTGACCGCCCGCGTTCCGGATGTTGATGTTCATCCGGTCGATGGTGGCCACCCGCTTGGACTTCAGCGGGCCGAGGATCGCGTTGTTGACGTAGCTCGCGTCCCCCGCCTGGGCCTGGCGCGTCTCCGCGAGACGCGTGTAGGCATCTGTGACCTGCCTGTCCAGCAGCGCCAGCTCCTTGGCGACGCCGGGGCGTGCACCTTCGGGCACGTCGTTCAGCTGCTGACCGACGTCAGGGCAGTTGATCGTCGCGACTTGGGCGCCGGCCGACCTGGTCTGGTTTCCGTATGAGTTCTCCTCATGCGCAGAGGCATAGAAGTTCGCCCATATCAGCCCGCCCCCACCGAGCGCTAGGGCTGCCGATGCGGCAATGGCCTTGGTGGCCAGCGGCGTACGGCGTTTTCGTGTGTTGCGTCCCATGGAACTCCTCTGACTTCCTTGCGGGGCAGCGAGACGCCCGACAGGAGTGAAGCGGCTCCCATCCATACGCAGGAGGTCCCAGGAGTGTTCAGCCGTCTCAGAAATTGGTGAGAGACTGAAGCGACAATTCGCCCTCAACTCCCCCACACTGCACGGGAGTTGTGATCACCCAGGATCAGTGCCCGTGGTCCAGGTAGGCGAGAACCGCCAGGACACGGCGGTTGTCGTCGTCCGAAACCTCGAGTCCCAGCTTCGCGAAGATATTTGAGGTGTGTTTGGCGATCGCCCGCTCGGTCACGACGAGCTGCGCCGCGATCGCCGCGTTCGAGCGGCCCTGCGCCATCAGCTCCAGCACCTCCCGCTCCCGGGCGGTCAGCCGCCCCAGTGGCCGGTCGTCGGCCTCCCGCCGCGACAGCAGTTGCTGGATCACCTGCGGGTCCATCGCGGTACCGCCCGCCGCGACCCGTCGTACGCCGTCCACGAACTGCTCCGCGTCGAACACCCGGTCCTTCAGCAGATACCCCACCCCGCCGCTGCCGTCGGCGAGCAGCTCACGCGCGTACAGCTGCTCCACATGCTGGGAGAGCACCAGCACCGGCAGCCCGGGTCTGTCCCGGCGGGCCTGGAGCGCGCACTGCAGGCCCTCGTCGGTGTGGGTCGGCGGCAGGCGTACGTCGACGACGGCGACGTCCGGCTCCAGCTCGGCCAGCGCGCGGGCCAGCTCGGGGCCCGTCTCGACGGCAGCGGCGATCTCGAAGTCGTAGGCCTGCAACATCCGGACCAGTCCGTCGCGCAGCAGGAACAGGTCTTCGGCTAGGACAACGCGCAAGGGATCTCCATGGTGACCATGGTGGGACCGCCCGCGGGACTGCTGACGGCCAGGACGCCGTCGAATGTACCCAGTCGGCGCTCCACTCCCGCCAGACCCGAACCGGCGCCGATGACCGCGCCGCCCCTGCCGTCGTCGGTGACCGAGATCCGCAGCATGCCGTCGGTGTGGTGGAGGTCGACATAGATCCGGTCGGCGTCGGCGTGCTTGACCGCGTTGGTGAGCACCTCGCTGATCGCGAAGTAGGCCGCCGACTCGACGGGTTCGTCCGCCCGCCCGGGCAGCTCCACCGTCACCTCGGTCGGCACCGGCAGCCGCAGCGCCAGCGCCCGTACGGCGTCGCCCAGGCCACGCTCGGCCAGCACCGGCGGATGGATGCCGCGGACCAGGTCACGCAGTTCGGCCAGGGCCTCGACGGAGGACTTGCGGGCCTGCGCGAGGAGTTGCCTGGCCTGCTCCGGGTCCTTGTCGAGCAGCATCTCGATCGTGCCCAGGTCCATGCCCATGGCGACCAGCCGGGCCTGTGCCCCGTCGTGCAGATCGCGCTCGATGCGGCGCAGTTCGGCGGCGGAGGTGTCGACGGCGTCCCGGCGGGTCTCGGTGAGAACCCGGACCCGCTCGGCGAGTTCGCCCTGGTTGGGGGCGAGGACGGCTCGGGTGAGCTTGAAGTGGACCGTCAGCAGACGCGTGTTGAAGAAGTGGGCGAAGAACAGCAGGACCAGGCCCAGTGCGGCCGCGCCGAGTGCGGAGGCCTGCCCGGTGACCTGCACGAAGCCGTACCAGTAACCGTCGGGGAGCACCCGCCACAGACCCGCCGCGATCGCGAACCCTTCCAGGGGGTAGAGGAGCAGCGCCGCCGGCAGCAGCGCGGTGACATAGCCCGCCGACATGTCGACGTTCAGCCACAGCAGGTCCCGCCAGGTCGCCGGGTCCCGGAGCATCGCGAAGGTACGGGTCCACGGATTGGCGTCCTTCGGCAGCGGCCGGTACGCCGACGGGATCCGCACCCCGCACCACTCCGCCGCGAGGACGCGCCGCCAGTCCGCGAAGGCCCGCACTCCGGTGAGCACCCAGGGCGTGGTGACGATGCCGACCCCGATCGGGATGAGCGCGATGGACACCACGGTCAGCACGTAACAGAGGATCGCCCCCGGCAACACCACCAGCGAGAGCCCGAGCCCCCGCACCGCCGCCAGTCCCATGCCCCGCGCTCCAGAGCGCACGGCACCCTTCGTCGTGCTCGTGTCGATGTCCATGCCCGTCAGTCTGGCCGAGCGGACAGGGCCGGTCACTGGGGTAAGGGCCCGGACAGGGGGGTGGTGCCAGGTACACCTGGGGGGCTACCGGCCGTGCAGGACCTGTGTGGCTACGGGCCGCCGAGGATCTTCGCCTCCACCTCCGGATCGAGCCCGACCGGAGGCCGGTCCGGGCGCTGAGGGGCTGTTCCTCCGACGCTGGTCAGCCAGGTCCACGTGTCGGTGACCGTCTCGGCGACGGGGCGGCAGACCAGGCCCGTCGCGAGCGCACGGGACACGTCGGCGCCGTGCAGCGCCGCGTGCAGGTCGCTGTCCGGCGGCACCCACACCGGCAGCTGGGTCCACGGCTCGACGCCCGCGCCCAGGACGACGTCCGGATCGGTCCAGCGCAGCTCGACCGCCGCTCCAGTCGCCCGCACGCACGCCTCGAGCAGCCCTGCCGTCGTCGTATGACCCGGCGGACCGATCAGGTTGTACGGTCCGCTCAGCTCCCGCTCCACCGCACCGAGGATCCACTCGGCGAGATCGCGGACATCGATGAACTGCAGCGGCAGATCCTTCGGACCGGGCGCCAGGACGGGGCCGCCCCGCGCGATCCGGGTCAGCCACCACGGCAGCCGCCCGATGTTCTCGTACGGCCCCAGGATCAGCCCGGAGCGCACGAGCAGTGACCGATCCGCCCCGAACCCGGCCACGGCCGCCAGCTCGCCGCCCCGCTTGTCGCGGGCGTAGTCGGTGGCCTCCGCGTCGGCCGAGGCGCCCTCGACCAGGGGCGCGTCCTCGGTGTATCCGGCGGCGGGCGGCCAGGCGTACACCGAGCAGCTCGACACATACACGTACCGCCCGGCGCGGCCCCGCAGCAGCCGCGCCGAGTCCCGTACGGCACGTGGCGCCGACGACCAGGTGTCGACGACGGCGTCCCACTCGCCCTCTGCGAGGGCGGTGAGCCCGTCGGGTGCGGTGGGGGGGGCGGGGCGCGACCGCCCACCCGGGGGGGGGGGGGGGCGGGCCCGCGGGGCCCCCCACCGCGCCCGGGGGCCCGGCCCCCCCGCCCCCCCCCCCGCTCGGCGACCACCCGGACGTGGATCTCGTCTCCTTCACCGGCGGACTCCAGACCGGCCGCCGGCTGATGGCC
>NZ_JBFALC010000062.1:0-60161 GCF_040656035.1 Streptomyces sp. NPDC050211
GGGCGGGTCGCGCAGCCCGGCGCTGACGGGGTGCCGCCTGCGCCCACCCGTGCCGCCCCAGGCGGCACGCATGCCCGCAGCTTGGCGGGACGGCAGCCCGCCGCCTGCTGCGTGGGCGCGGCTCCACGCGGCACGCATGCCCGTAGCTGGGTGCGCCCCGCGTGCGACCCTGGCCGCATGGATGACGAAGTGCCGCTGCTGCTCATCGTCGATGCCGCCAATGTCGTCGGGTCGGTTCCCGATGGGTGGTGGCGGGATCGGCGGGGGGCCGCGGAGCGGTTGCGGGATGTGCTGGCTGCCGAGGGGGTGCCGGGGCATCCCGGGCCCGTGGAGATCGTGCTCGTGGTCGAGGGGGCCGCTCGGGGGGTTGAGTCCGTGCCCGGCGTGCGGGTCGAGGGGGCGAGTGGGAGCGGGGACGATCACATGGTCGAGCTGGTCGCGCGGGCGGGCGGTCGGGACTGTCTCGTCGTCACGGCCGACCGTGAACTGCGGTGCCGGGTGACGGAGTTGGGCGCGGAGGTCACCGGCCCCCGGTCGATCCGCCGTCGGTGATCCCGTACCCGGCGAGCGACAGCCGCATCCCGCACTGGTCCTCGGCCTCCACCGTCACCCGCTGCCCCCAGTGGGCGGTGAGGCGCTGGGCGACGTCGACCAGACGGCGGCGCTCCTGCGGGGTGTAGGCGGGGAAGCGGGTCCAGCCGCGTTCGGCGATCTGATGGCCGAGTTCGTGGAACAGGGCGGACCTGGTGCGCCGTTCCTCCTCGTCGGTCAGCGGGGTGGACTCGTCGCCTCCCGTGTACCGCACGTTGTACAGGTCTCGGATCAATGGTGGCTCGCCCTTCCGGTCGGGTGCGTGTCCGGCGAGCCTACCGACCCCGCGGTCTCCGCCGGAGCGGGCCTGCGGGGTCGGATCGGTGGCTGGGTCGGCTACTGGGCGTCTCCGGGCTTCGGCGGCTTCATGACATCGCTGACCTTCGTCTCCGCGTGCCGTCCGAGACGGCTGTGGGAGCGGCCGTAGACGAAGTACACGACGAAGCCGGCGGCCATCCAGACGGCGAAGCGGACCCAGGTCTCGGCGGGCAGGTTGAGCATCAGCCACAGCGAGGCGCACACGGACAGGATCGGGATGAACGGCACCCAGGGGGTGCGGAAGGCCCGGTGCAGGTCGGGCCGGCTGCGCCGCAGGATGATCACGCCGATCGCGACGACCACGAAGGCGAACAGCGTGCCGATGTTCACCAGCTCCGCGAGCTCGCTGAGGGGGGTGAAGCCGGCGAGGATCGCGATGAGGACGCCGAGCAGGATGGTCGGCCGGTGCGGGGTCTTGAACCGCGGATGGACGTGGGAGAAGAAGCGCGGCAGCAGCCCGTCACGGCTCATCGCGAAGAAGACCCGGGTCTGGCCGAGCAGCAGGATCATGCAGACCGTCGTCAGGCCGACCGCGGCACCGAAGCTGATGAAGCCCGCGAACCAGGGATGCCCGGTGGCCTTGAAGGCGTCGGCGAGCGGGGCCGTGATGGACAGCTCCGTGTAGTGCTGCATACCGGTCACGACGATCGACACGGCGACATACAGGGCCGTGCAGATGAGGAGCGAGCCGAGGATGCCGCGGGGCATGTCGCGCTGTGGGTTCTTGGTCTCCTCGGCGGCCGTGGCGACGACGTCGAAGCCGATGAAGGCGAAGAAGACGACGGAGGCGGCGGTGAAGATGCCCATCACTCCGAAGTTGGAGGGCGCCCAGCCGAACATCAGCTGGATGAGCGGGGATTGTAGGCTCTCCCCCGCCTCCACGGCCTGCGCCTTCGGGATGAACGGGTCGTAGTTGTCGCCGTCGATGAAGAAGGCGCCCGCGATGATCACGGTCAGCACCACCGTCACCTTGATGGCGACGACGAGCGAGGTGACTCGCGCGGAGAGCTTGGTGCCGACCACGAGGATGGCGGTGAGCAGCAGGACGAGCGCGGCGGCGAGGATGTCGAAGCCGAAGCCGTCGGCGCCGTCTCTGGTGCCGAGCGCCTCGGGCAGCTCCCAGCCCGCGTTGTCCATCAGCGAGGCGATGTAGCCGGACCAGCCGACGGCCACCACCGCCGTGCCGAGCGCGAACTCCAGGACCAGGTCCCAGCCGATGGTCCAGGCGGGCAGTTCGCCGAGGGAGGCGTACGAGAACGTGTACGCGGAGCCCGCCACCGGGACCGTGGAGGCGAACTCGGCGTAGCAGAGCGCGGCGAGCGCGCAGACGACGCCGGCCGCGACGAAGGCCAGCGCGACGGCGGGACCGGCGTTGTTCTTGGCGACCGTGCCGGTGAGGACGAAGATGCCGGTGCCGATGATGACGCCGACGCCGAACACCGTCAGATCGAGCGCGGACAAGGATTTCTTGAGCGCGTGCTCGGGTTCCTCGGTATCGAGGATGGACTGCTCGACCTTCTTCGTCCTGAAGAGGGTGCTGCTCACGGGCGTACCTCCCACGCTGTGTCGTCCTCGACATGATCGAGAGGGGGCGTGGTGCGTATGCCCCGGCGCGGTTCGTTTCACACGGATGGGCCGGTTTCACCACCCTTCACGGTGGTGAAACCGGCCCATCCGGACGCGGGGTGAGGCGCTAGTCGCGCGCGGGCTCCACGGTGGCCTCCGGGCGGTCGAAACGGCCGTCCAGCTTGGAGACCAGTCCGGTGACCTGGCGGGCGATGTCGGGTGCGGTCAGCCCGATCTCGGCCATGACCTCCTTGCGGGAGGCGTGGTCGAGGAAGCGCGGCGGGATGCCGAAGTCACGCAGCGGGACGTCGACGCCGGCATCGCGCAGGGCCTGGGCGATCGTCGAACCGACGCCGCCGACGCGGGAGTTGTCCTCGACGGTGACGACCACGCGGTGCCGCTCGGCGAGAGGCGCCATGGCCTCGTCGACGGGCTTGACCCAGCGGGGGTCGACGACGGTCGTGGAGATGCCCTGCTTGTCGAGCAGGGAGGCGATCTCCAGGCACATCGGCGCGAGGGCGCCCACCGAGACGAGGAGCACGTCCGGCGTGTCCGTCCCCGGCTCGCGCAGTACGTCCATGCCGCCGACGCGGCCCACGGCGGGTACGGCGGGGCCGACGGCGCCCTTCGAGAAGCGGACCACGGTCGGCGCGTCGGTCACGTCGACGGCCTCGCGCAGCTGGGCGCGGACCTGGTCGGCGTCGCGCGGGGCGGCCAGCCGCAGCCCGGGGACGACCTGGAGGATCGACATGTCCCACATGCCGTTGTGGGAGGCGCCGTCGGTGCCGGTGACGCCGGCCCGGTCCAGTACGAACGTCACACCGCACCTGTGGAGGGCGACATCCATCAGGACCTGGTCGAAGGCACGATTGAGGAATGTGGCGTACACCGCGAACACCGGATGCAGACCGCCCGTGGCCAGGCCCGCCGCGGAGACGGCGCCGTGCTGCTCGGCGATCCCGACGTCGTAGACCCGCTCCGGGAAGGTCTTGGCGAACTTGTCGAGGCCGACCGGCTGGAGCATGGCCGCGGTGATGGCGACGATGTCCTCGCGCTCCTTGCCGAGCTTGACCATCTCCTCGCCGAAGACGGAGGTCCAGTCGGCGCCGGAGGAGGCGATCGGCAGGCCCGTGTCGGGGTGGATCTTGCCGACGGCGTGGAAGCGGTCGGCCTCGTCCTGGAGGGCGGGCTGGTAGCCGCGGCCCTTCTCGGTGAGGCAGTGCACGATGACCGGGCCGCCGAAGCGCTTGGCGCGGGCCAGCGCCGACTCCAGGGCCTCGATGTCATGGCCGTCGATCGGGCCGACGTACTTCAGGCCGAGGTCCTCGAACATGCCCTGGGGCGCGATGAAGTCCTTCAGGCCCTTCTTGGCACCGTGGAGGGTCTCGTAGAGCGGCCTGCCGACGACGGGCGTGCGGTCGAGGATCTCCTTCGTCCGGGTGAGGAAGCGCTCGTACCCGTCGGTCGTCCGCAGCGTGGCCAGGTGGTTGGCGAGACCGCCGATGGTGGGGGCGTACGACCGCTCGTTGTCGTTGACGACGATGACGAGCGGGCGGTCCTTGGCCTCGGCGATGTTGTTGAGGGCTTCCCAGGCCATGCCGCCGGTCAGGGCGCCGTCACCGATCACGGCGACCACGTGGTCGTCGCGTTTGCGGATCTCGTTCGCTTTCGCGAGGCCGTCGGCCCAGCCGAGGACCGTGGAGGCGTGCGAGTTCTCGATGACGTCGTGCTCGGACTCGGCCTGCGAGGGGTAGCCGGACAGTCCGCCCTTCATCTTCAGCCTGCTGAAGTCCTGGCGGCCGGTGAGCAGCTTGTGCACGTAGGACTGGTGGCCGGTGTCCCAGAGCACCTTGTCCTTGGGCGACTCGAAGACCCGGTGCAGCGCGATGGTGAGCTCGACCACGCCGAGGTTCGGGCCGAGGTGGCCGCCGGTCTTGGAGACGGCTTCGACCAGGAAGCTCCGGATCTCCTCTGCCAGCAGGGCCAGCTCCTCCAGGCTGAGCCGGTCCAGATCGCGCGGTCCCCTGATGCGGGTCAGCAGCGGCACCCGTGCCTCCTTGCAGTAGAGCTGATCGAGCTGTTGCCGGGCCTGTCGAGTCTAATGTTCCGCCTGAGCGGACGATGCCCGGGCGGTGCGTCATAGGTCACGCGATCGGCTGTACCCAAGTTGTGGCGTTCCTACGACATGACTGTGCCCGGCACCGCCATTGGTGCCGGGCAACAGGTCTACTTGACGCGCTATGCGCGACCGGCCGTCTTCTGCGTCCGACGGGTGATCGAGTCGATGACCACCGTCGTCAGCAGAACACCCGCGGTGATCATGTACTTCACCGGCTCGGCGATGGACTCCAGCTGCAGCCCGTACTGGATGGAGACGATCACCAGCACACCCAGCAGCGCGTTCCACGTGCGCCCACGCCCACCGAACAGCGACGTACCACCGATGACCGCCGCGGCGATCGCGTTCATCAGCAGGTCACCCGTACCGGCGCTCTGGTTGGCGGACGCGATCTTCGAGGCCAGGAACAGACCGCCGATCGCCGCGAAACCACCCGAGATCGCGAACACCGAGATCCGAATCGCGGTGACGTTGATACCCGCGCGGCGGGACGCCTCCACGCTGCCGCCGAGGGCGAAGATCTTGCGGCCGTACGAGGTGCGGCGCAGCACGAAGTCGGTCAGGAACAGGAAGCCCAGGAAGATCACCGTGGCGAGCGGCAGACCCTTGTACTGGTTGTACATGGCCGCCGCCGCGAAGGAGACGATGGCCAGCAGCACCGTCCGCATCAGCGTGTCGCTGAGCGGCCGGGACGGGACGCCCGCTGCCTCCCGGCGCCGGTTGCCCAGGAAGGACGTGATGAAGAAGACGGCGACCATCACGACCGCGAGGCCGTACGCGGCGGCCACGTCGCTGAAGAAGTACGTGGTCAGATTGCCGATGAAGCCGTCGCTGTCGAGGTTGATCGTGCCGTTCTCACCCAGCGTCTGGAGCATGAAGCCCAGCCAGAACAGCAGACCCGCCAGGGTCACGGCGAAGGCGGGAGCGCCGAGCACCGCGAAGAAGAAGCCGTGTGCCGCGCCGATGGCCGCACCGGCGGCGACGGCGAAGAGCACCGCCATCCACTCGGGCCAGCCCTGGTTGACGGCGAGGACCGCCGCGATGGCGCTGGCCGCGCCGCTGACCGAGCCGACCGACAGGTCGATCTCGCCGAGCAGCAGCACGAAGACGATGCCGACGGAGATCATGCCCGTGCCGACCATCGTGACGGTGATGTCGCTGATGTTCTGCGCGGACAGGAACTGCGAGTTCAGGGTCTGGAAGACGACGCAGATGACGACCAGGCCGACGATGACCGGCAGGGAGCCCAGCTCGCCCGCCTTCATCTTCCGCTTGAACTCGCCGAGGTAGCCTGCCAGGCCCCGCTCGCGCACCAGGAGCCGCGGGTCGACCGCGGTCACCGCGGCCGCGGCGGCCTCGGGGTTCTCGACGGCGTGCGCGTCCTGCGGGGACGTGGAGGTCTTGTCGATGCTCACTGTTAAACCTCCCCGGTCGTGCGCGCCGCACGGCGGGTCACGGCGTTGTCGGTGGCGCCGGTGATGGCGGAGATGATCTCCTCCTGCGAGGTCGTCTTGACCTCGAAGACGCCGTTGTTCTGGCCCAGTCGCAGCACGGCGACCTTGTCGGCCACGGCCTTCACATCGGCCATGTTGTGGCTGATGAGGATGACCGCGTGGCCGCGCTCACGCAGCCGCTCCACCAGGTCGAGGACCTGGGCGGTCTGCTCGACACCGAGGGCCGCGGTGGGCTCGTCGAGAATGACCAGCTTGGGCTCGCCGAGCATGGACCGGGCGATGGCCACGGTCTGGCGCTGACCGCCGGAGAGCGAGGCGATCGGGATACGGACGCTGGGGATGCGGATGGAAAGCGTCTTCAGCAGCTCCTGCGAGCGGCGCTCCATCTCCACCTCGTTGAGGACGCCCCACTTCTTCAGCTCACGGCCGAGGAAGAGGTTGCCGACGACGTCGATGTTGTCGCACAGCGCGAGGTCCTGGTAGACCGTCGCGATGCCCAGGGCCTGGGCGTCGTGCGGCCGGTTGATCGAAACGGCCTTGCCGTCCCATTCGATGACGCCCTCATCAATGGGGTGTACGCCGGCGATCGTCTTGACCAGCGTGGACTTTCCGGCGCCGTTGTCGCCGACGAGGGCGATCACCTCGCCGGCGTGGACCTCAAGCTCTACGTCGGTGAGCGCCTGAACGGCACCGAACCGCTTGGAGACCCCGCGCAACGCCAGCACGGGCGTAGCGGACACGTAAACCATCTCCTTCGCCGCCTGACCCGGCGGGAGGTTGTGCAGAAAGATTTGGGGGATGTTCCGTCCGGCGCCCCGCAACGAGCTTGCGGGGCTGTGTGTATGCGGGGCGCCGGAGGAGCCTGGAGAGCGGCAGTCCCGGTACGGGAGTTCGGACAAGGATTCCCGAATTCCCGTACGTTCACGGGGACTTGCTGCTGCTTACTTCAGACCGATCTTGTCGCAGGCCGACTTGTACTTGGCCGTGCAGATCTCGTCGATCGTGTAGACGCCGTCCTTGATGACGGTGTCGTTGATGTTGTCCTGGGTCAGCGAGGTGACGGGGACCAGGACCGACGGAACGCCCTTGGCGCTGCCGCTGTCGACCTTGTCCTTGGCGATGGAGTCCAGGGACTCACCCTTGGCGAGCGCGACGGCCATCTCGGCGGCGGCGTTGGCCTCGGGGGCGTACGGCTTGTAGACGCTCATGTACTGGTCGCCGGTGACGATGCGCTGGACAGCGGCGAGTTCGGCGTCCTGGCCGGTGACCGGCGCGTCGATGCCGGCCGACTTCAGGGCCGTGATGATGCCGCCCGCCATGCCGTCGTTGGCGGAGTAGACACCGATGATCTTGTCCTTGCCGAGCGCCGAGATCGCCGACTCCATGTTGGCGTTGGCGGCCTCCGGCGCCCACTCCTTGGTGTCGTACTCCTTGCCGACGTTCACCTTGCCGTCGAGGACGGAGTGCGCGCCCTCCTTGAACTGGGCGGCGTTCGGGTCGGTGACGGAGCCGTTCATCATGACGATCTGGCCGTCCTTGGCCTTGTCGCCCAGCGCCTTGAGCAGGGCCTCGCCCTGGGTCTTGCCGACCGAGACGTTGTCGAACGAGGTGTAGGCGCTGATCGGACCCTCGGCGAGGCGGTCGTAGGCGACGACCTTGATGCCGGCGTCCACGGCCTTCTGCACGGAGTTCTGGATGGCCTTGGCGTCCACGGCGTCCAGGATCAGCACGTCCACCTTGTTGGTGATCATCGTGTCGACCTGCTGGGCCTGGAGGTTGGCGTCCTGGCGGGCGTTGTTGTACTGGATCTCCGCCTTGTTGTTCGTCAGCTCCCCGATCTTCTTCTCGATCAAGGGGCGGTCGAACTTCTCGTACCGCGCGGTCTTGTTCTCCGGAAGCAGGAGTCCGACCTTGATGTTGTCACCCTTGGCGGCGGTACCAGCGGTCTCGCTGCCTCCGTCGGCTTCCTCAGCGCTGCCACAGGCGGCGAGGGAAACGGCCATCGCACCTGCGGCAATGGCAACGGCGGCACGACGCATACGCGTGTTCACTTCAGAAACCTCCCTGACGAGGCCGCGTCGTTGCGGCCGAGGTGGCTGGAAGTCAACTCGGCCACACGTGCGACGTCAAGAAGTAAATCCTTAACGGGTTGGCAACGGTGCCATCCGTTCTCTAAGTGAAGACAGGGGCAGCGGCAGTCAGCGACCCATCCAAAAGGGTCGAATCACCCATCTCACTGAGCGCCAGCGCGAGGGCTCCGAGGACCTCCGCGCGACCACCAAGTGCCCCTGGCAACACCGAGAGCTGACGTGCGGCACTGGGGATCGCGTACCGGCCGACCGACTCCCTGATGGGTCCGAGCACCAGCTCACCGGCCTCGGCGAGATCACCGCCGAGGACCACTCGGCTCGGGTTGAGCAAATTGCAGAGATTGGCGACTCCACTGCCGATGTGACGGCCGACGTCGGCGATCACCCGACGGCAGCCAGGGTCTCCGTCCCGCGCCAGCCTCACGACGCCTTCCATGGTCAGATCGGTGCCGTGGCTGGACTGAAGGAGCGGGAGCACATAGCGCGCGGCCGTGAAGGTCTCCAGGCAGCCCCGGTTGCCGCAGCGGCAGACGGGACCGGACTCATCAAGAGTAATATGCCCGATTTCTCCCGCCGTGCCACCCGGGCCGCGGTAGATCTTGCCGTTGATGACCAGGCCGGCGCCGACACCACTGGCGACCTTGATGTACGCCAGGTCCTTCGCCCCCCGGCCGCTGCCCCAGACCATCTCGCCGAGGGCGGCCAGGTTGGCGTCGTTGTCGACATGGACGGTCACGCCGAGCCGCCCCCGCAGCTCCTCGGCGGGCTTGGTGCCGGTCCAGCCCGGCAGGATCGCGGTGGAGCCCAGAGTGCCCGACTCGACATCGATCGGTCCCGGCACGCCCAGGCCCACGCCCGCGACCTTGGAACGGTCCACTCCGGTCGCCGCGATCAGCCGGTTGACCAGCTCTTCCGCCCGGTCGAAGCTCTGTGTGGCGGAGGCGTCCACATCGAGCGGCTCGGCCTCCTCGGCCAGCACCTGATGGGCGAGATTCCCGACCGCGACGCGCAAATGCGTATGCCCGAAGTCCACGCCGATCACGATCCCGGCGTCCCCGCTCAGAGAGACGCTGCGGGCCCTGCGGCCGCCCGCCGACGTGGGCGTGACCTCGACCGTTCCGCCGTCCTTGAGCTCCCGGACGATATTGGAGACGGTCGCCGCGGACAGGCCGGTCGTCCTCGCGATCTCCGCCTGCGTGAGCGAGCCCGCCAGCCGTACGGCCCGGACGACCCGCTCCAGGTTGGCTCGGTGCAGCGACGACTGCGACCCCGGAGTCTCCACGACGACCTCCTGCGCGCGGGACCGCTTCGATGAGGCCCCGTCTATGTCCAACTAGTGAACTCTAAGCTGAGCTGTTCGGGTTGCCTCCCGTCAAGAGGTTGAACCGGATCGAGGCGCTTGGGCATGCCTGTGCGCGCCGGCCGCCGGACCGGCGAAGCGACCCGGCCGGCCGTACGGTGCGACGGTGAGCGTCAGCGGAAGGTGCCCTGCGACACCGAACCGGCGATCCGGCGCTGGAAGATGATGTACACGATCAGTACGGGCACCACGGTGACCACGATCGCCGCGAACAGCGCACCGTAGTCGATGTCGTAGACCTGCGAGGACGCGTAGGCAGCCATCCCCTGGGTCAGGACCCACTTGTCCTGGTCGGTGTTGAGCGCCACGGGCAGCAGGAACTGGTTCCAAAGACCCAGGAAGTTGAAGATCGCCACCGCCGCCATGCCCGGACGGGCCATCGGCAGCATCACCTGGAAGAACGCCCGCCAGTCACCGGCGCCGTCGATCAACGCGGCCTCGTAGACGTCATGCGGCAGCGACCGGAAGAACGAATAGAGGAAGAACATCGTGAACGGCAGCGCGAACGCGACGTAGGTGAGGACGAGTCCCGGACGCGTGTTCAGGAGCCCGAAGTTCTGCAGCTGGAAGAAGAGCGGCACGATCGCCAGGAAGACGGGGAAGGTCAGCCCGGCGAGCATCACGTAGTAGATCAGCCGGCGTCCGGGGAACTCGAACCGGGCCAGGATGTAGGCGCACATCGCGCCCAGCAGCATCACCAGGAACAGCGCGGAGACAACGACGATCACCGAATTCAGGAAGTACTTCCCGATGTTCGCGTCGGTCCACGCGTGCTCGTAGTTCTCGAACCTCCAGCGATCCGGCAGCGCGAACGGCGACGACAGGATCTCGCTGGTCGACTTGAACGACGACACCAGCACCCACAGCATGGGCACGATCACGATCACGGACCACAGGATCAGCAGGGCGTGCGCGATCCCCGCGAACCTGCGGTCGCTGCTCGCGACGGCTCTCGTCAGCTTCCGGTCACTCGCCGGTTTCCGGTCGCTCGTCGTCTTCCGGTCGGCGATTACGGCGCTCACTGGGCACCTCCCTTGGCTGCAGCACGCCGAGCCCTGAACCCAGGCGCTTTCGTCTTGCCCTCGCTCTCGCCGCCGCCCGTCAGGCGGTTGACGGTGAACACCAGCGCCGCGAACACCAGGGTGACGACGGCGAGGACGACCCCCATCGCGGTGGCATAGCCGAACTGCTGCTTGGCGAAAGCGACGTTGAACAGCCGCTGACTGATCGTCAGGGTCGAGTTGTCCGGTCCACCGTTCGGCAACATCGCCTGTACGTAGACGAACGCGTCGAGGGCGGCGATGCCCAGGTAGATGTACGCCGTCTGCACACTGTCCCGGATCGCCGGCAGGGTGACCGAGATCGTCATCCGGAACCGGCCGGCTCCGTCGATCCTGGCCGCCTCGTACAGCTCGGCGGGAACTCCCTTGATCGCGGCGATGAAGAGCACCGCGTAGAACCCGACGAGCCCCCAGACGATGACGAACATCAGGGAGGGCATCGCGCTCGACTTCTCGCCCAGCCAGGCGAACGTGTCGAACTGGTCGAGGCCGAGCGCGGTGAGGACGCCGTTGACCAGGCCGGCGTTCGGGTCGTACATCTGCGCCCAGATCAGGCCGACGATGATCGCCGGCACGACGTAGGGGAAGAACGAGATGATCCGGTAGAACGACGCTCCCCGGATCCCTCGGACGGGGCCCTTGCTGGGCCCGCCCAGGGTGATGGCCACCGCGACCCCGAGGGAGAGCGTCAACGTCACCAACGGCACGAAGACCGCCAGCAACGCGACGTTGCGCAACGCCTTCAGGAAGATGTCGTCCTGGAACATCTTGGTGAAGTTGTCGAAGCCGACGAAGTTGTAGTCCGGGCTGAAGCCGCGCCAGTCGGTCATCCCCCAGTAGATCGCCTGGACGAAGGGGATCAGGACGAAGGTCACGAAGATGGCCAGCGGGACACCGAGGAACGCGAGGAAGAACGTCACCCGGTCGAAGGTGAGCTTGCGGCGTCGGGGCCGCCCGCCGCGAGCCGCCGGCGTCGGCCGGCCGCTCGCGGTGTCCGAAATAGTGGTCGTGTCTTTCATCGCGGTGCTAGCTGACCTTGATCTTCTCGACGGAGTCGTCTTCGCGGATCTTGTCGGAGATCTTCTGCAGAGCCGAGGTCAGGCCCTTGGCGTCGAGGTCACCGGAGAGGAACGAGTTCCACGGCACCAGCTGGTCGGTGTTCATCCCGTAGGCGGAGACGAAGTTCCAGGTGAAGATGTTCTCGCCCGCGTCGGCGAGCATCTTCGACTGCGAGACCAGCGCCGACGATCCGTAACCGTCCGCGGGCACGGTGTCCTTGACGATCGTCGGGGCCAGCTTCGTCTTGGAGAAGTTGGCGGCCGCGTCCTTGGACAGCATCGCCCGCAGCACTTCCTTGCCGCCGGCCGGGTTCTTGCCCTGCTTGGGCACGATGAACGGCTCGCCCGCGGCCGCGTGCACCGCCTCGTAGGGCATCTTCGGCTTGTCGGTGAGCGTCATCTCCGGGACGCCGGTCATCTGGAAGTCGGCCTTGGTGGCCTTCTTCATCTCGTTCTCGATCCAGCCACCGGTCGGGTAGAGAAGCGCCTTCTGGTCGTTGCTCCAGATCGCCTGCGCCTTCTGGAACTGGGTGCCGGAGCCACCGGGGACGAACATCTTCTCCTTGACCATGGTCTCCATGATCTTGAGAATGCCCTGGATGGCCGGGTGCGACCAGGAGTCCTTCTCCAGGTTCTCGAGGGCGATACGGACCTCGTCGCCGCCCTCCTTGATCGCCCCGCCGATAAGCAGCGTCTGGTAATAGGTCGCCGCCTCCTTGCCGTGGACGAAGAGATACATGCCCTTCTTCTTCGCCTTCTGGCCGAGGTCGAGCGCCTCCTGCCACGTCTTCGGCGGGGTCCAGCCGTTCTTCTCGAACAGCGTCTTGGAGTACCAGACGCCGTACACCGTCATCACGTAGTTGAGCGCGACGAACTTGTCCTTGAACGTACCGGGGTCCTTGACGCCGGGGTAGACCGTGTCGGCGATCTTCTTGCCCTCGTAGTTGTTCGCCTCGAAGACGTCGTCGAGCTCCTCGAGCTGGTCGAGAATGCCGAGGAAGCCGATCTGGTCCTCACCGGAGTTGTCGATGAGGTCCGGCGGGTTGCCGCCGACGAACCGGGGCTGGAGTTCGGGAGCGATGTCGACGACCGGCTTGACCTGGACCTTGACGCCCTTGACCTGCTGGCCCATGACCGTGTTGGCGTAGTCGACATAGTCGGTGCCGTAACCGCCGTCGAAGATGGCCGCCTCGACCTTGGAGTTCTCGGCGACACCGAACGGGTTCTTGGCCCCCTTCTTGCCCTTCGCGCCGCCGCCACCACCGCTGTCATTGCTGGAGGGAGAGCCACACGCAACCGCGAACGAACCCATGGCCGCAGTTGCGATCGCCCCACGCAGGAGCGTGCGCCTGTCAAGAGAGCCGGCACGAATGGTCATCTCTGCATCCTCACTGATCGATTGGATCTGTACGGGTTTGCTATGCGGCTGCCGGGCCAGGTTGGCCATGCGCTTGCCGCACTTCTCTTTGAGCGCGTCCTGGTGTGGGTTTCCGCCTGAGATGTCGGCGGAGATGCACATCGGGGCGTTTCGCCGTCGTCTCGGAGCCGCTCGGCGGCACCGATGGTGATCAGCTGAGTGATGCCGGAAAAACGGTCGCCGGGGCCGGAGCGACGGTCGCGCTCCGCCTGATCAGATCGCGATGGCCTACGCCGGAGGTGGATCCCATGCTAAGTCCTCGCCTTCTCCAGGACTCAGGCGGTGAACCGGATCCTCCCCGGCACCGCGGTCAGGTCAAGCAGGGTCGTGCAGGACGTTCGGATCGAGTGAATTGCCGACAGGTATAGTCCACTTCCCGCCAACGGAGCAAGATCGAATGCAAGGTTGGCTGTTGGTCTTTTCCGAGTTGAGACCTCGCGGAAATATGAGCGGCCTGCGCCCTCCTTGCCGGATAAATCCTCGGGATTGCCCCCGAATGCCCCACCCAACACCCTTGACAGGGCTGGCCACTTGCGCCACTACTGGTCCTTGCACACCGAGATTGACAACGTTGTCCAGGGTGCAGGGAGGGTGCTTGCTCATGCAGCGCAGAAGTCGGCACAGATGGGGTTCGGCGGTCGTCTTGACGACCGCCTTTGCTTTGGCGGTGGGCTCGCAGGGCGTGGCGGTCGCCCTGCCCGGCGAGGTGGCCGCCGCCGACCGGGAGTTCGCCTCGTCCTTCGAGGCGGATGACCCGGCGCCCGACTGGCTGAACACCGTCGACACCGCACCGGACGGCAGCAAGCGTGCCACCGGGGTCGACGGCGGGTACAGCAGCGGCATTCCGGGCAATGTGACCGACCATGTCACGGACGTCCGGGCCAGCGGTGAGAACACCGGCGCCGGCGAGGTGAAGGAGAACCTCGTCGACGGCGAGCCGAGCAGCAAGTGGCTGACCTTCGCGCCCACCGGCTGGGCGGAGTTCGATCTGGACGCGCCGGTCAAGGTGGTCACCTACGCGCTGACGTCGGCCAACGACCACGACGAACGCGACCCGGTGGACTGGACCCTGAAGGGCTCCACGGACGGCACGAACTGGACGACCCTGGACACCCGCACCGGCGAGACCTTCGCCGAGCGGTTCCAGACGAAGACGTACGACATCCCGGAAGCCAATGCCGCCGAGTACCGGCACTTCCGGCTCGACGTGACCAGGAACAACGGCGCCTCCGACGCCCTGCAACTCGCCGACGTGCAGTTCTCCAAGGGCGGCAGCGGCGACCCGATCCCACAGGACATGCTCTCGCTGGTCGACCGCGGCCCGAGCGGCTCGCCGACCGCGAAGTCGGGCGCGGGTTTCACCGGCAAGCGGGCGCTGCGCTACGCCGGGCGGCACACCGCCGACGGGCAGGCGTACTCGTACAACAAGGTCTTCGACGTCAATGTCGCCGTCGGACGCGATACGCAACTGTCGTACCGGATCTTCCCCTCCATGGCGGACGGCGACCGGGACTACGACGCCACCAACGTCTCCGTCGATCTCGCGTTCACGGACGGGACGTATCTGAGCGATCTCAAGGCGACCGACCAGCACGGGTTCGCGCTGACGCCGCAGGGGCAGGGCGCGGCCAAGATCCTCTACGTGAACCAGTGGAACAACGTGGCCTCGCGGATCGGGTCGGTCGCGGCCGGGAAGACCGTGGACCGGATCCTGGTGGCGTACGACTCCCCCAAGGGGCCGGCGAAGTTCCGGGGCTGGCTCGATGACGTGGCGCTGAAGGCCGTACCGCGGGAGAAGCCGAAGGCGCACCTGTCGGACTACGCGGTGACGACCCGCGGCACCAACTCCAGCGGCGGGTTCTCACGCGGCAACAACTTCCCCGCGACGGCCGTGCCGCATGGCTTCAACTTCTGGACGCCGGTGACCAACGCGGGTTCGCTGAGCTGGCTCTACGACTATGCGCGCGGGAACAACGCCGACAACCTGCCGACGGTCCAGGCGTTCAGCGCGAGCCACGAGCCCAGCCCCTGGATGGGCGACCGGCAGACCTTCCAGGTGATGCCGTCCGCCGCGTCGGGCACGCCCGACAACGGCCGTGAGGCACGGGAGCTGACCTTCCGGCACGAGAACGAGACCGCGCGGCCGTACTACTACGGGGTGCGTTTCGAGAACGGTCTCAAGACGGAGATGGCGCCGACCGACCATGCGGCGGTCATGCGCTTCACCTATCCCGGCGACGACGCGAGCGTCCTGTTCGACAACGTCACCGACCAGGCGGGCCTGACGCTCGACAAGGAAAGCGGTACCTTCACCGGTTACTCCGACGTGAAGTCGGGGCTGTCGACGGGTGCGACCCGGCTGTTCGTCTACGGGGTGTTCGACGCGCCGGTGACGGAGGGGACGTCGAGCGGGGTCAAGGGCTATCTGCGGTTCCAGCCCGGCGACGACCGGACCGTGACCCTGCGGATCGCCACCTCCCTGATCAGCGTCGACCAGGCGAAGGACAACCTGCGCCAGGAGATCCCGGACGGCACGTCCTTCGACGCCGTGAAGACGAAGGCCCAGGGGCAGTGGGACAAGATCCTCGGCAAGGTAGAGGTCGAGGGCGCCACGCCGGACCAGCTGACCACGCTGTACTCCAGCCTGTACCGGCTGTACCTCTACCCCAACTCCGGCTTCGAGAAGGTCGGTTCGAAGTACCAGTACGCCTCCCCGTTCTCGCCGATGCCGGGCCCGGACACCCCGACGCACACCGGCGCGAAGATCGTGGACGGCAAGGTGTACGTCAACAACGGTTTCTGGGACACGTATCGGACGACCTGGCCGGCGTACTCGCTGCTGACGCCCGGTCAGGCGGGTGAGATGGTCGACGGGTTCGTGCAGCAGTACAAGGACGGCGGCTGGACCTCCCGCTGGTCCTCCCCCGGGTACGCGGACCTGATGACCGGCACCTCGTCGGACGTGGCCTTCGCGGACGCGTACGTCAAGGGCGTCGGCTTCGACGCGAAGTCGGCGTACGACGCGGCCGTGAAGAACGCCACGGTGGTACCGCCCTCGTCGGGCGTGGGCCGCAAGGGCATGACCACCTCGCCGTTCCTCGGCTACACGAGCACCGAGACGCACGAGGGTCTGTCGTGGGCGCTGGAGGGCTATCTCAACGACTACGGCATCGCGAAGATGGGCCAGGCCCTCTACAGGAAGACGGGCGAGAAGCGCTACAAGGAGGAGTCCGAGTACTTCCTCGACCGGGCTCAGGACTACGTCAACCTCTTCGACGCGAAGGCCGGCTTCTTCCAGGGCCGCGACGAAAAGGGCGACTGGCGGGTCGAGTCGTCCAAGTACGACCCGCGCGTGTGGGGTTACGACTACACAGAGACGAATGGCTGGGGTTACGCCTTCACCGCGCCCCAGGACTCGCGCGGTCTCGCGAACCTGTACGGCGGCCGGCCGGGGCTCGCCGAGAAGCTCGACGAGTACTTCGCGACCCCCGAGACCGCCTCGCCCGAGTTCAAGGGCTCGTACAGCGGCGTCATCCATGAGATGACCGAGGCGCGTGACGTACGAATGGGCATGTACGGGCACTCCAACCAGGTGGCCCACCACGTGAACTACATGTACGACGCGGCCGGTCAGCCCTGGAAGACCCAGAAGAACGTCCGGGAGGTGCTGTCGAGGCTGTACACCGGCAGCGAGATCGGCCAGGGCTACCACGGCGACGAGGACAACGGCGAGCAGTCGGCCTGGTACCTCTTCTCCGCCCTCGGCTTCTACCCGCTGGTGATGGGCAGCGGCGAGTACGCCATCGGCTCACCGCTGTTCGCCAAGGCGACGGTCCATCTGGAGAACGGCCGGGACCTGGTCGTCAAGGCGCCGAAGAACAGCGCGAAGAACGTGTACGTGCAGGGGCTGAAGGTCAACGGGCGTCCATGGACGTCGACTTCGCTGCCGCACTCGCTGATCGCCAAGGGCGGTGTCCTGGAGTTCGACATGGGGCCGAGGCCGTCGAGGTGGGGCACCGGGAAGAACGCGGCGCCCCCGTCGATCACCCAGGACGACGAGGTGCCGACGCCGCGTGCGGACGTGCTGAAGGGTGAGGGCGCCCTGTTCGACAACACGTCGGCCACGGAGGCGACGGTGACGTCGGTGGATCTGCCGGTCGCCGCGGGCGCGAAGGCCGTCCAGTACACGCTGACCTCGTCGGATCACGCGAAGGCGCCGACGGGCTGGACGCTCCAGGGCTCCTCGGACGGGACGAAGTGGCGCACGCTCGACCAGCGGTCGGGTGAGTCCTTCACCTGGGACAAGCAGACGCGCGCGTTCTCCGTGGGGCGGCCGGGTACGTACGAGAAGTACCGCCTGGTCCTGAACGGCGAGGCGACCGTCTCGGAGGTCGAACTCCTCGCCTGAGCCGAGCAGTTGAGGAATCGAGGAGTTGAGGTCTCGTGCCGCTTCCCGTGCCCGTCCTCGCCGAGGATGTCGACCCGGCCTGGCTGCCACCGGCCGCCTTCCGGCCGCTCGGCACCCGGCGGACCCTGATCCGCGGATCGGGTCTCCTGGTGGAGACGGTGCACGGTGAAGTGGTGGACGCCTGCGCCCGGTTCGGAGGTCGCGTGGACCGCGATCCCGGGCCGGGCGCGGGCGTGTCGTACGACCTGGTGCTCGAGTTGCGGCCGGGGCTCGGGGACCTCGGGGACGAGGAATTCGTCTGCGGGCGCGAGAACGGTTGCACGACCGTTTCCGCGTCCGGGCAGGCCGGGCTGCTGTACGGCCTGTTCCACGTCGTGCGGCTCGGGGAGAACGCGTTCAGCGGCGAACGCGCTCGCCAGGTGCACCGCCCGGCCCTCCCGCTGCGGATGCTCGACCACTGGGACAATGTGACATTGCACCCGGTGATGGGCCAGGTAGAACGCGGTTACTCGGGCGGTTCGCTGTTCTGGGAGGACGGGCGGGCGCGCGGAGAACTGGAGCGGGTGCGGGCGTACGGCAGGCTGCTCGCGGCCTGCGGGATCAACGCTGTGGCCGTGAACAACGTCAATGTGCACAGGACCGAGGCGCGGCTGCTGACCGACCGGATCGGTGAAGTCGCCGCTCTGGCCGAGGCGTTGCGGCCGTACGGGATCAGGATGCATCTGTCGGTGACCTTCGCCGCGCCGATCGTGCTCGGAGGGCTGAAGACGGCCGATCCGCTGGACGCGCGGGTGCGGGAGTGGTGGGCGCGGGCGACTGCCGATGTGTATGCGGCGATACCGGACTTCGGCGGGTTCGTGGTGAAGGCCGACTCGGAGGGGCAGCCGGGCCCGTTCGCGTACGGCCGCAGTCACGCGGACGGCGCGAACATGCTGGCCGCCGCGCTGGCTCCGCACGGCGGCACGGTGCACTGGCGGGCGTTCGTCTACAACCACCGCCAGGACTGGCGGGACCGTACGACGGACCGGGCGCGGGCGGCGTACGACCATTTCGTGCCGCTGGACGGGCAGTTCGCGGAGAACGCCGTGCTCCAGGTGAAGCACGGGCCGATGGACTTTCAGGTGCGGGAACCGGTGTCACCGGTGCTGGGCGCGATGCCGGGGACGCGGCTGGCGGTGGAGGTGCAGGCGACGCAGGAGTACACCGGTCAGCAGCGGCATGTGTGCTGGCTGGGGCCGATGTGGAGCGAGGTGCTGCGGTTCCGGCCGGAGGGTGGAGCGAGCGGAGCGACCGTGGGGGACCTGGCGGGCGGTCTGGTCGCGGTGTCCAACGTCGGCGATGACCCCTTCTGGACCGGGCATCCGCTGGCCCAGGCGAACCTCTACACGGTCGGCAGGCTCGCCTGGCAGCCGGACGCGGACCCGAACCGGCTGCTGGACGAGTGGATCGCGCTGACGTTCCCCGCCGCTCCCCCGCGGCTGTTCGCGGGGCTGCACACGGTGCTCAAGGGCTCCTGGCGGACGTACGAGAAGTACACCGCGCCGCTCGGCGTGGGCTTCATGGTGCAGCCGGGGCATCACTACGGGCCCAGCGTGGACGGCTACGAGTACAGCCCATGGGGCACTTATCACTTCGCCGACCGGGACGGCATCGGCGTGAACCGCAGCGCGGCGACCGGCACCGGGTATGCGGCGCAGTACGCCAAGCCCTGGTCCCAGGTGTACGAGTCGCCGGACACCTGCCCCGACGAGCTGCTGCTGTTCTTCCACCACATGTCGTACGGGCACATGCTGCGCAGCGGCAAGACGGTGATCCAGCACATCTACGACACCCATTTCGAGGGCGTGGCCGAGGTGGAGGAGGCCCGGGAGACCTGGGCCTCGCTCGTGGACCTGGTCGATCCGGCACGCCATGCGCGGGTCGCCGAGCGGTACGAGGAGCAGCTGCGCTCGGCCCGGGAGTGGCGGGATCAGGTGAACAGCTACTTCTTCCGCAAGTCCGGTGTGGCCGACGCACATGGGCGCCGGATCTACTGAAGACCGGTTCTACTTAAGACCGGATCTACTGAAGCCGCAGGACCGCTGTGCCGAGCGGGTCGAGGGAGAAGGGTTCGCCCTTCTCGAACCGCTGTCCGGTGAGCAGGTCGGTGGCGGTGGTGTGGGCGGTGAGGTGGGCCGGGTCCGGTGTGTGGTTGAGGAGGAAGAGCAACCGCGTGCCGTCGGGGGTGGTGCGGGTGGCGGTCTCCAGGCCGGGGTGGCCGGCGTACGGGCCGAGCAGACCGTGGCGGGTGAGGATGCGCCGTACGACCCAGTCGACGCCGGGCTGGTCGAGGGCGGTGGCGACGTACCAGGCCTCGCCCTCGCCGTGCCGGTGGCGGGTGACGGCGGGGGTGCCGGCGTAGAAGTCGGCTCCGTAGACGGCGACCGGTTCGGCTCCGCGCGGGAGCACCAGCTCGAACACCAGACGGGCCTCGGTGTGCGACTCCCCCAGTTCTATGGGCTGTACGACGTCCTGCGGGCGTGTGTCCCATTCGTCGACGCGGATGCCCATGAGGGGGGCGAGCGGGCCGGGGACGTCGGTGAGGAAGGCGCGGTCGTGTTCGTCGACGCGGCCGGAGAGGAAGGTGGCGAGGACGGTGCCGCCGCGTTGCGTCACCGCTTCGAGGCGGGCTGCGAGGTCGCCCTTGACCATGTGCAGGACGGGGGCGAGGACGACGGCGTACGGAGTGAGGTCGGCGGTGACCGGGACGACGTCGACGTCCGCGCCGGCCTCGCGGGCGGCCCGGTAGTAGGCGTGGACCACCTCCTGGTACCGGACCAGGCGCGAGGGGCCGTCGGAGATCTCCAGGGCCCACCAGCTGTCCCAGTCGAAGAGGAGGGCGGTGCGGGCGGGGGTCCGGGCGCCGAGGGTCGTATCGCCCAGCAGGCCCAACTCCCGTCCCAGTTCGGCCACTTCGCGGAAGACGCGAGTGTCGTCGCGGCCCGCGTGGCCGATGACCGCGCCGTGGTACTTCTCGCAGGCTCCGCGTGCGGCGCGCATCTGGAAGTACAGGGCGGCGTCGGCGCCGTGGGCGATGGCCTGGAAGGTGGCGAGGCGCAGTTTGCCGGGGCGGCGGAGCGGGTTGACGTCGCGGCAGGCGGTGGTGGACGGGGTCTGCTCCATGAGCCAGAAGGGGGCGCCGTCCTTGAGGCCGCGCATCAGGTCGTGGGCGAGGGCGGGCCAGGTGGGCGTGGCGTCGAGGGGCGGGTAGCTGTCCCAGGACGCGAAGTCGAGGTGGGGCGCCCAGCGGTGGTAGTCGAGCGGGCGGAACATGCCCATGAAGTTGGTGGTGACGGGTGTGTCCGGGTCCTGGGCGCGGATCGCGTCCTTCTCGGCGAGGAAGCAGCCGAGCAGGGCGTCGGTGATGAAGCGGTGGTAGTCGAGGGTGATGCCCTGGAAGGCGGTGTGGTCGGGGCCGCGCCAGTGTTCGGTGAGGGCGTTCGGGGGTTCGATCTCGTCGAAATCGGTGTAGCGGTGCGACCAGAAGGTGGTGCACCAGGCGTCGTTGAGGGCGTCGAGCGTGCCGTGGCGGTCGCGGAGCCAGTCCCGGAATGCGGCTGCGCACAGGTCGCAGTAACAGGCGCCGCCGTACTCGTTGTTGATGTGCCAGGCGAGGAGCGCGGGGTGTGCCGCGTACCGTTCGGCGAGGCGGGAGGCCAGGGCGGTGGCGGCCTTCCGGTACGCCGGTGCGCTGGGGCAGAAGTTGTGGCGCTGGCCGTAGCGGTGGCGGCGGCCCTCGAAGTCGGTGCGGTTGACCTCGGGGTACCGCTTCGCGAGCCAGGGTGGGAGGGCGGCGGTGCCGGTGGCGAGGCAGACCTGCCGGCCTTCGTCGGCGGCGCGGTCGAGGATGCGGTCGAGAACGGTCAAGTCGTAGGTGTCTTCAGCGGGTTGGGTCAGGGACCAGGAGAAGACGCCGACGGTGAGCGTGTCGATGCCGGCCCGGTCGAACAGGCGGTGGTCCTCGTCCCACACCTCCTGCGGCCACTGTTCCGGGTTGTAGTCGCCGCCGTAGGGGATCTTCGGGGTGCGGGGCGCGGCGGTCATACGGTGAAGTCCTCCTCGGTCTCGGCGATCACCGGGCGGCTGCTGTGCAGCAGGGACAGCAGCAGCGGGGCGGCCAGCAGGGCGGGCAGGGCCTCGGTCAGCAGGGCGGTCGACGCGGCCGTCAGCACCAGCAGGGAGGCGGCGGCGAGGGTGGCGCGGGCGTGCCGGAAGAGGAAGTACGCCGCGAGGCGGGCGGTGTCGCGGGTGCGGAAGGCGAACAGCGAGGTGAGGACCAGCGCGTGCGCTCCCCACAGCAGCGAGCCGGCGCCGATCGCCCCGAGCAGCACCGCCCACCAGCCGGGCAGGCCGGTGGCGGAGAAGTGGGTCAGGGTGAAGGCGATGACGGCCAGCCAGGCGAGCAGGGGCGCCCAGAGCTTCAGCGCCGGGAGGGCGTTGAGCCGCCAGCCGCGTGCATAGGTGCGGGCCGGGTGCAGGTCGGTGAGGTCGCCGGAGCGGCGGTGCAGGGCGTACAGGGCGGCGGACAGGGCGGGGCCCAGGGGGAGCAGGCATACGGCGGCGAGGGGCAGGTTGCCCGGGTCGGGGCCGAGGAGCAGCAGACCGGCGAGGCCGGGTGCGGCGGCGAGGAGCAGCAGGGCCTCCACGGTGACCAGGGTGTGGATCAGTGCGGCGGCGCGGGAGAGGACGCCGGTGCCGAAGCCGTCCGCGCGTACTCCGGCGCCGCTCACCCGTTCTCCTTCTTGAAGCGTTCGTACGCCTTGTTGTGCAGGTCGACGAACTGCTGCATGTTCTTCGCCTTCAACTCGGCGACGTAGCCGTCCCATTCGGACAGCGAGCGCTTGCCGAGGACGAACTGGAGGGTGTTCTGGGTGACGTGGTCCCTGAGCGGCGTCTCCCACAGGGAGGCCTGTTCCTGCTCGAAGGACTGCAGCGGGTGGGCGGGGCCGATGGGCGTCTGCCGGCGCTGGGACATGGCGTCCTGGAACTTCTTCTCGTCGGGGCTGAACATGGAGGAGACGAGTTCCCAGCTGCCGCCGTAGGCGAAGACGCCGTTGTAGAAGCCGTAGTCCTTCTGCATGTCCTTCGGGGCGTCCGGGTCGGAGCCCATGAGGCTGATGCCGTCGTTGAGCTTGTACTGGCCGCCGGAGCGGGTGTACGTGACGCCCTCGACGCCCCACCGCGCGAACCGCTGGCCCTCGTCCGAGTACCACAGCCAGTCCACGAACTGCATCATCGCGACGAAGCTGTCGCTCTTGAGCGCCTTGCTGGAGATCATGACGCCGTTCTCCAGCCGGACGCCGCCCAGCACGATCGGGCCGGCGGGGCCGAGCGGCACCGGAATCATCTCGATCTGAGCGCCCTTGACCTGCTTTTGCAGGTTGTACCGGTATTCCTGCACCAGTACCTGCGGGTTGGCGCTGATCGCGAAGCACTTCTCGCCCAGCAGTTTCTGCGCGGCTTCGTCGTCGGTCTGGGTGAAGCTCTCCGGATCCACCAGCTTCTCGGTGACCAGCTTGCGCACGTACTCGATCATCTGCCGGAAGGGGTCCGTCGCTCCGGTGAAGACGTACTTCTGCGCGTTCGCGTCCCAGCTGATGTTGTCGTACGTCCAGCCGGCCCGGACGCCGTACGCCTGGCCGAGGTAGCTGAACAGGGCGGCGGCCGGGTAGGGCGTGTTCTTGCTCCAGCGGTCGGAGAACGGGTAGCGGTCCGGGTACTCCTCCTTGATCGCTTTGAAGACCTCGTACACCTCGTCCCAGGTGCCGGGCACGCTCAGCCCGAGGCGGTCGAGGACGTCCGTGCGCAGCGCCATCGAGTAGCCGGACCTGGCCTTCTCGTGCAGTCCTGGCAGCACATACAGCTTGCCGTCGGCCTGCCGGTAGGAGTCGATCTCCGGCTCCAGCTTCCACCGCTTGACCTTGTCCCGGAAGTTCGGCATCAGGTGCAGATAGTCGCTGACCGGCAGGATCGCGCCCGACGACACGAACGCGACCTCCGAGGGGTGGTACGTCTTGGGGATCAGGAAGGGGGCGTCGCCCGAGCCGATGAGGACGCTGCGCTTCTTCTCGTAGTCGACCAGGGGGACGGCGACAGGATCGAAGGTGACGCCGGTGCGCTTGGTGAGTTCCTTCCAGAACAGCCAGCTGTCCTTCATCGGGTAGACCGGGTTGTTGTTGTGCAGGATCGAGAACGACAGCGGCTTGGCCGCCTTGAACTGCTGGCCGACGCGGTACTCCTTCATCGCGCCGTTCTGCTTTTTCGACAGGTCCTTGGAGTCCCCTCCGTCGTCGCCGCTGCCGCAGCCGGTGAGGGTGGCGAGGCCGATGAATCCCGCGGCGGCGAGTATCTGACGCCGCGACAGCTGTCCTGCGTTGTTCACGGATGGCATGGGCACTCCTTTGTCAGCCCTTGACCGCGCCGAGCATCACGCCCGAGACGAAGTAGCGCTGGACGAACGGATAGACACAGAGGATGGGCAGCGAGGTCAGCACGATCGTGACCGCCTGGATGTTCGCCCCCACCTGGCTGAGCTGTGCGTCGGCGGCACCGGCGTTGCCGCCCGTGGTGGCGCCCGCGATGAGGTTGCGCAGATAGACGGTGACCGGCATGAGCTCGGACTTGTCCAGGTAGAGAAAGGCGCTGAACCAGGAGTTCCAGAAGGACACCGAGTAGAACAGCACCATCGTCGCGACGACCGCCTTCGACAGCGGCAGCACGATCCGCAGCAGAATGCCGTATGTACTCAGGCCGTCGATCTGCGCGGCCTCCTCCAGGTCGGTGGGCAGGCTCTCGAAGAAGGCCTTCATCACCAGCAGGTTGAAGACGCTGATCGCGTTGGGGAGCGCGATGGCCCAGATACTGTTCTTCAGGCCGAGGCTGGTGATCAGGACGTAGTTGGGAATCAGCCCGCCGGTGAAGAACATGGTGAACACGGCGACACCGACCAGCAGTCCACGTCCCTTGAGGTGCTTCTTCGACAGGACGTAGGCGTAACAGGTGGTCAGGATCATGGCGATGGCGGTGGCGACCACCGTGTACAGCACGGTGTTGCCGTAGTTCCGCCAGAACATCGCGTCCTGGAACACGATCTTGTACGTGGTGAGGTTGAACCCCTCGGGCCACAGCGTCACTTCACCGGCACGGATCCGCTGCTCGGAACTGAACGAGCGGGCGATGATGTTGACGAACGGGTACAGGGTGACGACCACGACGACGGTAAGGATGAACCCGTTGACTCCCTGGAATACGCGGTAGGAACGACTCGGCTTCACCACAGGCTCGTCCCCACTGTGCGGCGCGAGAGCTGGTTGGCGGAGATGATCAGAAACAGGCCGATGATCGCCTCGAACAGGCCGATCGCGGCGGCGTAGCTGAAGCTGTTGGACTCCACACCGGTCCGGTAGACGTACGTGGAGATCACGTCCGCCGTCGGATAGGTCAGCGGGTTGTACAGCAGCAGGACCTTCTCGAAGCCGACCGCCATGAACGTGCCGATGTTGAGGATCAGCAGCGTGATCATGGTGGGCCGGATGCCGGGCAGGGTGACGTGCCAGATCTGCTGCCAGCGGTTGGCGCCGTCGATCGTCGCGGCCTCGTACAGGTTGTCGTCGATCGTGGTGAGCGCGGCGAGGTAGAGGATCGTGCCCCAGCCGGCGGTCTGCCAGATCTCCGAGCCGACATAGATCGTGCGGAACCACTCGGGTTCCTGGATGAAGCGGATCGGGTCCTGGCCGAACCAGCCGAGGATGTGGTTGACCGGGCCGTCCGTGGCGAGCATCTGCATGGTGATGCCCGCGACGATGACGATCGACAGGAAGTGCGGCAGATACGAGACCGACTGCACGAACCGTTTCAGCGCCCGTCTGCGCACCTCGTTGAGCAGCAGCGCGAGGATGATCGGGATCGGAAAGCAGAACACCAGCGTGAGTCCGCCGAGCCACAGGGTGTTGCGGAACACCTGCCAGAACGTGGGGTCGGTGAGGAACATCTCCACATAGCGCAGGCCCACCCACTCCTCGCCCAGGATCGACCCGCCCGGCTCGAAGCGCCGGAAGGCGATCACATTGCCGATCATCGGCAGATAGCGGAAGACCAGGAAGAACAGCAGCGGCAGCACGACCAGTGAGTACAGCTGCCAGTCCCGGCGCAACGCCCGCCGCCAACTGCGGTGCGCAGGGCGGGAAGCGGAGGAAGGCGCGGACTTCGGTCGGGGCGGGTCCTGGGTGCCGGGCGGTGGCGTCGATCGGGTGGAGGTGCTCATGCTCGGTCCTCCCGGACGGATTCACGGAACCGAAACTTTCGAGCTCTTACCGGGAACTCGCGGCAACTTAAAGCCCCTAGAAAGCGCTGTCAATGGGGGCTGCAGCGGTCAGTTGAGACGAGAGGCGGCGTTGAAACCCGCCGCCGTCTGGGTAAGGCACAGAGACTTGACCGTTCAGCTCGTCGCAAGTTTCTGTATGCGGACCGACTCCTGCGAGGTGCCGACGTGCCAGCGTTCGACCTGCCCCTGACGGAACTGGAGCACCGCCGCCCGGACCTCGACGAGCCCGCCGACTTCGACACGTTCTGGCGGGACTCGCTGAAGGGGGCCGAGCGGGCCGAACCCCTGCTGTCCGTAGACCCGGTGGAGACCGGACTGCGGCTGACCCGGACCTGGGACGTGACCTTCCGGGGCTTCGCGGGCGAACCGGTGCGCGCCTGGTTCAGCAGACCCGCCGGGATGCCCGAACCGCTGCCCGCGGTCGTCGAGTTCGCGGGGTACGGGCGCGGACGCGGCCTCCCGCACGAGCGGCTGACCTGGGTGAACGCCGGTTACGCACATCTGCTCATGGACAACAGGGGCCAGGGCGACCAGTACGGCAACGGCGGCGACACCCCCGACCCGCACGCCACCGCACCGGGCGGCCCCGGCCCCGCCGTGCGCGGCCTGCTCGACCCGCACGACTACCACTACCGGCGTCTCATCACCGACGCCGTACGCGCCGTCGCCGCCGTCCGCGCCCTGCCCGGCGATGGGGGTCCCCCCGCTCGAGCGAAGTCGAGAGTGGGGGAGGCTCACGGATCACGGCCGTCGGCAACAGCCAGGGCGGCGGCCTCGCCCTCGCCGTCGCCGGGCTCGTCCCGGACCTGACGGCGGCCCTGATCACCGCACCGCTCCTGTGCGGCATCCGGCGCGCACTGGACCTCACGGACGCCGGCCCGTACGGCGAGATCGTCGCGTATCTCACCGTCCACCGCGGCGCCGAACAGGCCGCGTACCGCACGCTCTCCTACATGGAGGGCATCTCCTTCGCCCGCCGCGCTCACGCCCCGACACACTTCGGAGTTGGCCTGCGCGACACGGTGTGCCCGCCGAGCGGTGCGTACGCCGCCTGGAACGGTTATGCGGAGCTGAGCGGCGCGGATCCTCGCAAGGAGATCCACGCCTACCCGTTCAACGGCCACGAGGGCGGCGACGCGTTTCACGTGCGGGGACAACTGGCGTGGCTCCGGGACCTGTTGGGGTAACCGCTTGCGCCAAGCGTTTACAAGCGGGCAACACAGCGCTAACTTGCCCCACAGCGGCGGATGGGAGCGCTCCCACATTCGGTGGACCGGAACCCGCCCAGGAGTGCTCCCATCCCCCGCATCCATGTGCGCACGTTCCTCACGACCGCCGAGCGAAGGGACGTAGAACTGTCATGCTCTTGACAACATCACCAACTCCCCGCCCCAGACCCCGATTACCGCTCCCGACCCGCCGCGGTGCCCTTCTCCTCGTCCTGCTGTCCCTGCTCACGACGATCCCGGCCCTCGGTCTGATCGTCACGGCCGGCGGCGAGGCGGAGGCCCACGGCACCCCGATGAAGCCCGGCAGCCGCACCTTCCTGTGCTGGCAGGACGGGCTGACCGACACCGGTGAGATCAAGCCCGTGAACCCGGCCTGCAAGACGGCCCAACAGGTGAGCGGCACCACGCCGTTCTACAACTGGTTCTCCGTGCTGCGCTCCGACGGCGCCGGCCGCACCCGCGGCTTTGTGCCGGACGGCGAGCTGTGCAGCGGCGGAAACACCAACTTCACCGGTTTCAACACCCCCAGTGCCGACTGGCCGTTGACCCATCTGACCTCGGGCGCGACCGTCGACTTCTCGTACAACGCCTGGGCCGCGCACCCGGGTTGGTTCTACGTCTACATCACCAAGGACGGCTTCGATCCGACCACGACGCTCACCTGGGACGACATGGAGGAGCGGCCGTTCCTGAGCGTCGACCACCCGCCGCTGAACGGTTCGCCGGGCACGGTCGAGGCCAACTACTCCTGGTCCGGGCAGCTCCCCGAGGGCAAGGCGGGGCGGCACATCATCTACATGGTGTGGCAGCGCTCGGACAGTGCGGAGACCTTCTACTCCTGCTCCGACGTCGTCTTCGACGGCGGAAACGGCGAGGTGACCGGTATCAAGCAGCCCGGCGACCCGACCGATCCGGTGCCGGGCACCTGCACGGCCACCCGGAAGACGACCGGCAGCTGGAGCGGTGGCTACCAGTCCGAGGTGACCGTCACCAACTCCGGCGACGTCCCGATGCTCGGCTGGATGGTCGACTGGACGCTGCCGGGCGGCCAGAAGGTCGACAGTCTGTGGAGCGGCACCCCGACGTACAACGGGCAGAACGTGATGGTCCACAACGCCGGCTGGAACGGATCACTGGATCCGGGCGAGAGCACGACGTTCGGCTACGTCGTCACCGGTTCCGGCGGTGATACGGCGACGGCCTTGCCCTGCCGGGTCGGCTGAACGCAGAAACGCGGAAACGGGCCTCCCGCGTTGTCCACGTGGGAGGCCCTCCCGCCGATGTCACAAAACGCTCCGGCCGGCTCGTCCCCCGTAGAGACAGGCTGTGGAGCGGGAAGGTGATGATCATGCGGGTGTTCGTGGCGGGCGGGAGCGGGGCCCTGGGGCGGCGGCTGGTGCCGCAGCTGGTGGCACGGGGCCACCAGGTGACGGCCACGACGACGAGCGCGGCCAAGCTGGGCATGCTGGCGGAGCTGGGCGCTCAGGGCGTCGTGATGGACGGGCTGGACGGGGTGTCGGTCCGGGAGGCGGTGGCTCAGGCCCAGCCGGACGCGATCGTGCACCAGATGACCGGGCTCGGCACGGGCAAGCCCGACATGCGGCACCCGGACCGGTTCTTCGCCCCGACCAACCGGCTGCGCATCGAGGGAACGGACCATCTGCTGGCCGCCGCCGAGGCGACCGGCGTGCCCGATGTGCTTGTGCAGAGCTTCGCGCAGAGTTACGGGCCCCGTGCGGGGCTGCTGACCGAGGAGGACCCGATCGACCCGGGCACAGTGCCGACCGTGCGCAGGCTCTCGGCGGGTGTCCTGCACATCCAGGACGTGGTGCCCAAGGCCGGCGGCACGGTCCTGCGCTACGGCGGGTTCTACGGGCCGGGCGCGAGCGACGACGTGGTCGAGATGGTGCGCAAGCGGAAGTTCCCGCTCGTGGGGGACGGCAGCGGCTGGACCTCCTGGGTGCACCTCGACGACGCGGCCAGTGCCACCGTCCTGGCCATCGAGCAGCGGGCGAAGGGCGTGTTCAACATCGTCGACGACGAGCCCGCCCAGGTACGGGACTGGCTGCCGTACCTGGCCGCGTGTGCGGGGGCGAAGCGGCCGATGCGGGTGCCCAGGTGGCTCGCCAAGCTGCTGGCCGGGGAGTTCGCGGTGGCTCTGATGACCGAGAGCCACGGTTTCTCCAACGCCCGGGCCAGGCGGGAACTCGGCTGGGAGTTGCGCTACCCGTCGTGGCGGCTGGGCTTCAAGGAGGAGCTGGCCTGAGCCGGTGCGCGAAGGGCCGCACCCCCGTAACCAGGGATGCGGCCCGACTACCGTACGAGATCCGTTACTTGACCGGTTTCCCGATCGGTTACTTGCGGATCAGGCTGCGCAGCACGTACTGCATGATGCCGCCGTTGCGGTAGTAGTCGGCCTCACCGGGGGTGTCGATGCGGACGACCGCGTCGAACTCGACACCGGTGTCGGTGGTGACCTTGACCGTGCGCGGGGTGGTGCCGTTGTTGAGCTCCTCGACGCCGGTGAAGTGGAAGGTCTCCTCGCCGGACAGACCGAGGGCCTCGGCGGACGCGCCCTCCGGGAACTGCAGCGGGAGTACGCCCATGCCGATGAGGTTGGAGCGGTGGATGCGCTCGTACGACTCGGCGATGACGGCCTTGACGCCGAGGAGCGCGGTGCCCTTGGCGGCCCAGTCGCGGGACGAGCCGGAGCCGTACTCCTTGCCGGCCAGGACGACCAGCGGGATGCCCTGCTCGATGTAGTTGCGCGAGGCGTCGTAGATGAACGACACCGGGGCGCCCTCGACCGTGAAGTCGCGGGTGTAGCCGCCTTCCGTCCCCGGCGCGATCTGGTTGCGCAGGCGGATGTTGGCGAACGTGCCGCGGATCATGACCTCGTGGTTGCCGCGGCGGGAGCCGTAGCTGTTGAAGTCACGACGCTCGACGCCGTGCTCCGTGAGGTACTTGCCGGCCGGGGTGTCGGCCTTGATGGCGCCGGCGGGCGAGATGTGGTCGGTGGTGACCGAGTCGCCGAGCTTGGCCAGGACGCGGGCGCCCGCGATGTCGGAGACCGGGGTGGTCTCCATCGTCATGCCCTCGAAGTACGGGGGCTTGCGGACGTACGTCGACTGCGGGTCCCACTCGAAGGTGTTGCCGGTCGGGATCGGCAGCGCCTGCCACTGGGCGTCGCCCGCGAAGACGTCCTGGTAGGACTTGTTGAACATGTCCTCGCCGATGGCGTTCGCCACGACGTCGTTGACCTCGGCCTCGGAGGGCCAGATGTCCTTCAGGAAGACCGAGTTCCCGTCCTGGTCGATGCCCAGGGCGTCACGCGTGATGTCCACCTTCATGGAGCCCGCGAGGGCGTACGCGACGACCAGCGGCGGGGAGGCCAGGTAGTTCATCTTGACGTCGGGGTTGATCCGGCCCTCGAAGTTCCGGTTGCCGGAGAGGACCGAGGTGACCGCGAGGTCGTGGTCGTTGACGGCCTTGGAGACCTCCTCCGGCAGCGGGCCGGAGTTGCCGATGCAGGTGGTGCAGCCGTAGCCGACGAGGTTGAAGCCGACCTTGTCGAGATACGGGGTCAGGCCCGCCTTGTCGAAGTAGTCGGTGACGACCTTCGAACCCGGGGCGAGGGTGGTCTTGACCCACGGCTTGCGGGTCAGGCCCTTCTCGACCGCCTTCTTGGCCACCAGCGCGGCGGCGACCATGACATACGGGTTGGAGGTGTTGGTGCAGGAGGTGATGGCCGCGACGGTGACCGCGCCGTGGTCGATCTCGTACGTCGAGCCGTCGGGGGCGGTGACGGTGACCGGGTTGGACGGGGCGCCGTTCGGGGCGACGGCCGGGGCATCGGAGGCCGGGAAGGACTCCTTGCCCGACTCGTCCACGACGTCGACGTAGTTGCGGACGTCCAGCTTGAACTGCTCGGCGGCGTTGGCCAGGACGATGCGGTCCTGCGGGCGCTTCGGGCCGGCGATCGACGGGACGACCGTGGAAAGGTCGAGCTCGAGCTTCTCGGAGAAGTCCGGCTCGGCCTTCGGGTCCAGCCAGAGGCCCTGCTCCTTGGCATACGCCTCGACCAGCGCCAGCTGCTGCTCGGAGCGGCCGGTGAGCTTCAGGTACTTGATGGTCTCGTCGTCGATCGGGAAGATCGCGGCGGTGGAGCCGAACTCCGGCGACATGTTGCCGATGGTGGCGCGGTTCGCGAGGGAGGTGGCGGCGACGCCCTCTCCGTAGAACTCGACGAACTTGCCGACCACACCGTGCTTGCGGAGCATCTCGGTGATGGTGAGCACGAGGTCGGTGGCGGTGGTGCCGGGGGGGAGCTCACCGGTCAGCTTGAAGCCGACGACGCGCGGGATGAGCATCGAGACCGGCTGGCCGAGCATGGCGGCCTCGGCCTCGATACCGCCGACGCCCCAGCCCAGCACACCGAGGCCGTTGACCATGGTGGTGTGGGAGTCGGTGCCGACGAGGGTGTCGGGGTAGGCCTGGCCGTTACGCACCATGACGGTCCGAGCGAGGTGCTCGATGTTGACCTGGTGGACGATGCCGGTGCCGGGCGGGACGACCTTGAAGTCGTCGAAGGCGGTCTGACCCCAGCGCAGGAACTGGTAGCGCTCGCGGTTGCGGCCGTACTCCAGCTCGACGTTCTGCGCGAAGGCCTCGTTGGTACCGAACTTGTCGGCGATGACGGAGTGGTCGATGACCAGCTCGGCCGGGGAGAGCGGGTTGACCTTCGCCGGGTCGCCGCCGAGCGCCTTGACGGCCTCACGCATGGTGGCGAGGTCCACGACACAGGGCACGCCGGTGAAGTCCTGCATGATCACGCGGGCCGGCGTGAACTGGATCTCCTGGCTGGGCTGGGCCTGCGAGTCCCAGCCGCCGAGGGCACGGATGTGGTCGGCGGTGATGTTCGCGCCGTCCTCGGTGCGGAGCAGGTTCTCCAGCAACACCTTCAGGCTGTACGGAAGGCGGGCCGAGCCTTCCACCTTGTCCAGCCGGAAGATCTCGTACGACTCGTCGCCCACCTGCAGCGTGCTGCGGGCGTCGAAGCTGTTCGCCGACACGACAGTCTCCTTCTTTGATGTGCGCGTTCCCACCGCATCCTGCCGCCACGACGTCTTGGCCGATCCGCTAAGGTAAGGCTAAGTTAGGTAACCCTTAGTTCCAGACCGATGAGGGCGTGCGGCTGCGGTACGCCTCGGCAGATATCTCGATGTCGAGATAACTCTAGTACATGAGGGCGGAATGGTCATGCCCGGCCCGCCGCGATCTGCCATGCCCACCCGCGTTCCGGGTATCCGATACGGGGCGAAAGGAGACACGGATGCCCCTCACGTTCCGCAAGAGTTTCCGGATCCTGCCGGGGGTGCGGCTGAACATCAACCGGCGCTCCTGGTCCCTCACCACCGGCGGCAGGCACGGTCCGCGACACACCCGCAGCAGCACAGGACGTCGTACGACATCAGTTGATTTGCCCGGATCTTTCGGGTGGCGTCGTACCCGTACCACCAGGCGGCGTTGACGGGCCGTCACCCGAACGGCCCCCTCAACGGGCGCCATCTCATATCTGAGATAACCTCAACCTCATGGCAGACGACTACCTCGTACGCATCGGCAAGCTCATCCGTGACGCCCGGCAACACCGGGGCTGGACGCAGTCACAACTCGCCGAGGCGCTCGGCACCAGTCAGAGTGCGGTGAACCGCATCGAACGCGGCAACCAGAACATCAGCCTTGAGATGATTGCCCGCATCGGTGAGGCACTGGACAGCGAAATCGTCTCGCTGGGTTACGCGGGTCCGATGCATCTGCGGGTGGTCGGCGGACGTCGGCTGTCCGGCTCCATCGACGTGAAGACCAGCAAGAACGCGTGTGTGGCACTGCTGTGCGCCTCGCTGCTCAACAGCGGGCGCACGGTGCTGCGTCGGGTGGCGCGCATCGAGGAGGTGTACCGCCTGCTGGAGGTGCTGGGCTCGATCGGAGTGCGCACCCGCTGGATCAACGACGGGGTCGACCTGGAGATCGTGCCGCCGGCCGAGCTGGAGTTGGAGGCGATCGACGCCGAGGCGGCCCGCCGTACCCGCTCGATCATCATGTTCCTCGGTCCGCTGCTGCACCGTATGGACCGCTTCAAGCTGCCGTACGCGGGCGGTTGCGACCTGGGCACCCGGACCATCGAGCCGCACATGATCGCCCTGCGGCGCTTCGGGCTCGACATCGCCGCCACCGAGGGGCTGTACCACGCCCAGGTGGACCGGTCCGTCTCCCCGGTGCGGCCGATCGTGCTGACCGAACGCGGGGACACGGTCACCGAGAACGCGCTGCTGGCCGCCGCGCGGCATGACGGCGTCACCGTCATCCGCAACGCGTCCTCCAACTACATGGTCCAGGACCTCTGTTTCTTCCTGGAGGCGCTCGGCGTCAAGGTCGAGGGCATCGGCACCACCACGCTCACCGTGCACGGCATGCCGACCATCGACGTCGACGTGGACTACTCCCCCTCCGAGGACCCGGTCGAGGCGATGAGCCTGTTGGCCGCGGCCGTGGTGACGGAGTCGGAACTGACGGTGCGCCGGGTGCCGATCGAGTTCCTGGAGATCGAGCTCGCGGTGCTGGAGGAGATGGGCCTCGACCACGACCGGTCGGCGGAGTACGTCGCCGACAACGGCCGTACCCGGCTGGTCGACCTCACCGTCCGGCCCTCCAAGCTGGAGGCGCCGATCGACAAGATCCACCCGATGCCGTTCCCGGGCCTCAACATCGACAACGTCCCGTTCTTCGCGGCCATCGCCGCCGTCGCCCAGGGCAAGACGCTCATCCACGACTGGGTCTACGACAACCGAGCCATCTACCTGACAGACCTCAACCGCCTAGGCGGCAGGCTCCAGTTGCTCGACCCGCACCGCGTCCTGGTCGAGGGCCCCACCCGCTGGCGCGCCGCCGAAATGATGTGCCCACCGGCCCTGCGCCCGGCCGTGGTCGTGTTGTTGGCGATGATGGCGGCGGAAGGCACGTCCGTGCTGCGGAACGTGTATGTCATCAACCGGGGGTACGAGGATCTGGCGGAGCGGCTCAACTCCGTGGGGGCGCAGATCGAGATCTTCCGGGACATCTGAGGGACGGATGCCGCGGGGCCTTCCACGACTGCCTCGTGGAAGGTCCCCGCCGTGTCATCGCTGTCGGCGTCGGATCAGAGCAGCTTGTCCTTCGCCTTGTAGTAGGCGCCGCCGAAGGGGAGGAACCAGGGGGTGCCGTTGTAGAAGGGGACGGGGACCTTGGGGAAGCCGAGGCCGCGTAGGGGGTTGGCCTCCGGCTTGCCGTCCATCATCTCGGCCACGGCCCGGCCCATGTACGTGGCCATCTGGACGCCGTGGCCGCAGTAACCCATGGAGTAGTACAGGCCGTTGACGTCGCCCGCGTGCGGGATGCGGTCCCAGGAGAAGCCGACCGTGCCGCCCCAGATGTAGTCGATGCGCACCCCCGCCAGCTGCGGGAAGATCTCCGTCATCTCCCGCTTGAGGATGTCGCCGCTCTTGACGTCGGAGGCGGGGTTGGAGGGGGCGAAGCGGGCCCGGCCGCCGAAGGCGAGGCGGTTGTCGGGGGTGAGGCGGACGTAGTGGCCGACGTTCTTGTGGGCGACCAGCAGACGGCCGTTGGGGATGAGTTCCTTGGCGCGTGCCTCCCCCAGCGGCTCGGTGACGATGATGAAGCTGCCGACGTTGATCAGCCGCTTGCGGAACCACGGCATCGACTTGTCGGTGTAGGCGTCCGTCGCAGCCATGACCTGCTTGGCGCGGATGGTGCCGTGCATGGTCTCCACCACGAAGCCGCCGCCGGGGAGGCGGGTGAGGCCGGTGGCGGCGTTGCGCTCGTGGATCTCGGCGCCGGCCCGCTCGGCGGCGTCCGCCAGGCCGCCGACGAACTTGCCCACGTGCAGGCCCGCGCTGAGCGGGTCGAGCAGGGCGCCGTGGTAGTAGTCCGTGCCGAGCTCGGCACGCAGTTCGCTCTTGCTCAGGACGATCGTCTCGTGGCCGAAGTTGTCGGCCAGGTCGCGCTGCTTGGCCCGCAGGCCCTCGAAGTGCCCGGGCTTGCAGACCGCGCCCAGGCGCCCGGAGCGGTTGAAGTCGCAGTCGATCTGCTCCTTGACCGTGAGCTCCTCGACGACGTCGACCGCCTCGCGGAACGCGTTGTAGAGCTCAAGGGCCCGCTCCTGGCCGTAGCGCTTGCGGGCCTCGGCGGGGGCGATGGTGATGCCCTGGGTGCACATGCTGCCGTTGCGGCCGGAGGCGCCCGAGCCGACCTTGTCCTTCTCGACGAGGACGACCCTGGCCCCCTTGCGGGCGGCGTGGTAGGCGGTGGACAGCCCGGTGAGACCGCCGCCGATCACCACCACGTCCGCCTCGTCGGGCAGGTCCTTGCCGGAACGGTCGGGCAGGGCGGGGGCTGTGTCCAGCCAGTAGGGGATCTGCTTCATGGCGTGCGTCCTCACATCCGTACGAAGGTTCAGCAGCCGAGGAGCTTCGGCAGACCGGACAGGTCGGGCAGCTCGTCGTACGGCTGGTAGTCGGCGCTGCCGAGGCGGCCGTAGCGGTTGATCCACACCCGGCGCTTCAGGCCGAGGTCGCGGGTCGGGATGTGGTCGTACTCCCAGCCCTGGGCGGTGTGGATGACCTGGGACGGCTCGACACCCATGGTCTTGAAGGCGTACTCGAAGGTCTGGCGGTCCGGCTTGTAGGCGCCGGCCTGCTGGGCGGTGATGACGTAGTCGAACTCGACGCCGATGTTCTGCACGTTGCGCGCGATCAGGTTGTCGTCCGTGTTGGAGATGATCGCGATCTCGTACTTGGTCTTCAGGGCGCGCAGCGCGTCCGGGACCTCCGGCCAGGGGCCGAAGGTGGGGACGGCCTCGACGAGGGCGTCGCCGTCGGAGTCGCGGTACTCCAGGCCGTGCAGGCGCATGGCGTTGCGCAGGCTGGAGTGCAGGATCTCGTGGTAGGGGCGGTAGGCCTCCAGGACGGCCTGGAAGCGCATGACGCGGAAGTCGTCGAGGAACTCGTCGACATCCAGGTTGTCCAGGTCCAGCCGGTCCTCGAGGACCTTCAGGGTCGTGGGGGCGAGTTCGAAGTTGATCAGGGTCGCATAGGCGTCGAAGGTGACGATCTCTCGCATGGTGTTCGCCTCAGTCTCGCGGGTTTCTAGAGGGGTTCGAGGGTTCAGACGACGCGTTCGCCGGGGGTGACGATCGCGTCGAGGGCGGCCAGGTCGGCCGGGCTCGGTATCCAGTCGGCCGCCGCCGCGTTGGCGGTGACCTGCTCGGGGGTCATGGCGCCGCAGATGACGGAGCCGACGGCGGGGAGGGCGGCCAGTGCGCCGACGGCGACCTGGAGGAGGGTCAGGCCGCGTTCGGCGCCGTACGCGGTGAGCGCCTCGGCCTTGTCGAGGGCCGCGTCGGTGAGCCAGCCCTGCCGCCAGGACAGGCGGCTGCCGGGCGGGGGCTCCTCGCCGCGCCGGTACTTGCCGCTGAGCAGGCCGTTGGCCAGCGGGTAGTACGGCAGGAGGCCGACGCCGTGGCGCAGGCAGGCCGGGATCAGGTCCCGCTCCACGCCTCGGTCGAGCAGGTGGTAGCGGGCCTGGGCCGACACGAAGGCGTCCGTGAGGTCCTCGGCCGGGAGGTTGGAGCAGCCGAAGTGGGCGATCTTGCCCTCGTCGACCAGTTCGCGCAGGGCGGCCACCGTCTCCTCCAGCGGGGTGACGCCGTCCGGCTCGTGGTACTGGTACAGGTCGATCCGGTCGGTGCCCAGGCGGCGCAGGGACGCCTCGACGGCGTACCGGATGTAGGGGCGGGAGCCGCGCGGGCCGTGCAGGTCCGCCTCCGCTCCCATCTCCATGCCGAACTTGGTGGCCAGCACGACCTCGTCGCGGTGGGCCTTCAAGGCCGCACCCAGGAGCCGTTCGCCGTCACCGCGCCCGCCGTACATGTCAGCGGTGTCGAACAGCGTGATCCCGGCATCAAGTGCCGCGTGGACGACGGCCGTTGTGGCCTCCTCGTCGAGGCGGGAGCCGAAGTTGTTGCCGCCGACGCCCACCACGGAGACGGCCGGGCCGCGTTCACCGAGCGGGCGGTATCTCATGACCGGCTCCCGAAGCCGATGCAGACGTTCTTGGTCTGCGTGTAGCTGTCGAGTGCCGCGAGGCCCTTCTCGCGGCCCCAGCCGCTGTGCTTGTAGCCGCCGAAGGGGAGTTCCACGCCGGTGCCTACGCCGGTGGCGTTGACGTAGACCTGGCCGGCCCGGATGCCCTCGGCCAGGCGCATCGCCTTGTCGATGTCGCGGGTCCAGACGTACGAAGCCAGGCCGTACGGGCTGTCGTTGGCGATGCCCAGGGCCTCGTCGGCGTCGTCGAACTCGATGACGGTGATGACAGGGCCGAAGATCTCCTCGCGGGCGCAGCGGGCGTCGTTGGTCAGGCCGGTGAGGACGGTGGGCTCGACGTAGTAACCGTCGGCCAGGGCCGGGTCGGACGGCGCACCGCCGCCTGCCCGGGCCACGGCGCCCTCCTCGCGGGCCAGGTCCAGGTAGCCGAGCACCCGGTCGCGCTGGCGGGCGGCGACCAGCGGGCCGATGTCCGGGTCGGTGAGCCCCGGGCCGACGCGCAGGTCGGCGGCGTACGCGGCCAGCTTGTCGAGGAACTCCTCGGCGCCGCGCTGGAGCAGCAGCCGGGTGCCGGCCGAGCAGGTCTGGCCGGCGTTGCCGAAGGCCGAGGCGGCGACGGCGGTCAGTGCCAGGTCGAAGTCGGCGTCGGCGAAGACGACGACCGGGGACTTGCCGCCCAACTCGGTGACGGAGGGCACCACATTGGCCGCGGCGGCCTGGGCGACCTTGATGCCGGTCGGCACCGAGCCGGTGAAGGTGACCTGGTCGATGTCCGGGTGCCCGGCGAGGGCCGCGCCGGTCTCGCCGTCGCCGGGGACGACGTTGAGGACGCCCGGCGGAAGGCCGCACTCCAGGGCGATCCTGCCGATCTCCAGTGGGGTGAGCGGGGCTTCGGGCGACGGCTTCAGAACCACCGTGCAGCCTGCCGCCAGTGCCGGGGCGGAGCCCCTCGCGGTGTTCTGGAGCGGGTAGTTGAACGGGATGATCTGGCCGGAGACGCCGATCGGCTCGCGGACCGTGTAGTCGATCAGGCCGGGGCCGAGAGGGATCGTCGTGCCGCCGAGCTTGTCGGCGACGCCCGCGTAGAACTCGAAGTAGCGGGCCGCCGCCTCGACATCGGCCTTGGCCTGGCGGAGCGGCTTGCCGACGTCCTGGCTCTCCAGGCGGGCCAGTCGTTCGCCCTGGTAGCGGATGGCCTCGGCGATCCGGTAGAGGATCCTGCCCCGGTCGGCGGCCCGCATCCGACGCCACTCGGGCGCCTCGAACGCCGCGCGCGCCGCCGCCACCGCCCGGTCCACGTCCGCCTTACCGGCCAGCGCGACCCGCGTGATGGCCGTCCCGTCCGACGGGTCGAGGACGGTGAAGGTGCGACCGTCGGCGGCAGGCACCTGCTTGCCGTCGATGAGAAGCAGCTGGGTGTCGCCGCTCATGGCTGGATCTCCCCTTGGACCTCACCGAAGATGACGACCTCGTCGCCGGGGCGGACGGTGCGGATGCGGCGCACCCAGAGCACGATGCCCTCCTGCGGGGCGAGGACCTCCTCCAGCGTGTTGCCGTAGTGGTCGGTGATGGTGGCGATCAGGTCGCCTTCCTTGCAGGTCTCCCCCGGCTCGGCGCGGGCGACGAAGAAGCCGCCGGCGGCGGAGCGGGCGAAGGTGCCGGAGACGGTGGTGTAGGTGTCGCGCAGCTCCACCTCGCCGTCGATCAGGCCGAGTTGGCGCAGGACGTTGCGGATCGAGTTCATGTGCGTCTCGACGTTGGCCTCGCGGTACGTGCCGCCGCCGACCTCGATGGTGATGGCGGGCTTGCCGGCCGCGAGCGCGGGGTGGCGGACCGTACCACCCCACTTGCCGCCCTTCCAGACCAGCTCGTGCCCGGCGGCGAGGGCGAGTTCCGTCGCCAGATCCTCGTAGCCGCCCTGGAGGATGACGAGCGGGGCGATCTCGCCGTAGGCGCCGCCGGTGTGCAGGTCGACCAGGGCGTCGATGGCGGGGACGACCTGCTCGACGAAGGTGGCGGCCAGGCGCTGGGAGTACGAGCCCTCCGCGTCGCCCGGGAAGATGCGGTTGAGGTTGAGGTGGTCGATGCCGCTCGCGCGGGCCGCCGCCTCGAAGGCCGGGGTGTTCAGGCAGGGGATGCCGACGACGGTGCCGCGCAGGGTGGCCGGGTCGAGCTCGGCGAGGACCCGGCGGACGGCTTCCTGGCCGTCGTACTCGTCGCCGTGCACGCCCGCGTCCACGCACAGGACCGGGCCGTCCTCGACTCCGTTGACGACGATCAGCGGGATGCCGAGCTCCACGCCGTAGCTGCTGGTGCCGACCGGGATGAGGCCCTGGGCGCGCTCGCCGGGGGCGACGGTCAGTGGACCGATGGAGTACATGTCGTTCCTTTCCGAAACGTGGATCAGATGCGCGCGGACGCCTCGGCGAGGGTCTGCGCGAGGATGTCGGCGATCGTGTCGAGCAGGGCGCGGTCGCTGATCAGCGGGGGCGCGATCTGGACCAGCGGCGCGGACCGGTTGTAGACGCGGGCGAGGAGGCCGGCCTCGCGCATGCGGCGCGGGATCAGGTCGGCGATCAGGTCGGCGCGGGCCGAGTCGCTGAAGCCGCCGTCGTCGAGGTCGCCGACGAGTTCGCAGGAGTAGAAGAATCCGGTGCCGCGGACGTCGCCGACGATCGGCAGGTCCATGAGCGTGTTCATGCGCGCCGCGAGGTGGTCCTGGAGGTCGCGGACGTTGTCCAGGATCCGGTCCCGCTCCATGATCTCCAGGTTGCGCAGGGCGATGGCCGCGCTGAGCGGGTGACCGGCGAAGGTGTAACCGTGGTTGAGGACGGCGCCCGGCTGATTGATGACCTCAACTACGCGACCGCTGACCAGAGTTGCCCCCATGGGGGCGTATCCGGACGTGATGCCCTTGGCGACGGTGACCAGGTCCGGGCGGGCGCCGTAGCGGTCACCGCCGAACCACTCCCCCAGTCGGCCGAAGGCGGTGATCACCTCGTCGGCGACGAGCAGGAAGCCGTACCGGTCGGCCAGGGCACGCAGTCCCTGCCAGTAGCCGGTCGGCGGGGTGATGCAGCCGCCGCGGTTCTGCACCGGCTCGGCGATCAGCATCGCGATCGTCTCCGGACCCTCGGCGAGGATCTCGGCCTCCAGCTCGGCGAGCAGGTGGGCCGTGTACAGGTCGTCGTCCGCGAGCTCCGGGGCGAGGCCGAAGCGGTTGGTGTTCGACACGAACCGGGTGTCGATCGCGGGCCGGCCGTACGGCTCCGTCAGCCCGGGATCGTCGGTGAGGGACAGGGTGCCGATGGTCAGCCCGTGGTAGGCGCCGCGGCGGGAGATGGCCTTCACCCGGCCCGGCTCCCCGCGCAGGGCGTGGTAGCGGCGGGCGATCTTCCAGGCGGTCTCCACGGCTTCGGCGCCGCCGCCGGCGAAGAAGGTGTGCTCGATGTCGACGGGGGCGATCCGGGAGAGCCGTTCGGCGAGTTCGATGGCCGTCGGGTGTGCGGAGGAGGTCCACAGCGGGCTGTAGCAGAGTTCGCGCAGTTGCCGTTCGGCGGCCTCGGCGAACTCGGGGCCGTAGGAGTAGCCGAGTTGGCAGCAGTACAGCCCTGACAGGCCGTCGATGTAGCGCCTGCCGTCGGCGTCGTCGACGTAGGGGCCCTCTCCTCGCTGGACGACGAGGAGGTTCTCGCCGTCGGGGCCGAGCGAGCCGTTGGGGGTCATGTTGAGCAGCAGGTGTCTGGCCGCGGTGGCGGACAGTTCACCGGCCGGGGTGCGGGTGCTCGTGGTCATTCGGGGTCACTCCCGGTGGGCAGGCGCATGGCGGGCTCCGTCGGCAGGAGATCGCCCTGCTTGCCGGAGCCGCCGAGCCGGCGTACGGCGGCGACCAGGGCGAGGGCCTGGACGGCGACGGCGATGAGCACCGCGCTGATGGCCGTCACCGACGGGTCGACGTCGAACTGGAGGACGTTGAAGACCTGGACGGGCAGGGTCACGGTGTCCACCGAGGACAGGAACATGGAGATGAAGAACTCGTCGAAGCTGGTGATGAACGAGAAGATCGCGGCAGCGATCATGCCGGGCATGGCCAGCGGGAGCGTGATGCGCCGGGCGACGGTCAGACGGCTCGCGCCCATGCTGGCCGCCGCGTCCTCCAGCCGTTCGTCGATGCCCTTCAGCGTGGCCATGAGGATCATCACGGCGATCGGTGCGGCGAGCACGGTGTGGCCGAGGGCGATGGCGATCGGGCTGCCGAGCATCGCGGCCGGCTCGAAGAGCAGGAACAGGCCGAGGGCGACGACGACTTGGGGGATCACCAGCGGGGCGAGGACGAGGCCGTAGACCGCCGTGCGCAGCGGCAGGTCGCTGCGGACCAGCGCGGTGGCCGCCGTGATACCGAGGACGAGCGAGAACACGGTGGTCAGGGAGGCGACCAGGGCGCTCAGGGAGAGGGCGGCCGGCCACTTGCTGCCGTCGGCGAACAGTGACTTGTACCAGCCGAGCGTCCAGGAGTCCGGTGGGAAGGAGCCGAACGCGTCGCTGCCGAAGGAGGTGACGACGATGAGGACGATCGGCAGGGCGAGGAACAGCAGGATCAGCGTGGAGGCGACGGTCAGGCAGATCCGCCCGGTCAGGGTCGAGCGCAGCGCGATCATGAGATACCTCGATTCTTCGCGGCCTCGGTCACGACCTTGATGAGCCGCAGCAGGAGCAGCCCCGCGAAGGTGAGGAGCAGCAGGATGATGCCGAGTGCGGCGGCGCCGTTCCACTGGCTCTGCTTCATGACCTGCTCGCTGATGAGCGAGGCGACCATGGTCTGCTTCGGGCCGCCCATGAGGGCGGGGGTCAGGTAGTAGCCGAGGCAGAGGATGAAGCACAGGATGCCCGCGTTGACCAGGCCGGGGGCGACCATGGGCAGATAGACCCGGCGGAAGATCGTCAGCCGTCCGGCGCCCATGCTGGCCGCGGCGGCGGGCAGCCTGCGGTCGATGCCCTTCATGACCGCGTACAGCAGCAGCACGGTGTACGGCAGCATCACCGAGGTGGTGCCGATGACCACGCCCAGCTCGTTGTAGAGCATCTGGAACGGGGCGCCGGGGACGTCCAGGTCCGTCAGGGCGTTGTTGATGACGCCGTGTTCACCGAGCAGGATGATCCAGCCGTAGGTGCGCACCAGCGCGCTGATGAAGTGCGGCACGATGACGATGACCATCACCAGGCCCGCCCACAGCGGCTTGAGCCGGGAGACGGCGGCGGCCAGCAGGAACCCGATGACCAGGCTCAGCAGCGAGGTCTCGGCGGAGATCCGCAGCGTGGTGAGGAGGACTTCCAGGTTGGAGCCCTGGAGTGCGTCCGTGTACCAGTGCAGCGTCCAGCCGCCCTCCTCGCCCTTGAAGCTGAGGAGCAGGGTGCTGAAGATCGGGAAGACGAACAGCACCAGCAGGTAGATGACGACGGGGGCGGCGTTGAGCAGCCCGAAGCGGGTGCGGCGCTCGGACAGCACGCGGCGCAGTCGGCCCTTGCGGGGGGCGGGAGTCGCGGGGCCCGGGGCCGGGGGCGCGGGGGCGAGGACGGTTCCGGCCATGCTCATCCGCCTCCTTCGGCCGCGAAGACGCTGACATCGTCGGGGTGGGCGGTCAGGCTGACCTGCTCGCCGAGGACCGGGGCCTTTCCGGCCGGGAGTTCCAGCCGTACGACACCGGTGTCGGCGTCGCCCGCCGGGCGGACCGTGACACGGACGAGGGTGCCGACGTAGGTGACCGTCTCCACGGTCCCGGTACAGAACCCGTCGCCGGGCGTGCACAGTGCGAGCCGGCCGGGCTGGACCGCGGCCCGTACCCGCGCTCCCTCCGCTCCCGACTGCGGGCGGGCCTTGAGCAGGCCTCCGGTGTCGAGCCGTACGAGGGTCTGCTCGGAGGTCTGCTGCTTGACGGTTCCGGCAAGGAAGTTGGCCGCGCCGAGGAAGTCGGCGACGAACGGGGTGCCGGGGCGCTCGAAGAGTTCGCGCGGGGTGTCGAACTGGTCGATCCGCCCGTCGCGCATCACCGCGATCCGGTCGGAGAGGACCAGCGCCTCTTCCTGATCGTGCGTCACATAGATGACGGTCAGGCCGAGTTCCTGCTGGATGCGCTTGATCTCGGTCTGGAGCTGGTCGCGCAGCTTCTTGTCGAGGGCGCCGAGCGGCTCGTCCATGAGGATCACCGGGGGCCGGTAGACCAGGGCCCGGCACAGCGCGACGCGCTGCTGCTGACCGCCGGACAGTTCGCGCGGCCGGCGGCGGGCCATGGCGGAGAGTCCGGCCATCTCCAGGGTCTCGCCGACCCGGCGGCGCAGCTCCGCCTTGGGGACGTCCCGCAGCTGCAGCGGGAAGGCGACGTTCTCCCACACGGTCATGTGCGGGAAGAGCAGGTACTGCTGGAAGACGAAGCCGAGACCGCGCTTCTGCGGTGCCAGCCGGGTCACGTCACGGCCGCCGGCGACGATGCTGCCGGAGTCCGGTTCGCAGAACCCGGCGATCATCATCAGGGTGGTGGTCTTGCCGGAGCCGGAGGCCCCCAGGAAGGTGACGAACTCGCCGCCCGCGATCTCCATGGAGACGGTGTCGACAGCGGTCACGCCGCCGTACGTCTTGCGCAGATCGGTGACAGAAAGGGGCTTTCCGGTGCCGGTGCCCGACGACGCGGAGAGCGCCGCGGACGACTGGGGCTGGGACTTCACGTTCAGCTCAGGCATTGACCCACTCCTGCCAGCGCTTGGACACGGCGGCCTCGTTCTTGATCCACCACTCGACGTCCAGGTCGAACCCGGACTTCAGGTGCTCGGGCGAGCTGGCCAGATTGCCGGCGGCGGCCGAGGAGAGCTTCTTGTAGGCGGCGGGTACGACCGGCGCCATCGGGTAGAGCTCGGCGTAGGCGGCCTGGATGTCGGGCCGCAGCGCGAAGTCGATCAGCTGGTAGGCGGCGTCGGAGTTGGCCGCACCCTTGGGGACGCAGAAGCCGTTGCTCTGCCGGCGGGCGCCGTTCCACTGGTACGCCATCGGCGAGCCGCCCTTGATCAGGGCGTCGAGCCGGCCGTGCCAGACGCTGGTGGCGACGACCTCCTTGCGGCCCAGCAGCAGGCCGGGGAGGGCACCGGTGTCCCAGTACTTGCGGACGGAGCCCTTGATGTTGTCGAGGGACTTGAAGGCCCGTTCGATGTCGAGGGGGTACAGCTTGTCCAGGGGCACGCCGTCGGCAAGGAGGGCGAACTCCAGCTCGGGCAGGTCGGCGTCGCGGGCCTGGAGGGCGCGGCTGCCGGGGAAGGCCTTGGTGTCCCAGAAGTCGGCCCAGCTCTCGGGCTTCTTCCCGTCGAAGGAGTCGGTGCGGTACGCCATGACGCTGGCCCAGTAGTTCTTGCCGACGCCGTGGGTCATCAGCAGGGAGTCGGCGATGCCCGCGTTCTTGGCGTTCTTCAGCCGGTCGTAGTCGAGCGCCTCGGTGGCGTCCTCGTCCTTGAAGCGCACCACGTCGGCCATGGAGGTGTCGATCAGGTCGAACTGCGGGCGGCCCTGCTGGATCTGGGCGAGCAGCTGGGCGTACGCGATGTTCACCACCTTGATCTGGATGCCGGTCTCCTTGGTGAACGCGTCGTAGACCGCCTTCTGGTTGGCGTCGCCGTAGGTGCCACCGCTGTTGCGGACGACGAGCGTCTTGGAGCTCTTGCCGTCGCCGCCGCCGACGGAGCGGCTGGTGCCGGTGCCGCAGGCGCTGAGGGCGGACGCGGTGGCGAGACCCGCCGTGACTCCGCCGATACCGCGCAGGAAGAGCCGGCGGTCTATCCGGGCGCCACGCGGCGGAGCCGCATTTCGAATCGTCATCGGGTGCCTCCTGGGGTGGGACTGCTGGGGAAGGGGACGGGGTTGGGCCCTGCCTGCGGGGTGAGGGCTTTACGTGCGGGCGGAGAGGGTGCTGCGTGCGGGGGGGACGGTGCTGGGTGCGGGGGGGGTGAGGGGCGCTACGTGCGGGGGCGGTGAGGGTGTTACGCGCGGGGGTCCGCCTCGTCGGATCCGCGGCCCGCGCCAGGGGTGCGGAGGGTGTCGGGGCGCGCTGCTGTGTCGGGGTCCCACGGGACGGCGAGGGCGGCGAGTTCGGCGCCGGGGGCGACGGTGAGGCCGTGCATGGCGTAGAAGATCCGCCCGCCCGCCGGAGCGAGGACCGTGTGCTCCGTACCGTCGGCCGGGTCGACGATGCGGCCGAGTACGTCGCCCTCCGTGACCTCGCCGATGACGTCGGCGTCGAAGGAGAACTCCGGGTACCACAGGCCGGTGGCCTCAGCGGTGACGCCGGCGGACCAGACCCATTCGCGGATCGGGGCCGGTGCGGAGCCGTCCTGGTCGAGGACGCCCAGGTGGCGCAGTGCCGTGAGGAGACCGTCGACGCGGCTCAGGGCCGTGGGCTCGTCCCGCTGCCCGAGTGAGCCCACCTCGACGAGGACCGCGGAGATCCCCCGGCGGGCGGCGGCCGCGTGGCTGTTGCCGCCGTCGGCCTTCAGCCCGAGGATGACGTCCTCGATACCGAAGGAGCGGGCCAGCTCGGCCGTCGCCTTGTCGAGGTCCGGGTCACCGGTGAGGCGGTAGCCGACGAAGTCCCGCAGGACCTGGTCGATGCCGCCGCAGTGCAGGTCGGCGTAGACGTCGGCACCGTCGAGCAGGTGGGTGAAGAGCCAGGCGGCCAGCCGCTCGGTGGGGCCGCCGGCCGGGTCGCCGGGGAAGACGCGGTTGAGGTTGACGCCGTCGACCGGGGAGATGTTGAGCCGGCCCTGGTAGACGGCGGGAGGGTTGGCGACGGGGCAGATGATCACCTGCCCGTGCACCTCACCGGGTTCCAGCCTGTCCGCCAGTCGTACGACGGCGTCGATGGGCGTGAACTCGCCGCCGTGCACGCCGGCGGTGATGACGACCCGGGGGCCGGGGCGGGCGCCGTTGACCAGGGTCAGCGGAATGTCGGCGGTGAGGGCGCCGAGGTCGGCCCGGACCGTGCCGCGGGCCTTGGTGCCGGGCCGGGCCTCCAGGGAGCCGACGGCGAGCGTGGCGTCGTTCATGGTCATGCCTCCGTACGGCCGACGGTGGAGAGGAAGTCGATGGGCTGGGGCGAGGCGCCGTCCAGCGCCAGGTCTGCGGCGATGTCGCCGAAGGCGGGCGAGAGCTTGAAGCCGTGGCCGGAGAAACCGGCGAGCAGAATCACGTTCTCGGCAGCGGGCAGGGGGCCGACCAGGGGGCGGCTGCTCTCGGTGTAGCCCTCCATGTAGACGGAGAGCCGGGTCGGGTCCGGGTGCAGGTCCGGCATGTAGCGGCCGATCAGCTCGCTGAAGATCTCCAGCTCCTCGGGCCGCACCGTCCGGTCCAGCTGGTTCGGGTCGCCGACGGGACAGTGCAGGGCGCGGGAGAGGCCGAGCTTGACGGAGATGCCGTCCGGGGAGGGTAGCCCGTAGCAGTGAGTGGGTGCCGTACGGATGAAGGCCGGGCGCTCCTCGCCGAACCAGGCCTCGGGGGTCGTGGGCACGTACCACGCGCTGACCACGCGGCGTACGTCCACCTCCCAGGGCAGGTCGGGCAGCAGGTCGTTGACCCAGGGGCCGGGGGTGACGACGGCGGTGTCGAAGTGCTCGCTGCCGGCGTCGGTGCGGATCTCCACGCCGTTCGCGACGGGGACGATCTCGCGGACCGTGGTGTAGCGGTGGATGACGGCGCCCAGCTGCTCGGCGCGGCGGGCTGCGGTCTGGATGGTCAGTTCGGGGCGGATGAAACCGGCGCGGCGGTCCAGCACGGCCGCGTCGCCGTCCTCGATGCGGAACTGGGGGAAACGTTTGGCCAGCAGCTCGGCATCGAGCACGTCGTGGTCGAGGTCGTGCTCCGCGATGGACTGCAGGACGGTGGCCATCTGGTGGTGCTCGGTCGGCCCCATCAGCAGGCACCCGGTCAGTCGGCGCAGCTCACGGCCGGTCTCCTGCTGCAGTTCCTCCCACAGGGCGTCGGCGTGCTTGAGCAGCGGGACGTAGCGGGAGTCCTCGAAGTGGGCGCTGCGGAAGATCCGGGTCTCACCACCGGCGGCACCGCGGTCATGACCGGGGGCGAACCTGTCGTATCCGACGACCTCGGCGCCGCGGGCCGCCAGCCGCCAGGCGGCCTGGCTGCCCATCGTTCCGACGCCGATGACGGCGACGCGCTTCCTGGCAGCTGACACAGGCTTTCCTTTCGTAACGCCGGGGCGCATGCTGAGCGCCCGACGTGAGCTGATCGATTCGAGGCGGTTTGGATGGGGCCGGGCCCTTCCTTCGGGCCTACGACCTTCGGGGCTACGACCTTCGGGCCTACGGCTCACAGCCGCCGTGTCTCGCGGTGCCGGCCCACTTCGCGGGATCTTCCTGTTGGGCCGTGCCACATTGTGGAACGCTGTGCTAGAATCTGGCACGAGAATGACAGCGGCTCAGAGGGGAGTCAAGAGGGTGTCCAGCAGAGATTTCGAGGATTAACGGGGGGAAACCGGATGGAAATGAAGAGCGTTACGAGATCACTGCGCATCCTGGAAGCGGTTGCCCAGCATCAGCCGGTCACCGTCGGGGAGTTGACGAAGCTCTTCGGTCTCCCGAAGTCGACGGTGCAGCGCACGCTGGTCACACTGGCCGAGGCGGGCTGGCTGCGCGCGAACCGCAAGGACACCACCCGCTGGGAAATCGGCGCCCGCGTACTGGCCGTACGGCCGGCCGCCCTCCAGGGCTCCAGCCTGTTCGCCGCCGCCCGGGAACCCATGATTCGCCTGCGCGACGCGGTGAACGAGACCATTCACCTGTCGGTGCCCGACGCACTCCAGTGCGTGGTCGTGGTGGACCGCGTCGACTGCGACCACCCCGTACGGACCTTCCACACCATCGGCGACACGTCTCCGCTGCACGCCACCGCCGTGGGGCGCAGCATCCTCGCCCACCTCCCGAAACAGGACGTCGAGGAACTCATCACGCACGGACTGGAGCGCTTCAGCGACACGACCCCCGCCGACCCCGACGAGCTGCGCGCCGATCTGGACCGGATCCGCACCGACGGCTACGCGGTCAACCGGAACCAGTACCGGCCGGGCGTGTGCGCCCTCGCCGCACCCGTGCTCGACGAGAGCGGGACACCGCTGGCCGCCGTGGCCATCTCGATGCCCGATTCCCGGTACGACGAGGGCCGGGCGCCCGAGTGGGGCGGCCTCGTCACCGACACGGTCACGGAGATCTCCGGGCGTCTACTGGGCGCCTGAAGGCCCGAGTGGGCTCCACACCGGCGAGGGCCGGCTCGCACGCGTCGACGTGAGAGCCGGCCCTTACTGCTGTGCGCAGCCACCTGCACCTGTTCAGCCCATGCCATATTGTGGAACGCCATGCTAGAATCCGGCACAATCATGCCTTCGACTCCTCCGGAAGGGAGTCACGAGGTGAGCACCAAGAGGCCGCACAACTGACGGGGGCACCGGATGGAAATGAAGAGCGTCACGAGGTCGCTGCGCATCCTGGAAGCCGTCGCCCAGCACCAGCCCGTGACCGTGGGCGAGCTGACGAAGCTCTTCGGCCTGCCGAAGTCCACCGTGCAGCGCACCCTGGTCACGCTCAACGAGGCGGGCTGGCTGCGCGCGAACCGGAAGGACACCACCCGCTGGGAGGTCGGCGCCCGGGTGCTGGCCGTACGGCCCGCCGCCCTCCAAGGCTCCAGCCTCTTCGCCGCCGCCCGGGAACCCATGCTCCGGCTCCGGGACACGCTGAACGAGACCATCCATCTCTCGGTGCCCGACGCGCTGCACAGCATGGTCGTCGTCGACCGCGTCGACTGCGACCACGCCGTGCGGACCTTCCACGCCATCGGCGACACCTCGCCGCTGCACGCCACGGCAACCGGGCACACGGTCCTCGCCCATCTGCCGAAGTCCGAGGTCGACGAGTTCGCGACGGGCGCGTTCGAGGGGTACGGCGAGGAGACCATCACCGATCCGGTGGAGCTGCGCGCGGAGCTGCGCCGCGTCAGGGACCGCGGATACGCCGTCAACCACAACCAGTACCTCCAGGGCGTCTGTGCCATCGCGGCACCCCTCCTGGACGGTGACGGGGTGCCGCTGGCCGCCGTGGCCGTCTCCATGCCCGACTCCCGTTTCGAGTCGGGCCGCCTCGCCGAGCTGGGGCGACTGGTGACCGAGACCGCGGCGGAGATCACCGCTCGCCACCTGCACTGAGGGCCACGGCCACCGCCGTCACCGCACGGGCACCGCCACGTACTGGTACTCCAGGAACTCGTCGATCCCGACCCTGCCGCCCTCACGGCCAAGGCCGGACTGCTTGACGCCGCCGAAGGGCGCGGCCGGGTTGGAGACGAGGCCGGTGTTGAGGCCGACCATGCCGACCTCCAGGCGTTCGCTGACGCTCAGGGCGCGGTCCAGGCCCTCGGTGAAGACGTAGCCGACGAGGCCCCACGGGGTGTCGTTGGCGCGGCGGATCACCTCGTCCTCGTCGTCGAAGGTGAGGATCGCCGCGACCGGACCGAAGATCTCCGTGTCCATCAGGCGACTGTCCGAAGCTACGTCCATGAGCACGGTCGGCGGATAGAAGCAGCCCGGCCCCTCGGGCGTACGACCGCCGACGAGCACCCGGGCGCCGCGCTCCACCGCGTCGGCGACCAGTTCCTCGACCTTGGCCCGCCCGACCCGGTCGATCAGCGGGCCGACGTCGACGCCGTCCCGGGTGCCGGGGCCCACGACCAGCGCGCCCATGCGCTCGGCCAGGCGCCGCCCGAACTCCTCCGCCACGGAGGTGTGGACGAAGAAGCGGTTGGCGGCGGTGCAGGCCTCGCCCATGTTGCGCATCTTGGCGACCATCGCACCATCGACCGCCTTGTCCAGGTCGGCGTCCTCGAAGACGATGAACGGCGCGTTCCCGCCCAGCTCCATCGAGGTGCGTACGACCGCCTCCGCACTCTGCGCGAGCAGCAGCCGCCCGACCTGCGTCGAGCCGGTGAAGGAGAGCTTGCGCATCCGCCCGCCGCGCAGGAGCGGTTCGCACACCTCCCCCGCACGGGAGGTGGTGACGACGTTGAGCACACCGTCCGGCAGCCCGGCCTCCTTGAGGATCTCGGCGAGAGCCAGGCTGGACAGCGGGGTCTGCGGGGCCGGCTTGAGGATCATCGTGCAGCCGGCGGCGATCGCCGGGCCGATCTTGCGCGTCCCCATGGCGAGGGGGAAGTTCCAGGGGGTGATCAGCAGACAGGGGCCGACCGGTCGGCGTGAGAGCAGCATCCGGTTGCGGCCGTCGGGCAGGACGCCGTGGCCGCCGTCGATACGTACGGCCTCCTCGGAGAACCAGCGGAAGAACTCGGCCGCGTACGCCACCTCTCCCCTGGCCTCGGCGAGCGGCTTGCCCATCTCGGACGTCATCAAGTGGGCGAGTTCGTCGGTGCGGTCGAGGATGATCTCGTACGCCCGGCGCAGGATCTCGCTACGGGCCCGAGGCGCCGTACGGGCCCACTCCTCCTGCGCCCGGACGGCCGCGTCCTCCGCGAGCTTGGCGTCCTTGGCGCCCGCGTCGGCGACATGGCAGAGGATCTCACCGGTCGCCGGGTCGTCCACGGGCATGGTGGCGCCGTCCCCGGCGTCCACCCAGGCCCCGCCGATGAACAACTGCGTGGGTGTGTCGGTCATGGGGTTCCTCCTGGTCGAGCGGCTTGATCGGCGGCGGGGTCGAGCAGTTCCGCCAAGTGCAGGGCGCGGATGCCCCGGTCACCGGCGAGGTGGTCGATCTGGGTGGCGCAGCTGAAGCCGTCGGCCACGACGACGGTCGGTGCGTCCTGGGCGATGGCGTCGAGGCGTGGCTTCAGGGCCAGGTCGGCGACGGCCATCGAGGTGTCGTAGTGCTGCTCCTCGAAGCCGAAGTTCCCGGCGAGTCCGCAGCAGCCCTCGGCCTCGTCGACCTTCCGGACGCCGAGGCGGCCGAGCAGGTCGCGGGGGTGGCGGCCCTTGAAGGTGGCGTACTCGTGGCAGTGGGTCTGCAGGACGACGCTGTCCGGCAGCTCCGGTGGGGTCCAGTCCGGCGCGGCGAGGTCGGTCAGGGCGCCGGTGAGGGTGTGGACGCGGGACGCGACGCGCTGGGCGGCGTCGGTGCCGAGCAGTTCGGGCACGTCGCGCTTGAGGGCGGCGGCGCAGCTGGGTTCGGCCACGATGATGGGCCGGTCGTCGCCGTTGTCGAGGTGGGCGACCGTGCGGGCCATGATGCGGCGGGCGGTGGACAGTTGCCCGGTGCTGACCCAGGTCAGGCCGCAGCACAGGCCGTCCTCAGCCGTGCAGGGGATGCCGGCGTCGGCGAGCACGCGGCTCGCGGCGCCCGCGACCTCGGGGCGGAAGGCGCGGGTGAAGCTGTCGACGAAGAGCAGGGCCTTTGCCGGTGCGTCCGTGTTCGCAGCCTGCAGGACCTTGCGCCGGGCGCGCCGGGAGGCGAAGGCCGGGATCCGGCGCTTCGTGGTCACGCCGCCGAGCCGGGCGAGCAGCTTGCCGACCGGTCCGCGCAACAGCGCGTTGAGGGGGCGGGCGGCGTATCCGGCGAGGGCCGAGGTGAGAGGGAGCCAGCCCAGCGAGTAGTGCGAGCGGGGCCTCAAGCGACCCTTGTAGTGCTGGTGCAGGAACTCCGCCTTGTACGTCGCCATGTCGACGCCGACCGGGCAGTCACTGGAGCACGCCTTGCAGGACAGGCACAGGTCGAGGGCGTCGCGCACCTCCGTCGAGCGCCAGCCTTCCTGGACCGTCCCGCCGCGCACCATCTCCTGGAGCAGGCGGGCCCGGCCCCGGGTGGAGTCGTTCTCCTCGCCCGTGGCCCGGTAGCTGGGGCACATCACACCGCCCGCGTCGCTGCGGCAGCGGCCGACGCCGACGCAGCGGCGAACGGCGCCGACGAAGCCCTCGTCGTCGTGCGGGAAGGTGAACGTCGTTTCGAGGAGCGGGAGTTGGCGCAGTGCCAGGTCGGCGTCGAGCGGGGCCGGGGCCACGATGACACCGGGGTTGAGCAGCCCCTCGGGGTCGAAGATCTCCTTGAAGGCGGCGAACGTCCGGATCATGCGGTCGCTGTACATGATCTCCAGCAGCTCACCGCGCGCCCGCCCGTCCCCGTGCTCGCCGGAAAGCGTGCCGCCGTGCTCGACGACCAGGGCGGCGGCTTCGGAGAGGAAGCGGCGGGTGGCTGCCCGGCCGGTGTCCGTGGCCAGGTCGAAGTCGATGCGTACGTGGACACAGCCCGCGCCGAAGTGGCCGTACAGCACGCCGGTCAGCTCGTGGGAGGCCAGCAGTTTCCTGAAGTCGCGCAGGTAGGCGGCCAGGTTCTCGGGCGCGACCGCCGCGTCCTCCCAGCCGGGCCACGACTCCCCGCCGTCGACGAGACGGGCGGCGAGCCCGGCCCCGTCCTCACGGACCCGCCACAGCGAGCGCCGCTCAGCCGGGGTCTCCACGACCCGTCCGCCGGTCATCCGGCCCTGCGCCTTGAGCACGTCCAGCAGTTCGGCGGCGCGGGCGTCGACCGCCGCCTGGTCGTCACCGTCGAGCTCGACGTACAGCCAGGCCCGCCCCTCGGGCAGCCCGGTCACGGAGTCCGGTCCGCGCCGGGCGCGCATGGTGGCGACGATCGCCTCGTCCATGCCCTCCACGGCAGTGGGGTTCCAGCGCAGGATCTCGGGGACGTCCTCGGCGGCGTCGACCACATCGTCGTACCCGAGAGTGAGCAGTGCCGAAGCCGGTGCGGTCGCCACCAGGCGGACCGTCGCGGCGGTGACGACCGCACAGGAGCCCTCGGTGCCGACCAGGGCGCGGGCCATGTCGAAGCCGTGCTCGGGCAGCAGGCGGTGCAGTTGGTAGCCGGAGACCTGGCGCGGGATGCGGCCCAACTCGGTGCGGATCGGGGCCAGGTTGGCGTCGATCAGGTGGCGTACGTCCGCTTCGAGGCGGGCGATCCGTTCTGTGTCCGCGGGGTCCACCGGTCGCAGCCCTGTGCGGTCGGCGACGGCTCGCACGCCGTCGGCCGTCACGATCTCCAGCGCCTCGATGTGGGTGCTGGTGCGCCCGTGCCGCACCGACCGGTTGCCGCACGCGTCGTTGCCGATCATGCCGCCGAGGGTGCAGCGGCTGTGCGAGGAGGGGTCGGGGCCGAAGGTCAGCCCGTGCGGGGCGGTCGCGTCGCGCAGCGCGTCCAGGATCACTCCGGCCTCGACGCGGGCGGTGCGGGCCTCCGGGTCTATGTCGAGGATCCGGTTCATGTACCGGGAGAAGTCCAGGACGACGCCCGGTCCGACCGCGTTGCCCGCCATGCTCGTACCGCCGCCGCGCGCGGTGACCGGGACGCCCGTCTCCCGGCAGGCCCGCAGCACCTCGACCACGTCGTCGGCGCTGCGGGGGAAGACCACGGCTCGCGGCGGGACCCGGTAGTTGGAGGCGTCGTAGGCGTAGAGACCGGTGGCGCCCGGGCCGGTCTCCACCCGCAGGCCGGGGGCGGCCTCGGTGAGCCGGGCGGTCAGCCGCGCGAGGGGGTCGCTCATCGTGCCGCTGGTCCAGAAGTACCGACTTCCACCGCGGTCGCCCAGGCCTGGAGGCCCTCGTCCACCGCCGTCTCGTCGATGACGAGCGCCGGGATCATCCGGACGACCTGGTTCCAGGCCCCGCACAACAGCAGGAGCAGACCCTCGTCGACGGCGGCGCGCTGCACGCGGGCGGCGGTCTCGGGGTCGGGGCTGCCGTCCTCGGTGACGAACTCGGTGGCCAGCATCAGCCCGAGACCCCGTACGTCGCCGATGCCCGGCGTACGGTCGGCGACCGCCTCCAGACCTGCGCGGAGCCGTGCGCCCATCGCGTCGGCGTTCTCGACGAGCTTCTCGTCGCGTACGACGTCGAGGGTGGCGCAGGCCGCGGCGCAGGCGACGGCGTTGGCGCCGTACGTACCGCCCTGCGAGCCCGGCCATGCCTTGGTCATCAGCTCCTCGGAGGCGGCGATGCCGGAGATCGGGAACCCGCTGGCCAGGCCCTTGGCGGTGACGAGGATGTCCGGGGTGACGCCGAAGTGGTCGTGGCCCCAGAAGCGGCCGGTGCGACCGACGCCGGTCTGCACCTCGTCGAGGATGAGGAGGAAGCCGTGGCGGTCGGCGCGCTCCCGCAGCCCCTCCATGAAGGCGCGGTTCGCGGGGACGTAGCCGCCCTCGCCGAGCACCGGCTCGACGATGATCGCGGCCGTGTCGGCGGGCGAGGAGATCGTCTGGAGGGTGTAGTCGAGCTCCTTGAGGGCGAAGCTGGTCGCGGTGTCCTCGTCCCAGCCGTAGCGGTAGGCCGTCGGGAACGGGGTGACGACGACGCCGCTCATCAGCGGGGAGAAGCCGGAGCGGAAGCGGGTGCCGGACGTGGTCATGGAGGCGGCGGCGACCGTGCGACCGTGGAAGCCGCCGTGGCAGACGATGACGTTGGGGCGGCCGGTGGCTTGGCGGGCCAGCCGCAGGGCCGCCTCCACCGCCTCGCTGCCGGAGTTGGTGAAGAACAGGCTGTCCAGGCCGGTCGGCAGCACCTCGCCCAGCTTCTCGACCAGACGACGGAGGGGCTGGTGCATGACCGTCGTGTACTGGCCGTGGATGAGCGTGCCGACCTGTTCCTGGGCCGCCGCCACGACCTTGGGGTGGCAGTGTCCGGTGCTGGTGACGCCGATGCCGGCGGTGAAGTCCAGGTAGCGGCGGCCGTCCTCGCCGTAGAGGTGGACGCCCTCGCCCCGGACCGCCGTCACGGGGGTGGCCTGGCGAAGGTGCGGCGACAGTGCGGTCATGTTCGTCTCCCGGCGGGGTCGGCGGTCTGCTCCGGTCTTTCTGAGCATCTCTGTGGACCAGGGCGGGGCCAACGCGCGATCTGTCCGGTCGCGGCGCGGTATCCGGACGTTGTGTCAGGCATACGGGGCCCTGTGCCCCGCCTTCAGGTCTCGCCGCCGCCGTCTGCGGGCTCTTGCGCAGGTCAGCGGTGCTTGTCAGAGTGACAGGGCACGTCCCGAGCTCTCGGGGTCGCGAGCAGGGACCCCATGGAGGCACCGTGAGCGAGAACCACCCCGACGCCTCGATTCCGGGACCGGACATGGATGCGATCGGCCGACCGCTCACCGTGGCCGACGTGCTGGCCCTTCCCGTTCTGGCCGCCGGACAGCCCCAGGTCGTCACCGGCCCGGCACGGCTCGACCGGCCCGTGCGCTGGGTCCACATCACCGAGCTGACCGACCCCGCCTCCTTCCTCAAGGGCGGCGAACTCGTCCTGACGACCGGCATGCCCCTGCCCGAGGAACCGGCGGGCGTACGCCGCTACGTCGACGAACTCGCCGACATCGGCGCGGCGGCCCTGGTCATCGAACTGGTCCGCCGCTACCACCGCCCGCCCGACGCCCTGGTCCACGCCTGCCGGGCCCGCGGTCTGCCCCTCGTCACCCTGGCCAAGGACGTCAACTTCCTGGAGGTCACCCAGGTCGTCCACGCGTTCATCCTCGGCAACCAGGCCGAGGTGATGCGGCGGACCCAGCGCGTCCACGAGGCGTTCACCGCCCTCACCCTGCGCGGCGCCGGGCCCGAGGACGTCGTACGCGCCGCCGCCGAGATGAGCGGCCACACCGTCGTACTGGAGAACCTGGTCCACCAGGCACTCGTCTGCGAGCCCTCCGGCGACACGGTCGAGGCGGCGCTCACCGACTGGGAACAGCGCTCCCGGGCGACTCCGCCCGCCGACCACACCACCGTCTCCGGCCCCGAGGGCTGGCTCGTGGCACCGGTGGAGTACCAGGGCGAACGGTGGGGCCGGGTCGCCATGCTTCCGACCCACGCCATGTCCCCGACCCCGACCCCGCTCGGCCCGGCCTCTCCGTCGCCCCTCGGCCCCTTCCGCCCCGAGGACGTCACCGTCCTGGAGAGAACCGCGATGGCCCTCACCATCGCCCGCCTCACCCACCCCACGCCCTGGGAACGCACCGCGCACCGCGGCGTCCTGCGCGACCTCGTCGAACAGCGCCACCGCTCGCCCGCCGACGCCGAGGCGCAGGTCGCCGCGCTGGGCCTGCCCACCAGGGACTCCCGCTTCATCGCCGTGCTCGCGGACGTCCACCCCGAGGACGACACGGCGAACGCGGAGGAACTCCTCTCCGAGGAGCTGAGGAAGAAGGGAACGCAGGCCCTCGTCGGCCTCCTCGGACCGACCCGTCTCGGCGTCCTGCTGTCCCTGCGCCCCGACCAGCCGTGGCGACCCGTCGTCGAACACCTCGGCCGCACCGCACTCGAGCTGGTGCCGGGGACAACGGTGAGCGTGGGCAGCGAGGCGACCGGCCTCCCGGCAGTCGCCCGTTCCTTCCGTGAGGCAACCCGTGTCGCCGAAGCGACCGAGCCGGGTCGGCCGCTCCCGCCGGGACGCTCGTACCACGAACGATCCGACATCGGCCTGCGCCGCCTCCTCTTCGCCCTCCGCGAAGACCCCCGCATCCAGGACTACGCCGAACGCCGGCTCGGCCGACTCGCCGACCACGACGCCCGCCACGGCACCGACCTGCTCACCACCCTGCGCCACTACCTGGACGCGGCAGGCAACAAGACTGTGGCCGCCCGCTCCGGCGGCCTGTCCCGCGAGACCGTCTACCAACGGCTGCGCACCATCGAGCGGATCCTCGACTGCGACCTCGAGTCGGGCGAACAGCGCACCGAACTCCACGTGGCACTCACAGCGCTCGATGTCCTGCGGGAGGGGCAGGCATGAGAGGGCATCCACGTCGGCCAGCCGCCGCGTACGACGGCCGGCCGACCCGGGGTCACGCGGACGGCGCCCCGGTCAGGACCTCGACCCGGCCGGTGTCGAGCGAGTAGTAGGCGCTGACGACGGCCAGGTCGCCCTTCTTCACCAGCGGGGCGAGATCGGCGTTGGAGCGCAGGTCGGCGGAGGTCTGCTTGATGTGGACGCGGACCATGGCGTCCACCGGGTCGGCGTGCTTCTCCTTGGAGACCACGTCGTACGCCGGGCGGAGGGCTTCGGCGATCGACTGCAGGTTGCCCGGCAGCGGCTGGTCGTCCTTGAGCGCCTTGTACGCCGCCTTGACCGCACCGCAGCGCTGGTGACCGAGGACGACGATCAGCGGCGTCCCCGAGGTCATGGGCCCGTACTCGACGGAACCGGTGACCACCGGGGCGACCACCTGCCCGCCGGTGCGCATCACGAACAGGTCGCCGAGCCCGGTGTCGAAGATCAGCTCCGGCGGCACCCGGGAGTCGATGCAGGAGAGGACCACGCCGTACGGGTCCTGCTCCTCGGCGACGAAGTCGCGCCGCCCGGGATCCCGGTCGGGGTGCTGCAGAGTCCCGTCCACCCAGCGCTCGTTGCCCTCCATCAGCCGCGCGAACGCCGCCCAGGGAGAGCCGGGGGGCGCGCTCGTGGCGGGTGAGGGGGTCGTCGCCGCCGCTCCCGCGGCCGTCGTCTTCTCCGCGGTCTTGCTGTCGTCCGTCTTCGACGAACAGCCGGTTATCAGGGCCGCGGTGGCCAGCAGCCCTCCGGTGAGAACGGCTCTGCGCTGCGGTTGCCGGGCAAGGCTCATGAGGTTCTTCCCTTCTGGAACGGTGCTGCCGTGGTGGCTGATGCGACGGTGTCGCACGGCCGGTTAACGCCGGTACAGGGCTGAGGAAGCGCACGAGAAGCGCGCGTCCAAATCACGGAGAGTCGCCGATGGGCGTACAGCGTCAACGCGCCACCGCCGACAAGGTTTCGCATCCTGGAATTCTTTTTCCATCCGTACCCGTGGGTAGGGGTTTACTCACTGCGTCGGCTCGGTAGCGTGGGGTCGTCGCTGCCGCCGCACGCAGGACGCCAGGTCCTGAAGAATCGCGGCGCGATGAGGATTCGATCTTGACTCAGGCGACTGTCGCCCCAGCCGAGACCTTCCAGCTCCAGCCCTATACCGACCAGTGCCGCGTCATCGCCGAAGAGGGCGCGCACGCGATCATCGGGGTCTCCCCCGGCAACAGCTACTTCTCCGCCCGGCGCCTCCATGACCTGGCGCGCTGGGCCGCGGCCCGGTTCGACCACGCGGACTTCGTCTATACCGACGTGCACGTGGCCGACATGTACCAGGCCCTCGGATACGCACCCGAACACGCCCGGCAGAAGGCCGTGAAGAACGTACGGGGCGTGCGCGCCAAGGTCTCCACCGCCTGCGCGGACGCGGACCCCGGCGGCAGCCGCCTGACGTGGCATCCCATGTCGGCCTTCCAGGGCAACGCCGCCTATCGGCGCCTCCACCACGAGGTCGTCCGGGCCGTGGAGAACGACCCGGCCGTACGCGAGACCTGCGACGCCCTGGCCGGCCTCTTCCTCGCCGGGAAACTCGGCCCCGACGGACAACCCACCGACGAGCAGCGGCAGGTGTGCCGGGACTACGTGTGCGCCGAAGTCCCCCTGTTCATCGACACCCCCGCCATCCTCGGCGTCCCGTCGTCGCTGAACTGCTACCACCAGGCCCTGCCGCTCGCCGACCTGCTCTACGCACGGGGATACGGCCTGCGCGCCTCCCGCAACCAGGGCCACGGCATCCTCAAGCCCGCCGAAGGAGAAGCACGTTGATCACCGCCACGACCGAGACGCTTCCCGCGTTCCCCTTCGACTGGAACGGCACCCGCTTGCCCGAGGACGTCGAAGGCCTGCGCGCCACGCCCGTGACGAAGGTCCGCACGATCGCCGGTGCCGAGGCGTGGCTGGTCTCCTCGTATCGGCTGTGCAAGCAGGTGCTGGAAGACGACCGGTTCTCCCTCAAGGACACCTCCACCCCGGGCGCTCCCCGTCAGTACGCCCTGACGATCCCGCCCGAGGTGGTGAACAACATGGGCAACATCACCGGCGCCGGGCTGCGCAAGGCGGTGATGAAGGCGATCAACCCCAAAGCCTCCGGCCTCGAGGAGTGGATGCGGCGCGAGTCCGGCCGGCTGGTGGACGGGCTCCTCACCGAGGGGGCGCCGGCCGAACTGCGCGGCGGTTTCGCCGACCCGTACTCCGCCGGGATGCACTGCCACATCCTCGGTGTTCCGCAGGAGGATGCGGCGTTGCTGCTGCGCAGCCTGGACGTGGCGTTCATGAACTCGCCGCGGGAGATCGAGGCCGCGAAGCTCAACTGGGACCGCGACATCGCCTACATGGCCGGCCGCCTCGACGATCCGTCCACGACCGGCCTGGTGGGCGATCTCGCGAAACTGCGAGGCACCGAGGAGTACGCCCATGTCACGGACGAGATGTTCGCCACGGTCGGCGTCACCCTGTTCGGCGCGGGCGTCATCTCCACCTCGGGATTCCTCACCATGGCCCTCGTCTCGCTGCTGACCCGCGACGACGTCCGCCAGGCACTCACCACCGGCGGCGTCCCGGTGGCGGACGCGATGGACGAACTCCTGCGGATCAACCTGTCCATCGGCGACGGCCTGCCCCGACTCGCCCTGGAAGACGTCCGGTTGGGCGATGTGGAGGTGAAGAAGGGGGAGTTGGTCCTGGTCCTCGTCGAGGGCGCGAATCACGACCCCGCGCGTTTCCCCGATCCGCACCGGTTCCGGCCCGGCCGGGAAGGCGCCGCCGATCACCTCTCCTTCGGCGGCGGAGCGCACTACTGCCCCGCCACGGCCCTCGGCAAGAGACACGCGGAAATCGCACTGCACACACTGTTGGAGCGGCTTCCAGGCCTCCGGCTCGCCGTACCGGCCGAACAGCTCGTATGGCGCACCAACTTCATGAAGCGCCTACCCGAACGGCTGCCGGTCGCCTGGTAACCGTCGGGAACCTGGAACATGAAGCCCCCACCGGCCCGGCGCCAGTGGGGGCTTCTCACGCGTACGGTTCGGCAGCGCCCCGAAGGGGCGCGGGGCTGTATCTATATGCGGCTCCGCCGCGTGGGCGCGACCAGCCA
>NZ_JBFALC010000063.1:0-57420 GCF_040656035.1 Streptomyces sp. NPDC050211
GGCCGCCCGGGCAGGAAAGGGCGGACGCGTCGCCCTCCCCCGGCGCCCGGCCGGCGAGCGGGGCGCCGCCCGGCGGCGACATGTATGGCGCACCGACGGTGGCCCGGCCGATGGGGCCGCCGCCGCGGTGGCCGCGACGGTCCGCCAAGTCGCGCCGCGAGGACGGGGAACAGGCCCCGCCGGACCGGCGGCGGCAACCGCCGCCGCCTCCTCCGCCTCCGCCGCCCCCTCCGAGGGCGCCGAAGGGGCGGTGAAGGGGCACTGAAGGGGCGCCGAACCGACGGGCCGGTGGCCGTGCCGTGTCCGTCGGTGGCGGCCGTCCGTCTGTGAGCTGCCTGTCAGCCCGCTGTCACCCGAGCGACATCCAGAGTTCCGCGTCCGCTGGGCGGACCTGCGGGGCGATGGGCACAGGGTGCCGGATACGGTGGGAGCACCATGAGCGCTTCGCAGACCTCAGAGTTCCCCACCCTTCTCGTCAAGATCTTCGGGAAGGACAGGCCGGGCATCACGGCCGGCCTCTTCGACACTCTCGCCGCCTACTCGGTCGACGTGGTCGACATCGAGCAGGTCGTCACGCGTGGCCGGATGGTGCTGTGCGTGCTGGTGACCGAGCCGCCGAGGGGGCTCGAAGGGGACCTGCGGGCCACCGTCCACAGCTGGGCGGAGTCGATGAAGATGCAGGCGGAGATCATCTCCGGCACGGGCGACAACCGGCCCCGCGGTCTCGGCCGGTCGCTGGTGACCGTGCTCGGGCATCCGCTCACCGCGGAGGCGACCGCCGCGGTCGCGGCCCGTATCACGCGCACCGGCGGCAACATCGACCGTATCTTCCGGCTCGCCAAGTACCCGGTGACGGCGGTGGAGTTCGCGGTGTCCGGCGTGGAGACCGAGCCGCTGCGCACCGCCCTGGTGACCGACGCGGCGGCACTGGGTGTCGATGTGGCGGTCGTGGCCGCGGGGCTGCACCGGCGCGCACAGCGTCTGGTCGTCATGGACGTGGACTCGACGCTCATCCAGGACGAGGTGATCGAGCTCTTCGCCGCGCACGCGGGCTGCGAGGCGGAGGTCGCCGGGGTGACGGCGGCGGCGATGCGCGGGGAGCTCGACTTCGAGCAGTCGCTGCACGCGCGCGTGGCGTTGCTGAAGGGGCTCGACGTCTCGGTGGTGGACAAGGTGCGCAGCGAGGTGCGGCTGACGCCGGGCGCGCGCACGCTGATCCGTACGCTGAAGCGGCTCGGCTACCAAGTGGGCGTCGTGTCGGGCGGTTTCACTCAGGTCACGGATGATCTGAAGGAACGTCTCGGACTGGACTTCGCGCAGGCCAACACGCTGGAGATCGTCGACGGGAAGCTGACCGGGCGGGTCACCGGCGAGATCGTGGACCGGGCGGGGAAGGCGCGGCTGCTGCGCCGGTTCGCCGCCGAGGCGGGTGTGCCGCTGGCGCAGACCGTGGCGATCGGTGACGGTGCCAACGATCTCGACATGCTGAACGCGGCCGGACTGGGAGTGGCCTTCAACGCCAAGCCGGTCGTCCGCGAGGCCGCACACACCGCGGTGAACTTCCCGTTCCTCGACACGGTGCTGTACCTGCTGGGCGTCACCCGCGAAGAGGTCGAGGCGGCGGACACCCACGACGAGGGCTGAGCGGACGAGGCCCTGTGCGGATGCGGCCCCTGTGCGGACGGGGCATGAGCACGCGAGGCCGTAGAGAGGTACGAGGGGCCCGCACCGGTGCGGTGCCGGGCCCCTTGCCGGTCGCGTGGGGTTATTCGGAGGGTGCCCAGTAGTCGCGCAGGGTGGCTGTGCCCGGTTCCAGGGACTTCCAGGAGCCCTCGAAGGTCAGGACCGCGAAGGCGGCGGCGGGGAAGCCGCGGCGGCTCAGCCGCTCCAGGGCGTCACCCTCGGCCGAGCCCGCGAGGATCTCGGCGAGGCCCTGGATGCCGGGGTTGTGGCCGATCATCAGGACGTTCTGCGCGTCGTCGGGGGTTTCGTTGAGCACGGCGATCAGTTCGCCGGGTGAGGCCTCGTAGACCCGCTCCTCATAGACGGTTTTCGGCCGGTGCGGGAATTCCTGGACGGCGAGCTTCCAGGTTTCCCGGGTCCGGTCCGCAGTGGAGCACAGGGCCAGATCGAAGGGGATATGGGTGTCGGCGAGCTTGCGTCCGGCGACTGCGGCGTCCATGCGGCCCCGCTCAGCGAGCGGCCGCTCGTGGTCGGTCACCTGTGGCCAGTCGGCTTTCGCATGCCGGAAGAGGACGATCCTGCGGGGTTCTGCGACGCTCATGCGTCCCAGCTTCGCATGAAACACGCCAACGGGCGCAGGGAGTTGACGGGCGGCTCAGCAGGTGTTCAGCGCGATATCAGCTGCAGAATGTGCTCGAAGAGCCGGGTGATCGCCGGGTCCGTGGTCGCCGCGTGCGCGTCGGACGGGTTGAGGATCAGCAGGAGCAGGGTGACGAACGCGAGCGCGGGGAGAGCCAGGGCCCACCAGGGCAGCCTGATGTCCGGGCGGCCCGAGCGCGCCGGGTGGAGCCGGGTCTGCGTAGGGGCCGACATGACGCCTCCGTGAGTCTTCGAGTGATCCGTGCCCGCCGCTCGCGGTCACATCTCGAAGTTACGGACTCCCGGGCCCTCAACCCATCCGGTGATCCACCCAGTTGACCCTGACACTCGCCCCCTAGGGGATGGTGGTGCTAGCCCCACCATCGGACCCGCGGACGGTCACGGAGAGGCGATCGTCACGGCGAAGCGATCGTCGCGATGATGGCGATGATCACGAAGATGGCGAAGAACGAGCCGAAGACGAGGAGCATCTTCTTCTGGCCGTTCTGCGGGTTCGGGTCGAGCACTGGCGACATGCGCCCAGTGTCGCACCCGCCGCACAGGCCCGGCCTGCGGGGGTGGGGCTCAGCGGGCCGCCTCGTCCTCCACCGTGCGGTCGCGGCCCGCCAGGACGCCCACGATCATCTGGGGGATCATCAAGCCGGTCATGAGCGCGATCGGCAGGCCCCAGCCGCCGCTGTGCTGGTACAGGACGCCCACCAGGAGCGGTCCGGGGATGGAGATCAGATACCCCGTGCTCTGCGCGAACGCCGACAGCTGGGCGACGCCCGCGCCGGTCCTGGCCCGCATTCCGACCATGGTGAGGGCCAGCGGGAACGCGCAGTTGGAGACGCCGAGCAGCAGCGCCCATGCCCAGGCGCCGCCGGCCGGCGCGGCGTACAGACCGGCGTATCCGGCGAGACCGCAGACACCGAGCGCGATCACGATCGGGCCCTGATGGGGCAGCCGGGTGGCCACGCGCGGGATGACGAAGGCGAGCGGCACGCCCATCACCATCGTGACGGCCAGGAGCAGCCCGGCCGTGCCGGCGGGTACGCCCGCGTCGCGGAAGATCTGCGCCATCCAGCCCATCGTGATGTAGGCGGCGGTGGCCTGGAGCCCGAAGAAGACGGCGAGCGCCCAGGCGGTACGGCTGCGGGTGATGCGCAGAACGGGCTCCACGCGCGCGTGCCCTTCAGCGCCGGGCTCCACACGCGGGTGCACCTCGGCAGGCGGCTGCGCCCCCCGCTGCCGCGCGAGCGGGATCCACGGCAGTACGGCCACCGCCGCGAGCCCCGCCCACACCGCGAGCCCGGACTGCCAACTGCCGCCCAGGACGTCGGTCATGGGCACGGTCACCGCCGCCGCGGCGGCCGTGCCGAGGGCGAGGGCCATCGAGTACAGGCCGGTCATGGAGCCGACCCGGTCCGGGAACCAGCGCTTGACGATGACCGGCATCAGGACGTTGCTGACCGCGATGCCCATGAGCGCGAGGGCGCTGGCGGCCAGGAATCCGGGCACGCTCCCGGCGTACGGCCGGATCAGCAGGCCCGCGGTGATGGCGGCCATCCCGGCGCAGACGACCGCGCCCGGCCCGAAGCGGCGGGCGAGCCGCGGGGCCATGACGCCGAACACGGCGAAGCAGAGCGGGGGCACCGAGGTGAGCAGGCCGGCCACGCTGCCGCTCATGCCGAGCCCGTCGCGGACCTCTTCCAGGAGGGCACCGAGGCTGGTGATGGCGGGGCGGAGGTTGACGGCGGCGAGCACGATGCCGAGGACGACCAGTCGGGTCGTCCACGCGCGCGTGGAGGTCGGGGATGCGCCTGTCACGGGTGCCGAGCTGCGTATCGTCGGGGGCTTTGCCGTCCGGGTTTCCTCGCTTGCCATGAGGCCCATCATAGAATCATGGGATGATTGGTTGTCCACCCTCCCGCCACCTGCGGTCGACCGTCCCGTGCGAAGGTGAGCCATGCCACTGAGTCACCCCCGCAGGTCGGCGCTGTCCGAGCAGGTCATCGCCGCGCTGCGGAACCAGATCACGTCGGGCGAGTGGCCGGTCGGCTCACGCATCCCGACGGAGCCCGAGCTGGTCGAGCAGCTCGGCGTCGCCCGTAACACGGTGCGTGAGGCCGTCCGCGCACTCGCGCACAACGGCCTGCTGGACATCCGCCAGGGCTCCGGAACCTACGTGGTCGCGACCAGTGAGCTGGCGGGCGTGATGCACCGCCGCTTCGCCGACGCGGACCCGCGGCATATCGCCGAACTGCGCTCCACCCTGGAGTCCGGCGCCGCGAGGCTGGCCGCCGAGCGCCGCACCGAGAAGGACCTCAAGCAGCTCGACGCGCTGCTGGTGCGGCGCGAGGAGGCGTGGGCGTCGGGCGACGCGGAGGCCTTCGTGGCGGCGGACACGACCTTCCACCTGGCGGTGGTGGCCGCCTCCCACAACGACGCGATGACGGCCATGTACGCGGACCTGAGCGAGGTGCTGCGGGACTGGCTGCGCGAGGACGTCGGCCAGGAGCTGACCCCGGAGACGTACATGGACCACACACGGCTCGTCGACGCGATCCGGGCGGGCGACACGGCGGCAGCGGCCGCGGAGGCCGCGAGCTATCCGTTCCTGTGCCGTCCCGGCAGGTTCACAGCGCCCGCTTCCGGTGACTGACCCACACCGAGCGGACCTCTTTCCAGCAGCGGCCGGTCAGCCGCACGGTCTGCGCGGGCCCCGCGTCGACCGCGGCGCCGTCGCTGTCGATGTCCCACCAGCGGTCGCACTCGATGTGCAGACGGACGCTGTCCGTTCGCGGGTACGGGTTGTGGCAGAACGCGGTCACGTAGGAGCCGATGACCCTGCTGCGGCACGCGGCGCCGAACGGCTCCGGTGCGGCGGCCGGCCGTACCTTCACGCGCGCGTGGGGCATCGCCTCGTACGACAGGCAGAGCACGAGAGCGACGGCGACGGTCACTGAGGCCAGGCTGCGGGAAATGCGCACAACGGGACCTCCTCGGCCGTGCTGGGGAGGGAAGCGTGTGGTGAACGCGTACTTCAGGGTGTGCGGTGGTGGCCCTTCCGCGCCCGGCGGGTGGGCCGAACGGGTGACACGCCAAGGGCCCGCGCCCCTGACAGGAACGCGAGCCCTCCGGCAGTTCGGTCGTGCGTCACGCACCGATGGCGTGCAGACCCCCGTCGACGTGGATGATCTCGCCGGTGGTCTTCGGGAACCAGTCGCTGAGCAGGGCGACGATGCCGCGGCCGGCCGGGTCCGGGTCCTTGAGGTCCCACTCCAGCGGGGCACGGGTGTCCCACACGGACGCGAGCTCCGAGAAGCCCGGGATGGACTTGGCGGCCATGGAGCCGATGGGGCCCGCGGAGATGAGGTTGCAGCGGATGTTCTGCTTGCCCAGGTCACGCGCCATGTAGCGGCTGGTGGCCTCCAGTGCGGCCTTGGCCGGGCCCATCCAGTCGTACTGCGGCCAGGCGTACTGCGCGTCGAAGGTGAGGCCGACGACCGAGCCGCCGTTCTGCATCAGCGGCAGGCACGCCATGGTCAGCGACTTCAGGGAGTACGCCGAGACGTGCATGGCCGTGGCGACGGACTCGAACGGCGTGTTGAGGAAGTTGCCGCCGAGCGCGTCCTGCGGCGCGAAGCCGATGGAGTGGACGACGCCGTCGAGGCCGCCGAGCTCCTCGCCGACGATGTCGGCCAGGCGGCCGAGGTGCTCGTCGTTGGTGACGTCGAGCTCGATGACCTTGGTGGGCTTGGGGAGCTTCCTGGCGATGCGCTCGGTCAGCGTGGGCCGCGGGAACGCGGTCAGGATGATCTCGGCGCCCTGCTCCTGGGCCAGCTTGGCGGCGTGGAAGGCGATGGAGGACTCCATCAGCACACCGGTGATCAGGACGCGCTTGCCCTCGAGAATTCCGCTCATGGTGATCAGTGACCCATTCCCAGTCCGCCGTCAACGGGAATGACGGCTCCAGTGATGTACGAGGCGTCGTCCGAGGCGAGGAAACGCACCGCCGCGGCGACCTCGTCCGGCTGCGCGTACCGGCCGAGCGGCACCTGCGCCATGATCGTGGCCCGCTGCTCGTCGGTGAGCGCCTTCGTCATGTCGGTGTCGACGAAGCCGGGCGCGACGACGTTGAAGGTGATGTTGCGTGAGCCCAGCTCACGGGCGAGGGAACGCGCGAAGCCGACCAGGGCGGCCTTGGAGGCGGCGTAGTTCGACTGACCAGGGCCGCCGTACAGCCCGACCACCGAGGAGATGAGGACGACACGGCCCTTCTTGGCGCGCAGCATGCCGCGGTTGGCGCGCTTGACGACCCGGAAGGTGCCGGTGAGGTTGGTGTCGATGACCGAGGTGAAATCCTCCTCGGACATCCGCATCAGGAGCTGGTCCTTGGTGATGCCGGCGTTGGCGATGAGGACCTCGACGGGCCCGTGCGCGTCCTCGATCTCCTTGTAGGCCTGCTCCACCTGCTCGGGGTCGGTGATGTCGCACTTGACGGCGAGACAGCCGGCGGGCGGCTCACCGGAACGGTAGGTGATGGCGACCTTGTCGCCGGCGTCGACGAATGCGCGGGCGATGGCGAGGCCGATGCCCCGGTTGCCTCCGGTGACGAGAACCGAGCGGCTCAACGGATCACCCTTTCACTAGCGGTTGGTTCCCCCGCCCGAACACCTGGATGACAGGCGGCTTCATCGAAAACCTATCGGTCCCCGCCCTTCTGCGGACAATCGGGCACCGACAGCGGCGAACGGCACTCACTGTGGGGTCCCTACAGAAAGAGGCGCACGTCAGCCGGAAACCTGTGGTCCCTCGCCGGGATGGGCGACATGATCGGAGCCGACAGGCCACGACAGCAGGGAGACCTCCGTGCCTCATACGATCGACGAAGCCTTCACGGCACTTCCGCTACGCGCCTTGGCCGACGCCGCGCTGGCACGCGCGCGTGCGCTGGGGGCGGAGCACGCGGACTTCCGGTTCGAGCGGGTGCGCAGCGCGTCCTGGCGCCTGCGGGACGGCAAGCCCGCCGGATCGTCGGACACCACCGACCTCGGGTACGCGGTGCGGGTCGTGCACGGCGGGACGTGGGGATTCGCGTCCGGTGTGGATCTGACACTCGACGCCGCGGCCAAGGTCGCCTCGCAGGCGGTGGCGATGGCCAAGCTGTCCGCTCAGGTGATCCGGGCGGCCGGGTCGGACGAGCGGGTCGAGCTCGCCGACGAGCCCGTGCACGCCGAGAAGACGTGGATCTCGTCGTACGCGATCGATCCGTTCACCGTGCCCGACGAGGAGAAGACCGCGCTGCTGGCGGACTGGAGCGGCCGGCTGCTGGCGGCGGCCGGGGTCGATCACGTCGACGCGTCGCTGCTCACCGTCCATGAGAACAAGTTCTACGCCGACACCGCCGGGACCGTGACCACGCAGCAGCGGGTGCGGCTGCATCCGCAGCTGACGGCGGTGTCGGTGGACGCGTCGAGCGGCGAGTTCGACTCGATGCGCACCATCGCGCCGCCCGTCGGCCGTGGCTGGGAGTACGCGACGGGCACCGGCTGGGACTGGGACGATGAACTCGCCCGGATCCCCGAGCTGCTCGCCGAGAAGATGCGCGCCCCCAGTGTCGAGCCGGGGCCGTACGACCTCGTCGTCGACCCCTCCAACCTGTGGCTGACCATCCACGAGTCCATCGGCCACGCCACCGAACTGGACCGCGCCCTCGGCTACGAGGCCGCCTACGCCGGCACCTCCTTCGCCACCTTCGACCAGCTCGGCAAGCTCAAGTACGGCTCCGAGCTGATGAACGTCACCGGTGACCGCACCGCCGAGCACGGCCTTGCGACCATCGGATACGACGACGAAGGCGTCGAGGGACAGTCCTGGGACCTGGTGAAGGACGGCACGCTCGTCGGCTACCAGCTGGACCGGCGGATCGCGAAGCTGACCGGGTTCGAGCGGTCCAACGGGTGCGCGTTCGCCGACTCCCCCGGCCATGTGCCCGTGCAGCGCATGGCCAACGTGTCCCTGCAGCCCGACCCCGCCGGGCTGTCCACGGAGGATCTGATCGGGGGCGTGGACCGCGGCATCTATGTGGTCGGCGACCGGTCCTGGTCGATCGACATGCAGCGCTACAACTTCCAGTTCACCGGCCAGCGGTTCTTCAAGATCGAGAACGGGCGGCTGGCCGGTCAGCTGCGGGACGTGGCCTACCAGGCGACGACCACCGACTTCTGGGGCTCCATGGCGGCCGTCGGCGGTCCGCAGACCTATGTCCTGGGCGGCGCCTTCAACTGCGGCAAGGCCCAGCCGGGCCAGGTCGCGGCCGTGTCGCACGGCTGCCCGTCCGCCCTCTTCAAGGGCGTCAACATTCTCAACACCACGCAGGAGGCCGGTCGATGAGCGCGCGTACGAGCAAGCCGCACGAGGTTGTCGAGCGGGCGCTGGAGCTGTCCCGGGCCGACGGCTGCGTCGTGATCGCCGATGAGCAGTCGACCGCCAATCTGCGCTGGGCGGGCAACGCGCTCACCACGAACGGTGTCACGCGCGGGCGCACGCTCACGGTCATCGCCACCGTCGACGGCAAGGAGGGCACCGCTTCCGGCGTCGTCTCACGCTCCGCGGTGACCATCGACGAGCTGGAGCCGCTGGTGCGCGCCGCCGAGGCCGCCGCACGCGGCGCCGGGCCCGCCGAGGACGCGCAGCCCCTGGTCACGGACGTACCGGCGTCCGAGGACTTCACGGACGCCCCGGCCGAGACGTCGTCCACCGTGTTCGCCGACTTCGCCCCCGCGCTCGGTGAGGCCTTCGCACGCGCGCGTGCGGGTGGCCGCGAGCTGTACGGCTTCGCCAACCACGAGCTGGTGTCGACGTACCTGGGTACGTCCACCGGTCTGCGGCTCCGTCATGACCAGCCGAACGGGACGCTGGAGCTGAACGCCAAGTCGCCCGACCGTACGCGCTCGGCGTGGGCGGGGCGCTCGACCCGGGACTTCAAGGACGTCGACCCGGCGGCGCTGGACGCCGAGCTGGCCGTACGGCTCGGCTGGGCGGAGCGGCGGATCGAGTTGCCCGCGGGCCGGTACGAGACGCTGCTGCCGCCGACCGCCGTCGCCGACCTGCTGATCTACCAGATGTGGTCGGCCTCTGGCCGGGACGCCACCGAGGGCCGCACGGTGTTCTCCAAGCCCGGCGGCGGCACCCGCGTCGGCGACAGGCTCACCGAGCTGCCGCTGACCCTGCGCAGCGACCCGAACGAGCCGGGCCTGGAGTCCGCGCCCTTCCTGATCGCGCATTCCTCCGGCGGCGACCAGTCGGTCTTCGACAACGGGCTGCCGCTGAAGCCGACCGAGTGGGTGCGCGCCGGTGAGCTGGGGCACCTCATGACCAGCCGGCACAGCGCCGGGCTGACCGGACTCCCGGTGGCGCCCGCGATCGACAACATCATCCTGGACGGCGGCACGGACCGGTCGCTGGAGGACATGGTCGCGAGCACCGAGCGCGGGCTGCTGCTGACCTGCCTCTGGTACATCCGCGAGGTCGACCCGGCCACGCTGCTGCTCACCGGCCTGACCCGGGACGGCGTCTACCTCGTCGAGAACGGCGAGGTGACCGGCGAGGTCAACAACTTCCGGTTCAACGAGTCGCCGGTGGATCTGCTGGGGCGGGCGGCCGAGGCGGGGCGCACGGAAAAGACGCTGCCGCGGGAATGGAGCGACTGGTTCACCAGGGCTGCCATGCCCGCGCTGAGGGTGCCGGACTTCAATATGAGCTCTGTCAGTCAGGGCGTATAACCTCGTAGTCGGCTGTCGCTCGACGGCCGACAAGATCGCTTCAGGGAGATACGAGAACCGTGACGGACATCGTCGACGAGCTGAAGTGGCGTGGGCTGTTCGCCCTGTCCACTGACGAGGACGCTTTGCGCAAGGCGCTCGCGGACGGTCCCGTCACCTTCTATTGCGGTTTCGACCCGACGGCGGCCAGTCTCCACGTCGGCCACCTGGTCCAGGTCCTCACCATGCGCCGGCTCCAGCAGGCGGGGCTGCGCCCGCTCGCCCTCGTGGGCGGCGCGACGGGTCAGATCGGCGACCCGCGCCCGACCGCGGAGCGCACGCTGAACGACCCGGAGACGGTCGCCGCCTGGGTCAACCGGCTGCGCTCGCAGATCGAGCCGTTCCTCACCTTCGAGGGTGAGAACGCCGCGGTGATGGTGAACAACCTGGACTGGACGGCCGGCATGTCCGCCATCGAGTTCCTGCGCGACATCGGCAAGCACTTCCGCGTCAACAAGATGCTGACCAAGGACTCGGTCGCCCGGCGGCTGCAGTCCGAGGAAGGCATCAGCTACACGGAGTTCAGCTACCAGCTGCTCCAGGGCATGGACTTCCTGGAGCTGTACCGGCGGTACGGCTGCACGCTCCAGCAGGGCGGCAGCGACCAGTGGGGCAACCTCACGGCCGGGCTCGACCTGATCCACAAGCTGGAGCCGCACGCCAACGTGCACGCGATCGCCACTCCGCTGATGACCAAGGCGGACGGCACCAAGTTCGGCAAGACCGAGGGCGGTGCGATCTGGCTCGACCCGGAGATGACGACGCCGTACGCCTTCTACCAGTTCTGGCTGAACGTGGACGACCGGGACGTCTCGACGTACATGCGCATCCTGTCCTTCAAGTCCCGTGCGGAACTGGAGGAGTTGGAGAAGCAGACGGAGGAGCGGCCGCAGGCCCGGGCCGCGCAGCGCGCGCTTGCCGAGGAGCTGACGACGCTGGTGCATGGCGCCGAGCAGACCGCTGCGGTGATCGCCGCGTCCCGTGCGCTCTTCGGGCAGGGCGAGCTGGCGGAGCTGGACGAGCGGACGTTGGCTGCGGCGCTGTCCGAGGTGCCGCATGTGCGGGTTGCCGAGCTTGGGCCGGTCGTCGATCTGTTCGCTGAGGTCGGGTTGGTGGCGAGTAAGTCGGCTGCGCGGCGGACGGTGAAGGAGGGCGGGGCGTACGTGAACAACGTGAAGGTCGCCGCGGAGGACTTCGTCCCGGTGATGGGGGATCTGCTGCACGGGCGGTGGCTGGTGCTGCGGCGGGGCAAGAAGAATCTTGCGGCTGTGGAGGTTGTTGGCGGGTAGCGCGGGGTGCGCCGCAGGGGGTGCGGTGGCCTGCGGGCTGCGGGTTCGTTGTGGTTGTTCGCGCAGTTCCCCGCGCCCCTAAAGGGGCGCTTCACCTCACGTGCGTTGTTTTCTTTTGCCCAGCGTTGCCATGTACAGCATGTCGCCTACGCCCACGATGACGAGCGCTGCTACCAGCTGGAAGGCGTGGCGGCTCCAGTCGATGCCGGAGGTTTCGTCTACGCCCACTCCTCGGGCGATGGAGTTGCCGACGATGGCGCCGAGCATGCCGAAGATGGTGGTCAGCCAGAGGGGGCTGTGCTGTTTGCCGGGCAGGATCGCCTTGGCGATCAGCCCCAGCACGAATCCCACGATGATCGCCCACAACCAGCCCATGGCTGCCTCCTTGTACGGCTCGACGTGAGCATTACGCCCAGTGTCGGCCCGATCGCTCTACGGCGCATGTCGGGTACGGCGCTACACGCTCCGGCGCAGTTCACTCGCCCTTGTCGGAGGTGCCCCGGTCTCGTAGGCGACGCAGGTGCGGCGTAACGTGGAGGCTGTCCGGGCTCGGCTTCTCCGCCTGGGCGGAGCGGGTACGGGCCGGGAAGAGTCCGATGCGGGCGGATGGTGGAATGTGATGCGGAAGCAGCATGGTGGCGGCAACGCCCAGGTATTCCGGATCACTGGGGCCCGGGCGAGCCTTCAGGACGATGTACGCGGGCGGCAGCGGCGGTACGTCATTTCGATGTCCGTCCGTACGGTGTCCGTGGTCCTCGCGGCCACGCTCTGGAACGTCGAACGGCACGTCGCGATCGTGGCGTTGGTGCTCGGGGCGGTGCTTCCCTATATCTCGGTGGTGATCGCCAACGCCGGGCGGGAGAACGCGCCGTCGCTTCCGTCGACGTTCGTGACCGCGCCGACGCCGCCGATGATCGCTCCGCCGCGGGACGACGACGGCTTCGCGGAACCGGCGACGGAAGACGCGGCGGCCGAACCGGAGCCCGGCGCGAGAAGCGAGCGAAGCGACCGGACGTGAGCTTTGCGGACGCTTTCCAGCGGAGGTCGGCTCCGTACCAAGCTCAGGAAAAGCTCAGATCAATCATGTTGTTCCGGTGCCGAGCGGGTACTGACCCGTGACATACTTTCTAAGCGCTCCGCATCCCCCGTCGGAGCGACAGACCGACGCCGGGCAGCTCCCCCCGTGGCTGCTCGGCGTCGCCTTTCGTGGGGTTAAGGTCGGGGCGTGATTCTGAACGTCCCCGGCAACGAACCGGCCTCTCCCATCTGCTCCGCCAAGGGCTGCCGTGCCGCCGCCGTGTGGGTGCTCGCCTGGAACAATCCGAAGCTGCACACGCCGGAGCGGCGCAAGACCTGGCTGGCCTGCGAGGAGCACCGGGAGCATCTCTCGCAGTTCCTCGGGGTGCGGGGCTTCTTGAAGGACGTGGTCCTGCTCGAGGAGTGGGAGTCCCCCGAACAGGCCTAGTCCCGTCTAGCCGCCGATCGCCGACATCGGCCTGTCCGGCTGCACGAAGGTCGGGTCGTCCAGGCCCGCGCCCGCCTTCTTGCCCCACATGGCCAGGCGCCAGATGCGGGCGATCTCCTCGTCGGGGGCGTCGGAGCGCAGAGCGGCGCGCAGGTCGGTTTCCTCGCGGGCGAACAAGCAGGTGCGGACCTGGCCGTCGGCGGTGAGGCGGGTGCGGTCGCAGGCCGAGCAGAACGGGCGGGTGACCGAGGCGATGACGCCGACACGGTGCGGGCCGCCGTCGACCAGCCAGCGCTCCGCCGGCGCCGAGCCGCGCTTCTCCGAGCCCTCCTCGGTCAGTGCGAAGCGGGTGCGCAGCGAGGTCAGGATGTCGCCCGCGGTGATCATGCCGTCGCGTTTCCAGCCGTGCTGGGCGTCCAGCGGCATCTGCTCGATGAACCGCAGCTCGTAGTCGTGCTCCACGGCCCAGGCCAGCAGGTCCGGGGCCTCGTCATCGTTCAGGCCCGGCATCAGGACCGAGTTGACCTTGACCGGGGTCAGGTCCGCCGCGCGGGCGGCGTGCAGGCCCGCGATGACGTCGTGGTGGCGGTCGCGGCGGGTGAGGGTCTTGAAGACGTCCGGGCGCAGGGTGTCCAGCGAGACATTGACCCGGTCCAGGCCCGCCGCCTTCAGGGCACTCGCGGTGCGCTTGAGGCCGATGCCGTTGGTGGTCAGGGACATCTGGGGGCGCGGGTCGAGGGCGGCGACTCGCTCGACGATGCCGACCAGGCCGGGGCGCAGCAGCGGCTCGCCGCCGGTGAAGCGGACCTCCGTGATGCCCAGGGAGGTGACCGCTATGTCGATCAGGCGGACGATCTCGTCGTCCGTGAGCAGGTCGGGCTTGGCCAGCCACTGCAGGCCCTCCTCGGGCATGCAGTAGGTGCAGCGCAGATTGCACCGGTCGGTCAGCGAGACCCTCAGGTCGGTGGCCACTCGGCCGTAGGTGTCGATGAGCACGTGGGCCCCCTCCCTCACAGCGGATCCATCATTTCCGACACCTGCGAGCCTACGCGACGCCACTGACAACCAGCAGGGGCCTTTTCCCACCAGGAATGACGCGGCCGCGTCGTAGGGATCTACGACGCGGCCGCGGGGCGGGTGGGGTCAGTGCGCCCCGGTGCCCGTGAGGGAGCGGACCTCCAGCTCGGCGTACTTGCCGGTGTCGGGCTCCTCCTTGGACAGGTAGGTGCCGACGATGCCCATCAGGAAGCCGAACGGGATGGAGATGATGCCCGGGTTCTTCAGCGGGAACCAGGAGAAGTCGACGTCGGGGAACATCGCCGTGGGGTCGCCGGAGACGACGGGCGAGAACAGCACCAGGCCGACGGCCACGGTCAGACCGCCGTAGATCGACCACAGGGCGCCCTGGGTGGTGAACCGCTTCCAGAACAGGCTGTAGAGGATCGTCGGCAGGTTGGCGGAGGCGGCGACCGCGAAGGCGAGGGCGACGAGGCCGGCCACGTTCAGGTCGCGGGCGAGGGAGCCCAGGAGGATGGAGACGGCGCCGATGCCGATGGTCGCCAGACGGGCGGCCTTGACCTCCTCCTTCTCGGTGGCCTTCCCCTTGCGGATGACGTTGGCGTAGATGTCGTGCGCGAAGGAGGACGACGAAGCCAGCGTGAGGCCGGCGACCACGGCGAGGATCGTGGCGAAGGCCACCGCCGAGATCGTGGCGAGCAGGATCGCGCCCCACGCGGAGTCGACGCCGCCCAGGTGCAGGGCGAGCAGAGGCGCGGCCGTGTTGCCGGACTTGTTGGACGCGATGATCTCTTCCTGCGAGATGAGCGCCGCCGCTCCGAAGCCGAGCGCGATGGTCATCAGGTAGAAGCCGCCGATGATGCCGATCGCCCAGTTGACGGACTTACGGGCGGCCTTGGAGTTGGGCACCGTGTAGAAGCGGATCAGGATGTGCGGCAGGCCGGCGGTGCCGAGCACGAGGGCGATGCCCAGGGAGATGAAGTCGAGCTTGGTGGTGCCGGTCGCGCCGTACTGGAGGCCGGGCTCCAGGAAGGCGGCGCCCTTGCCGCTGTTCTCGGCGGCGGTGCCGAGCAGGTCGGAGATGTTGAAGTTGAACTTCAGCAGCACCAGGAAGGTGATCAGGATGGTGCCGCTGATGAGCAGCACGGCCTTGACCATCTGGACCCAGGTGGTGCCCTTCATGCCGCCGATGGAGACGTACACGATCATCAGGATGCCGACGAGGGCGACGATGAGGATCTTGCCGGCGTCGGAGGTGATGCCGAGCAGCAGGGAGACCAGGACGCCCGCGCCCGCCATCTGGGCCAGCAGGTAGAAGATCGAGACGACGATCGTGGAGGTACCGGCGGCCGTGCGCACGGGGCGTTGGCGCATGCGGTACGCGAGGACGTCGCCCATCGTGTAGCGGCCGGAGTTCCTGAGCGGCTCGGCCACCAGGAGCAGGGCCACCAGCCAGGCGACCAGGAAGCCGATGGAGTACAGGAAGCCGTCGTAGCCGAAGAGGGCGATGGCGCCCGCGATGCCGAGGAAGGACGCGGCCGACATGTAGTCGCCGGAGACCGCGAGGCCGTTCTGGAAGGCGCTGAACGACCGGCCGCCCGCGTAGAAGTCCGCGGCGTCCTTGGTCTGGCGGCCCGCCCAGACGGTGATGAACAGGGTCGCGACCACGAAGAGCGCGAACAGGGTGATGATCAGAGGCCGGTGCTCGCTGGCCTCATTGGCCGCAAGGGTCATCGCGGGGCTCATGCGCCGCCCTCCATCTGGGACTTGATCGCTTCTGCCTTGGGGTCGAGCTTCGCGGCGGCGTGCCGCGAGTACCACCAGGCGATGAGGAATGTGGTGACGAACTGGGCGATGCCGAAGACGAAGGCGACGTTGATGTTGCCGGCCACCTTGGTGCCCATGAAGCCGCCCGCGTAGTTGGACAGCAGGACGTACAGCAGGTACCAGACGATGAAGCCGACGGTCAGCGGAAAGGCAAAGGAGCGGTAGGAGCGGCGCAGTTCACCGAACTCCGCGCTCTCCTGCACCTCGACGAACTCCTCTGTGGAAGGGAGTTGGTGTTCTTCTTTCGAGGGGGGCGGTGCGTCGGTAGCCACGGAGTCTCCTCCTGTTGCGGGTGTGGTTGTACGAGTGGTGATGTGGATCACTTGAACCGGGTGGCGATGCTAGGGCCCCCGAGCGTGATCCGACAGGGGGCTCGATCGTGCTCGGCCTCCTGCCCAAGGTCACGGCGCCACGCGAGGACCGGTTCAACCCTCGGTACTTCTTTCCGAACCAACATCGGGGAAGTCATTGCTGGCCAGCGCAATCGGGGGATAGTTTCGCCCTGTCCAACCCGTCATGTACCTGCCCGAGCACCATCTGTGTCTCGGGCCGGTTTCGTTTTCCGGATGATGTGGAGATCCCATGCCTCATCTGCGTTCCAGACGTCGGCTCGCTCTCGCCGTGCCCGTCGTCCTGTCACTGACCGCCTCGCTCGGCTTCCTGCCCGCGGCCGCCTCGGCCGCCCCGAAGGCGGAGCCGGCCGCGCAGTCCGCGGACGCACCCGTATTGGCGTATGTCGTCAACACGAAGACGGACCGTCGCACCATCGCGGCCGTGCAGAAGGCGGTCGTCGCGAAGGGCGGCACCGTCGTCGAGACGTACGCGAAGATCGGCGTGATAGTCGTGCACTCGGCGAACCCGGACTTCGGCGCGCAGATCCGCGCCGTGCGCGGGGTGCAGTCGGCGGGTGCCACGCGCACCGCGCCGCTGACCGCCGCCGGCACCACGGACGAGGGCGCCGCGCAGCTCCTGACGAAGGAGCAGGCCGCGAAGGTCGCCCAGGCCTCCGCCGCCACGGGCGCGAGCGAGCCTCTCGAAGCCGACCAGTGGGACCTGCGGGCGATCGGCGCCGACAAGGCCGCGCAGATCAACCCGGGCAGCAGGAAGGTCACCGTCGCCGTCATCGACACCGGCGTCGACGACACCCACCCCGACATAGCCCCGAACTTCTCCCGCTCGCAGTCGGCGAGTTGTGTGGGCGGCAAGGCGGACACCAGCGAGGGTTCCTGGCGGCCGTACACCGCGGAGGACTACCACGGCACGCATGTGGCCGGTGAGATAGCCGCGGCCCGCAACGGCATCGGTGTCGCCGGTGTCGCGCCGGGCGTCAAGGTCGCCGGCATCCAGGTGACCGACCCCGTCAACGGCCTCTTCTACCCGGAGAGCGTCGTGTGCGCGTTCGTGTTCGCCGCCGACCACGGCGTGGAGATCACGAACAACAGCTACTACGTGGACCCGTGGCTGTACAACTGCCTGGACGACCCCGACCAGAAGGCGATCGTCGACGCGGTCAACCGGGCCCAGCTGTACGCGCAGGGCAAGGGCACCCTCAACGTCGCCGCGGCGGGCAACTCCAACCACGACCTGGACGCGGACTCCCTCGTCGACGACTCCAGCCCCGACGACTCCACGCCGGTCGAGCGCACCATCGACCCGCACGAGTGCTACGACGTGCCGACCATGCTGCCGGGCGTCGTCACGGTCAGCGCGGTCGGCGTGAACAACGTCAAGTCGTACTACTCCACCTACGGCAAGGGCGTCGTCGACGTCGCGGCGCCGGGCGGCGACCGGCTGTACCAGATTCCGGACACGCCGTCGAAGAACGGCCGCATCCTGTCCACGATGCCGAACAACTCGTACGGCTTCCTGCAGGGCACCTCGATGGCCTCGCCGCATGCCGCGGGTGTCGCCGCGCTGCTGAAGTCGACGCACCCGAAGGCGTCTCCGGCGCAGCTGCGGGCGCTGCTCAAGGCGCAGGCCGACAACCCCGGGTGCCCCGAGTCGTACGACCAGAACGGGGACGGCACGCAGGACGCGGTGTGCGAAGGACCTAAGCGGGTCAACGGTTTCTACGGTTTCGGCATCGTCGACGCCCTGGACGCGGTCAAGTAGTCCCAGCGCGCGGTGCGGCCCAAGGCGGGCCGCACCGCCCGGACTTCCCGCACGGTCCGCCCGTACCACGAACGAACTGGAGAGACCATGACAGCGCCTCACCCGCGCTACCGCAGAGCGATGGCGATCCCGGTCGGGATGGCCATGGCGACGGCACTCGCCTTCCTGCCGAACGTCACCGCGTCCGCGGCCGACGCGCCCGTCTCGGCCAAGGCCGACGCCACCTCGCTCAGCTATGTCGTCAACGTCCGCCCCGGGCACGGGGTTCCCGGACAGGTGAAGAAGGCGATAGCCGAGGCCGACGGCACGATCGTGACGTCGTACGACAAGATCGGGGTGATCGTCGTCCATTCGGCGAACCCCGACTTCGCCAAGATCCTGCGCACGGTGCGCGGGGTGGACTCGGCCGGCAACACCCGTAACGCGCCGCTGCCCGCGCAGTCGACGACCGACGTCGGCACGCCGAAGGTGCTGAGCGCGGCGGAGGCCGGCGCCGCCGAGGCCGTGGACGGGCAGGATCCGCTCGAGCCGCTGCAGTGGGACCTGCCCGCCATCAAGGCGGACAAGGCGCACGAGAAGACGCTGGGCAGCTCCAAGGTGACCGTCGCCGTCATCGACACCGGTGTCGACGACACGCACCCCGACATCGCGCCGAACTTCGACCGCGAGGCGTCCGTCAACTGCGTGACGGGCAAGCCCGACACGACCGACGGGGCGTGGCGGCCGGGCGCGACGGAGAGCCCGCACGGCACGCATGTCGCCGGTGAGATCGCGGCCGCCAAGAACGGCGTCGGCATGACGGGCGTGGCGCCCGGCGTGAAGGTGTCCGGCATCAAGGTGTCCACCACCGCCGGCTACTTCTACACGGAGGCCGTGGTCTGCGGCTTCATGTGGGCGGCCACACACGGCGTCGACGTGACCAACAACAGCTATTACACCGACCCCTGGTACTTCAACTGCAAGGACGACCCGGACCAGAAGGCGCTCGTGGACGCCGTCTCCCGGGCCTCGCGGTACGCGGAGCGCAAGGGCGCGGTCAACGTCGCGGCGGCCGGCAACGAGAACTACGACCTCGCCGCCGACGAGATCACCGACCCGGTCTCCCCGAACGACGCCACGCCTGTCGAGCGGGTCGTCGACCCGTCCGAGTGCCTCGACATCCCGACCCAGCTCCCGGGTGTCGTGACCGTGGCGGCGACCGGCGCGAAGGGCCTCAAGTCGTCCTTCTCCAACCACGGTCTGGGCGTCATCGACATCGCCGCCCCCGGTGGCGACTCGACCCGCTTCCAGACCCCGGCCCCGCCCGCCACCAGCGGCCTGATCCTGGGCACGCTCCCCGGCGGCAAGTGGGGCTACATGGCCGGTACGTCGATGGCGTCGCCGCATGTCGCGGGCGTCGCCGCCCTCATCAAGTCGACGTATCCGTACGCCCCTCCGGCCCTGGTGAAGGCCCTCCTGTACGCCGAGGCCGACGCCACGCCGTGCACGGACCCGTACGACATCGACGGTGACGGCAAGGTCGACGCGGTGTGCGAGGGCACGAAGAACCGCAACGGCTTCTACGGCTGGGGCACCGCGGACGCGCTGGACGCGGTGACGAAGTAGTACGGCCAGTGGGGGCCGGGCGGTTGTTCCGTCCGGCCCCTGTTGTCGTGTTGATCGGGTCAACGCCGCATAGTGCTGCGCATGACCGACATCGAGGACATCGAGTACGTCTGGTCCGCGCTGGGCGGCGATCCCGCCCTGGTCCCGCGGATCTCGGTGACCGCCCGCAAGGGTGCGCTCGAAGCACGGCTTCCGGTACGGGAGTTGGCGCGGGCGTGCGTGGGCGCGTGCGCGCTGGCCGCCGCCGAACTGGGGGCGCGGCGGGGCGGGTTGCGCGAAGTGCCCGGGGTGCGGGTGGACGACGGGGCCGTGGCGACGGCGTTCGTCAGTGAGCGCCATCTGCTCATCTCCGGGCGGGCGCCGGTCATCTTCGCTCCGTTGTCGCGGTTCTGGCGTACGGCGGACGGGTGGGTGCGGACGCATGCGAACTATCCGCATCACCGGGCGCGGTTGCTCGCCGCGCTGGGGCTGTCCGACGACCGCGTGTCCGTCGTCGAGTCGGTGCTCGCGGAGCGCTCCGCCGTGGAGGTCGAGGAGTCGGTGTACGCCGCCAGCGGCCTGGCGGTCGCGCTGCGCACGCCCGAGGAGTGGGCGGGACATCCGCAGGGCGTCGCGCTTGCCGGGCGCCCTCTGGTCGAGCGCGGGCGGCTGGACGCCACGCACGCGCGCGTGCTCGCGCCGGTCGACGGCGATCCCCTGCTTCCCGCCGCCGGGCTGCGGGTGCTGGACCTGACCCGGGTGATCGCCGGGCCCGTCGCCACCCGCACCCTCGCCCTGCTGGGCGCCGACGTGCTGCGCGTGGACCCGCCTCAACTGCCCGAACTGCCCGACCAGCACGCCGACACGGGCTTCGGGAAACGCTCGACGCGGCTGGACCTGAGGGCCGACCGTCGTGCCTTCGAAGAACTGCTCGCGGCGGCGGACGTGGTCGTCACGGGATACCGGCCGGGCGCCCTGGACCGGTTCGGACTGTCGCCGGAGGCACTGGCCGAGCGGCGGCCCGGGGTGGTCGTGGCGCAGCTTTCGGCGTGGGGTGCGTCCGGGCCCTGGCGGGAACGGCGTGGGTTCGACAGCCTGGTGCAGGTCGCGACCGGCATCGCCACCGCCGAGGGCACGCCGGAGCGTCCCGGCGCGCTGCCCGCACAGGCCCTGGACCACGGCACGGGTTATCTGCTGGCAGCGGGGGTGCTGCGCGCGCTGACCGAGCAGTCGTACGAGGGTGGCAGCAGGTTCGTACGGCTGGCGCTGGCGCGGACGGCGGCGTGGCTGATGCACGGGGTCGGCGGCTCTGACGCGGGGGACGACGTGTACGAGGGCGCTGACGAGTGGCTGGCCGAGACCGGCAGTGCGCTCGGGCGGTTGCGGTACGCGCTGCCGCCGGTGTCCTTCGCGGGCGGTCCGGTCGACTGGGGGCGGGCGCCGGGGGTCTGGGGGGCCGATCCGGCGCGGTGGGTCTGAGAGGACTGCCTGGCGCGGTGGGTCTGAGGGACACGACCCGACGCGGCGGACCTGAGAGACACAACCCGACGCGGCGGACCTGAGGGACACTATCCAGCGCGGCGGGCCCGAGAGGCACAACCCGACGCGGCGGGCCCGAGAGGCACGATCCGCCTGAGCGTCGGCGCGTCCGAAAACGTACCCATGGGTGGAATGCCGTATTGCCGGTTGCCCGGTGCTTGCCCGTTCTGCGGCGGTTGGTGACTATCTTGGGGTGACCTTGACAAGACCCACCTCCGGGGTGGCCGATGAGGGGGCCGTACGGCGCCCCGGTGCCGGCCGGGCCGTCGCCGTTCTCGTTCTCGGGGCGCTGGCGGCGCTGATCCCGCTGCTCGGTCCGTCCGCCGCGCTGCACGAGACGGGTGAGGCAGCCGCACCCGGCACGGGTGGCATCGCCCTGCTGCGGGCGGTGCTGTTCGCGGCGCTGTGTGTCCCGGTGGGCGAGCTGTTCGTGAACCGGCTGGCCCGGGCCGTGCCCGGCGATCCCGCACAGCCGCCGCGCAGTTGGGCGCCCTACGCGGCCGGCGTGGGTTTCGTCGCCGCGCTGGGGCTCGCCTCGGTCGTCGCCACCGGCAACCTGGTGCCGAGCAGCCTCGCCGAGATCGACGTCGGCGGCCTCTACGCCTCGCGAGACGGCAAGCTGGCGCTGGTGGAGGTCAACGCGTTCCTCGCGGCGGGCCTCTGCACGCTCTCACGGCGACCCGCGACCGTCGTCTGGCCGTTGGCCGCGGTGGTCGTGGCGGAGGCACTGCGCGCGCATCCCACGACCGAGCACGACCCGCTGATCGGCTCCGGGCTGACGCTCGTTCATCTGGCCTGCGCGGCACTGTGGGCGGGCGGGCTACTGCACGTGCTGCGCAGGCTGCGGCGCGACACGCCGACGGGAGCGGCGTTGCTGGGGCTCTACGCGCGCGTGGCCGCCGTTCTGCTCGCCGCCATCACCGCGACCGGGGTGTGGAGTTCGCTGCGGCGCATGCCGTCCGGCACCGTCCTGGAGCAGTTGACGACGACGGCGTACGGACGCGTCCTGCTCGCCAAGGTGCTCCTCGTGGCCGCGGTCGCCGTGCTCGCCCTGTGGGCCCGTATCCGGCTGCGCCGTGCGGCGGATCCGCTGACCGCCTGCTCCCCCGCGCGTGCGGAGGTCGTGGTGCTGGGGCTGGTGGTCGCGGTGTCGGGGCTGCTGACGGCGCTGCCGGTGCCGATCAGATGGTGAGCCAAGCCTGAGTTGGTGCCTCAGGCAGCGCCTCAGTTGGCAAGGAGCGCTTTGGGCGCCGGTGGCGCCTGGACAGCCACCGGTGTTCCTCTGACCAGCAGGAGTTGGGCGGCCGCATAGGTCAGCATGATCCAGAAGTCGGGTCGCGGCAGCTGCGGCCACTCCGCGACGCCGGTCGCGATGAGGGTGTCGGAGAGCATGAAGAGGGCGCCACCGAACCCGGCGAGGAGTCCGAACCGGGTGACGGCTGCGAATGCCATGGCCGTGAGCAGGGCGCTGTAGCCGGCGACGGGGACGCGGAGGTCGGCGGGGAGGTCGGGCCACAGGAGAGCGACGGTGGTGACGAGGGCGGTGGCGTAGGCGAGCGCCAGAAGTGCGGCACGCGCGCGTGGGGCCGCGTTTCCGGTGCCGTACCTCTTGAAGAGCACGAGGTAGCAGATGTGCCCGGCCGCGAAGGAGGCCATCCCGGCGAGGAAGGCGGGCTCGGCGTCGGACAGCAGCAGGACATCGCCGCCCCAGCCGAAGAGGAGCGCGGCGAGGAGGAGTCGGGGGGCGCCACGGACGTACGCGTAACCGGCGAGGAGCGGCATCAGGAGGGGCTTGGCGACGACGTGCCCGGTGTCGGAGCCGACGGCGAGGAAGGCCAGGTCTGCGACGGCGGCCAGGGCGAAGGCGCCCAGCAGAACGCGGGACGGTCTCACGCGGCCGTCGTCTCCTCGACGGGCGCCGCGGCGGGCGGAGCGGGCTGCCAGCCCGGCCCCCGGAACACCCGCCCGGCACGCTCGCGCCAACTGCCCGCCGCCTTCAGGTCCTTGGCGATGGCGACGTATTCGTGCGTGGCGACCTTGAGCGGGTTGTACGTGTGGATGTTCTTGGTCAGCCCGTACACCGGCCGCTCGGTCTCGGCGACGAAGGAGCCGAAGAGGCGGTCCCAGACGATGAGGATGCCGCCGAAGTTGCGGTCCAGATAGCCGCCCTGCGAGGCATGGTGGACCCGGTGGTGCGACGGGGTGTTGAGGACGAACTCAAACCAGCGGGGCATCTTGTCGATGCGCTCGGTGTGGATCCAGAACTGGTAGACGAGGTTCGCCGAGGAGCAGAACGCGAGCGCGGCCGGGTGCACCCCGCACGCGATCAGGGGGACGTAGAACGGCCAGACGGTCAGGGACGTCCAGGGCTGGCGCAGCGCGGTGGTGAGGTTGAACTTCCGGCTGGAGTGGTGGACGACGTGGCAGGCCCACAGGATGCGGATGACGTGGTGGCCGCGGTGCGACCAGTAGTAGAAGAAGTCCTGCGCGAGCAGCATCAGCGGGATGGTCCACCACAGGACGGGCACGCGGAGTGGCGTGAGTTCGTAGATCGCCGTGTAGATGGCGACGATGGGGATCTTCCAGAGCAGGTCGAAGACGAGACTGCCGAGGCCCATGGTGACGCTCGTCGCGGCGTCCTTCGCCTCGTATCCCGCCGCGTCGTCGTCCGGATGGATACGGACGCTGATCATCTCGATCACGGTGAGCAGCACGAAGGCGGGTATCGACCACAGCACGACATCGGGCAGGTTCGGCATGAGGGCACGGTAGAACCGCTGGTCGTCCGGGGCTAGACGTTGTTACCCACAAGTATTACCGGGGGTATGCGCTTGCTTGTTGGCGATCTCCGCCAAGTCGGGCGGCCACCCCCGGCCGCGCTCCGTCAGTTCTGACACCCACACGGACATTCGCCCGGCTCGAACACCCGGCCGTGAGACGGCACCTGACGGACCGGACTGTCGGACCCGGCCCGTATCCTCGGTGACCATGCTCGAAGACCTGACGACCGCAGCGTCCTCCCCCACAGTGTGGCCGGCCGCGTATCCCCAGGGATACGCGGTCGTTGACGTGGAGACCACGGGCCTGGCCCGGGACGACCGGATCATCTCCGCGGCCGTGTACCGGCTGGACGCGCGCGGCGAGGTCGAGGACCACTGGTACACGCTGGTCAACCCGGAGCGGGACCCGGGCCCGGTGTGGATCCACGGTCTGACGAGCGACGTACTCGAGGGTGCGCCCCTCTTCGAGGACATCGCCGAGGAGTTCGCGACCCGGCTGGAGGGCCGGGTGCTCGTCGCGCACAACGCCGTCTTCGACTGGCAGATGATCGCCCGGGAGTACGCACGCGCGCGGAGCGAGCCGCCGGTGCGGCAGCGGCTGTGCACCATCGCCCTCTCGAAGGAGCTGGAGCTGCCGCTGCCCAACCACAAGCTGGAGTCGCTCGCCGCGCATTTCGGCGTCGTACAGCAGCGGGCACACCATGCGCTGGACGACGCGCGCGTGCTGGCGGAGGCGTTCCGGCCGAGCCTGCACGCCGCCGCACAGGGTGGCGTACGGCTGCCGCTGCACGAGTGCCGGCCGCTGACCGAGTGGACGGACCGAGCCGTGCCCCGGCAGCAGTCGAGCTATGGCGCCTACCGGCCCACCAGTTGGCGTCCGGCGCGCAGAAGGCCCGCCTGCCCCTATCCCAACCCGGGTCGTTACGAAGAGGGCAAACCGCTCAAGCAGGGCATGCGGGTCGCGTTCTCGGGAGACACCTCCATCGAGCGCGATCTCCTGGAGGACCGGGCGATCGAGGCCGGGTTGCATGTCGCCACCAGCATCTCCCGGCTGACCAGCCTGCTCGTCACGAACGACCCGGACTCGGGCACGTCCAAGGTGGTCAGGGCCCGGCAGTACGGCACGCCGGTGGTCGACGAGGCGGCGTTCGGACAGCTCCTCGGGGATGTGGAAGCGGCGTCGGAGGGATGACCGTACGGACGGGTGATTGCCGTGCGACTCGCCCGGAGCCGTCTCGCCCCGGCCACGGCGACGGCCCACCCTGTGGCGCATGGCGACATGTGAAGTTTGCGGCAATCACTACGGAATGACCTTCGAGGTCCACGCACAGGGCGCGGTGCACGTCTTCGACTGCTTCTCCTGTGCGATCCACCGCATGGCACCCATCTGCGAGCACTGCCGCGTCCAGATCATCGGGCAGGGCGTCGAGGTCGAGGGCCACTGGTTCTGCGGGGCCCACTGCGCCCGCGCGGAGGGGAAGGTGGGGATCGTCGACAAGGTGTGAGCCCCCGGGCCCCCGCCCTGGCCCCGCACCCGACCCATACCCGCCTGAACACACCCCACGACCGAGTTGTACGGTCGTGGGGTGTACCGCTTCCTGTTGTCCCGGCAGTGGGTGATCCTCACGCTGGTCGCTCTCCTCCTCATCCCCACGATGATCAGGCTGGGCATCTGGCAGATGCACCGCTACGAGACGCGCACCGCCCGGAACCAGCTCGTCGCCGACGCGCTGGCCGCGAAACCGGTACCCGTGGAGAAGCTGACCTCCCCCGGACACACCGTCACCGACGACGAGCGCTACCACAGGGTGACCGCGAAGGGCCGCTTCGACACCGACGACGAGGTCGTCGTCCGCCGCCGCACCAACTCCGACGACGAGGTCGGCTATCACGTCCTGACCCCGTTCGTCCTCGACGACGGCAAGGTCCTGCTCGTCAACCGCGGCTGGATCCCCGCGGACAGCCCCAGCCAGACCACGTTCCCCAAGATCCCCGCACCGCCCCGCGGCGAGGTCACCGTCACCGGACGGCTGATGCCCGACGAGACGACCGAGGCGAGCGGCATCAAGAACCTCAAGGGCCTGCCGGACCGGCAGATCATGCTGATCAACAGCGAGCAGGAGGCGCGGCGCCTCGACGCGCAGGTGCTCGGCGGCTATATCGCCCAGACGGCACCCGAGCCGAAGGGCGACACCCCGGAGCTGCTCGGCAATCCCGGCAACGAGGACGCGGCGCTGAACTACGCGTACGCCATCCAGTGGTGGCTGTTCGCCGCGGGCGTCCCCGTCGGCTGGGTCATCCTGGTCCGCCGCGAGATGCGTGAGCGGGCGAGGGAGCAGGACGGGTCGGACGACACCGCGCCGGCCGAGCCCGCGACGGTGTAGACCGACCCCGCCACCTTCCGGGCCGCCACTCACCCGGCCGTCGCTCACCCCGGCCGCCACTCGCCCGGCCGTCGCTCACACCGGCCGTCGTTCTCTCCGACTCTCACTCTCCCGGCCCCCCAAGGGATTGCCCCTCACCCCTGCCGGGAACCCGGAACCCCGTGCACCCCCGCATCGAGGACTACGCCCTCATCGGCGACGAACAGACGGCGGCCCTGGTCGGCCGGGACGGCTCGGTCGACTGGCTGTGCCTTCCCCGCTTCGACTCGGCCTCGTGTTTCGCCAAGCTGCTCGGCGACGAGGAGAACGGCCACTGGCGGATCGCCCCCAAGGACGCGAACGGCGGGTGCGCGCGCCGCGCCTACCGTCCCAACACCCTCGTCCTGGACACCGAATGGGACACCGACGAGGGCTCGGTCCGCGTCACCGACCTGATGCCGCAGCGCGACCGCGCCCCCGATCTCGTACGCGTCGTGGAGGGCACCGGCGGCCGGGTCACCGTCCACAGCACACTCCGGCTCCGCTTCGACTACGGCTCCATCGTGCCGTGGATGCGCCGCTCCGACGGCCACCACGTGGCCGTCGCGGGCCCGGACTCGGTGTGGCTGCGCAGCGAGCCCGAGGTGCGCACCTGGGGCGAGGGCCTCGCCACCCACGCGGAGTTCACGGTCGAAGAGGGCGAGAGGGTCGCGTTCGTCCTGACCTGGCACCCCTCGCACGAGCCGCGTCCGCCGCTGGTCGACCCGTACGAGGCACTGGACGCGAGCGTCGGGGACTGGCAGGCCTGGGCCGAACGCTGCCGCTACGACGGCCCGCACCGGGACGCGGTCATACGCTCCCTGATCACCCTCAAGGCCCTCACCTACAAGCCGACCGGCGGCATCGTCGCCGCCCCCACCACCTCGCTGCCCGAGGAACTCGGAGGTATCCGCAACTGGGACTACCGCTACTGCTGGCTGCGCGACTCCACCCTCACCCTGGGCGCGCTGGTGGCGGCCGGTTACCGGGAGGAGGCCGAGGCCTGGCGCGACTGGCTGCTGCGCGCGGTCGCCGGCGACCCGGCGGACCTGCAGATCATGTACGGCCTCGCGGGCGAGCGGCGGCTGCCGGAGTACGACCTGCCGTGGCTGTCCGGCTTCGCCGGGACATCGCCCGTGCGGATCGGCAACAAGGCCGTGAATCAGCTGCAGTTGGACGTGTACGGCGAGGTGATGGACTCGCTGGCGCTGGCCCGGCGCGCGGGCATGGCCGCCAAGCCGCACATGTGGGCCTTGCAGCAGGAGCTGCTGGAGTGGCTGCGCGAGAACTGGCAGCAGCCGGACGAGGGGCTGTGGGAAGTGCGCGGGGGCCGCCGCCAGTTCGTGCACTCGAAGGTGATGGTGTGGGTGGCCGCGGACCGGGCCGTGCGCGCGCTCGAGGAGAAGCCGAAGCTGGGCGGCGACCTCGACGGCTGGCGCGCATGGCGCGACGAGGTGCACGAGGAGGTGTGCGAGAAGGGCTATGACGCCGAGCGGAACACCTTCACCCAGTACTACGGCTCACGCGAACTCGACGCCTCCCTGCTGCTGATCCCGCGAGTCGGCTTCCTGCCCGCGGACGACCCGCGCGTGATCGGCACCGTCGACGCGATCCGCGCGGAGCTGAGCCACGGCGGTTTCATGCGCCGCTACAGCGCCGAGGAGACGGTCGTCGACGGGCTGCCGGGCGGTGAGGGCACCTTCCTGGTCTGCTCCTTCTGGCTCGCGGACGCGCTGCACACGACCGGCCGCACCGAAGAGGCGCGCGAGCTGTTCGAACGGCTGGTCGGGCTCGCCAACGACGTGGGGCTGCTGTCCGAGGAGTACGACCCGGTCGCCGGCCATCAGCTCGGCAACTTCCCGCAGGCGTTCAGCCACGTCGGTCTGGTGAACACCGCCCTCGCCCTGTTCGGGGGCGACACGGCAGGATAGGACCCATGGATCTTGGACTGAAGGACCGGGTGTACGTCGTCACCGGGGCCACCCGTGGGCTGGGCAACGCGGCCGCGCGTGAGCTCGTCGCCGACGGGGCGAAGGTGATCATCACGGGGCGGGACGGCAAGGCCGCGATGGAGGCCGCGGTCGAGCTGGGCGCCCACGCGGTCGGCGTTGGCGCGGACAACGCCGATCCGGAGGCGCCGGCGCGGCTCATCGCGGCCGCGCGCGAGCACTTCGGGAGGTTCGACGGGGTGCTGGTGAGCGTGGGTGGGCCCGCGCCGGGGTTCGCCGCGGACAACACGGATGAGCAGTGGCAGGCGGCGTTCGAGTCGGTGTTCCTCGGTGCGGTGCGGTTCGCTCGTGCGGCGGCCGGGGAGTTGGAAGCGGGCGGGGTCATCGGGTTCGTACTGTCTGCGTCTGTGCACGAGCCGATTCCGGGGTTGACCATCTCCAACGGGCTGCGTCCCGGGCTGGCCGGGTTCGCGAAGTCCCTGTCGGACGAGTTGGGGCCGCGGGGGATTCGGGTCGTCGGGTTGCTGCCGTCCCGGATCGATACGGATCGCGTGCGCGAGCTGGATGGGATGTCGGCGGATCCGGAAGCTACTCGGGCGGCGCATGAGTCGCGGATTCCGTTGCGGCGGTATGGGACGCCGGAGGAGTTCGGGCGGGTGGCGGCGTTTGTGCTGTCTCCGGCTGCGTCTTATCTGACGGGGGTCATGTTGCCTGTGGATGGTGGGGCTCGGCACGGGTTCTAATGCGCCGTTGCCGGGTGCGGGTTTGTGGGGGCTTGTCGCGCAGTTCCCCGCGCCCCTTCGGGGCGCTGCTCCTCCCGTGCGTTTCAAGTCACCCTTTCTGCTCGGTGCTTGACCGCCCTCAGTCTTACCTCCGCCGGGAGTGACTTGAGGCCCGCTGAGTCCCTCGCATGGGCCAGGGCCTGGGTTGTGAGGTGGTTGAGGGCCTCGGCCGGGTCTACGTGGGGTTCCAGGAGGAGGCGGACTCGGGCCTCGGGGGTGCTGCGGCGGCCGGTGAGTTCGGCGTGGGCGCGGGCTACGCCGTCCAATTGGCTTGCGTCTCCGGCGAGTACGCCTTCCAGGGCTCGGCCGCGGAGGAGGGCGCCCTCGCCGTCGCCGGTGTCGACCAGGACCTCGGCGAGGCGGCGTCGGCGCAGTTCGGCGGTGAGCCACCACAGGGCGAGCAGGAGGAGGACGGCGAGTACGGCGATGACGGTCGGCCACCACCAGCCGTCGTCCCGCCAGCGGGTGCGTTCGGCGTCGCTGAGCAGTACGTCGTGCTGCCCGTCGTGGATCCACCAGGAGGGCGGGTTCAGGCCGAGGCCGACGGCGAGCACGGAACCGCCGATCAGGATCAGCAACAGGCCGACGATGCCGAGCAGCACGCGATTGACGATCCTGAGCACCGCGCTCACCCCTTCCGTCCGGGGCGCCGGACATGCACCGACAGGGCGGGAGGCCGGGCGAGCCCCAGGCCCTTGATCGCGTCGGCGAGTGTGGTGTCCAAGTCGGCGCGTACGTCGTCCAGTTCGCGGAAGTGGGAGATCGCGCGGACGTCGGCCCGGGCGCGGCCCATCCGGACCCGTACCGACTGCACGCCGGACACCTCCATGGCCCGGTCGCGCAGCACGAGGGCGGCCGCGTCCCGGTGGAGGCCGGCGCGTACGTCGGGGTGGGTGCGCCGCATCGGCAGTACGGCGCGCAGGCCGGGCGTGGCGGCGAGCAGGATCAGCCAGAGGCCGAGGGCCGCGGCGATGCCCGCGCCGACCAGCACCCAGGTGTCGTCGAGGGGGCGTTCGGCGAGTTGGGTGGCGAGTTCGCGGCGCCAGGCCATGGCGGGCCGGTCGGCGCGCACGGCGGCGATGTCGTAGAGGAAGGCACCGGCGATCAGCAGCAGGAGCAGCGCGACGATCGCGGCCGGGACGCGACGGGCGGACCAGAAGCGGCCGCCGTTCTCACCGCCGACGGGTTCGTAGTCCGCCGCGGAGGCGGACTGGCTGTGTCCGCCCTCGTCGGCGGCCTTCTCCAGGACGGGCAGCCGCTGAGTGCTCTCGGCCCCCTGGGACTCGCTCATTGGGTCCTCCCCTGTGCCACGCCGGGTACCGCTACCGGATGCAGCCGCTCCACGTGTAGGGCCACTTCGTGCACCTCCATCCCCACGAGAGCGCTTACCCGCTGGGTGACATGCCGACGCACGGAGGCGCACTGACGGCCGACGTCGGAGGGGTAGCCGAGGTCGAGGCTGACGCGGACGCGGGCGGTGTCGTGGTGGACGACGACCGAGGCGTGCGGCGGAGAGGCGTTCGGCGGCAGTGCGCCCAGCGCCTCACGCGCCGCCTGGGAGGCGATCTTCGCCACCACCCGGTCGGCGATCCGCGTGGCACCGCGCTCTCCCGGCGGTACGGCGATCCCGGGTCTGGGGAGCTCGGCGGCCCCTTCGCTCACGGACGTCACCGCCGTCGGTCGTCACGCGTGCGGAAGAAGTCGCCGATGTCCAGGTCTCCCTCCAGGAACCGGCCGACCACGAACCCGATGGCGCCCAGCGCCGCCACCAGCAGGAAGGCGCCGAACCCGCCGAAGTACCCGGCGAAGCCCAGGGCCATTCCGGCGATCATGCCGATCACAGCCATGCTCATGGTGCGCTCCTTGGCGGTTCGGTCGCCGACGGGTCACTGGATCCGCGGTTCCTGCTCCTCTTCTTCTTCCTCCGGAAGCTTCACATCACTCACCGCGATATTGACCTCGACCACCTCGAGCCCCGTCATCCGCTCGACGGCCGCGATCACGTTCTCGCGCACATCCCGTGCCACATCTGCGATCGAGACGCCGTAGTCGACGACGATCTCCAGATCGAGCGCGGTCTGTACCTCTCCGACCTCGGCCTTCACGCCCCGTGTCACGGACTTGGACCCGCCGGGCACGCGGTCCCGTACGGCTCCGAAGGTCCGCGACAGCCCGCTTCCCATGGCGTGTACGCCCAGGACATCCCGGGCGGCCAGCCCGGCGATCTTCTCCACTACCCCGTCGGCGATGGTGGTCCGCCCCCGGGTCGCCGGTTCCCCGCCCCCGCGTTTGGTTGCCTTGCGGGTCTGCACCGGCGGCTCGTTCTCGCCCTCCGGGGTCTGCGTCCGGTTCCGCTCCGTCATATCGGTCATCGCCGTACGTCCCTTTCGGTCGTCGTCCTGTGACCACGGTAAGTGCGGTTCCGCTCCCGCGCGCCAGGGATGCGGCAGGCTGGAGCAATGACGTCCGACCGGTTGGCGCAGACGGTACGACAGCAGCTGGGGCTGGGCAGGCTCGTCCCGCTGGGCGGCCCGCACGACGGCGCGTGGATCACGGAGGCGGCGGCCGGGGCGGTGCTCCGGCGCGCGGCGGAGACGGTGCGCGGGGTACGCCTCGGCGCACTGCGGATCGCGCTCACCGATCCGGACGACGCCCACGAGCCCGCCGTACCGCCTCCGCCGAGCGCGCTGCCACCCGGCCCGCTCCGCCTGACGGCGGACTTCGGGGCGACACCGTCGGCCCCGCTGCCGACGACGGCGTCCAGCCTGCGCGAGGCGCTGGCAACGGCGGCCGCGGAACGGCTCGGGCTGACGGTCACGGAGGTCGACCTACGGGTGACGGCCCTGCTGGACGAGGACACGGAGGCCGAGCCCGTGCGACCGCCCGAGCCGAGGCAGGCTTCGGAGGTCCGGGACGGCGACGAAGCCCGCGCGGCCGAGGCGGCTCTCGGCGTCCCGGGCGTGACCGCCCTGACGGGCACGCTGGGGCGGGCGGTCCACATCGAGGAACGGCAGGTCGACGGCGCCGCGCTGCCGCACCGCCATGTGCGCCTGGAACTGGCGACGGACGCGGACCGCCGGCCCGTGCAGGTGGCCCGGGAGGTCCGCGTCGCGGTGTCGAGCGCGCTTCAGGACGGCCCGACGGTGGCGGTGCTGGTCACCGCGGTCGTCTGACCGCTCATTCGCCCAGCCCGGCCAGCTCCCTGAGCCGCCGGGCCTGCGCGGCCCGCTCTGCCGCGTGCTGCTCCTCGTAGGTCCGCTCACCGGCCCCGCGCAGCAACGCCTTCGTCTCGATCACGGCATCCCGGGGCGCGGCCAGGATCGCGGACGCCAGGTCCGCCACGGCCGCGTCCAACTGCTCACCCGACACGGCGAGGTTCGCCAGCCCCGTACTCACCGCTTCCTCGGCCAGGACGAAGCGCCCGGTCACGCAGATCTCCAGCGCCCGCGCATACCCGACGAGCCCGACCAGCGGATGCGTGCCGGTCAGGTCCGGCACCAGTCCCAGGCTGGTCTCGCGCATGGCGAACTGCACGTCGTCGGCGACGACGCGCAGATCACACGCGAGGGCAAGCTGGAACCCGGCCCCGATGGCATGCCCCTGGACCGCGGCGATGGACACGAGGTCGCTCTGCCGCCACCAGGTGAAGCCCTCCTGGAACCCGGCGATGGCCGCGTCCAGTTCGGCGTCGCTGCCGCGTGCGAGGTCGATGAACGACGGCTCGCCCTCGATGCCTTCGGGCGTGAACATCTGCCGGTCGAGACCGGCGGAGAAGGACTGACCCTCCCCGCGCAGCACAACGACCCGCACACTGCCCGGCAGCAACCGCCCGGCCTCGCCCAGCGCACGCCACATAGCGGGGCTCTGCGCATTGCGCTTGGCCGGATTGGTCAGCGTCACCGTGGCGATCGCGTCGTCGACGGTGAGCCGTACGCCGTCCTTGTCGAGTACGGGACCTTCGGGACCTCGGGACACAACGTCCTGGTCGGGCGAAGCCATGGGGCGCCTCCGATGTGTGCGGTCGTCCTGGATGCCGTACCACACCGCAGGCATCCTTAAGTGACTGCACAGTAACCACCCGGCCGCTCAGAAGACCGACCGGGTGGCCACCATCGAAAGCGAGGGGCCGCCCGGACTCAGGACGATGCGGCCTTCTTGCCCCGAGTCGCCCCGCCGCGCCCACGCAGCGTGACGCCCGACTCGCTGAGCATCCGGTGTACGAAGCCATACGAGCGGCCGGTTTCCTCGGCCAGCGCCCGGATGCTCGCACCGGAGTCGTACTTCTTCTTCAGGTCTGCCGCGAGCTTGTCGCGCGCGGCGCCGGTTACCCGGCTGCCCTTCTTCAGAGTCTCGGCCACCCGTGCCTCCTCATGGGAAGTGCGCTCTGGTCCCCTCATGATCACCCCTCCGGGCCTTGATGGCCACCCATTCGGCAAGGTCCGTAAGACAGGGTTTTGACGACAGGAGCGCATCCCCACATGCGGAATCTGTAATTCAGCTCGGAGCTGTCCGTACGGCCGAACGGGTTGTTCCGTGAAGTGCCTGGTCAGCGACGTACGACGGCCGAGCCCTTGTCGATAAAGGACTCGGCCGTGAAATCGATGTAGGACACACCTCGGTACGAGGAGATCTCACACAGATGATGGATCAAGGATGAGCCGAATGATCCATACGCTGTGGATCACGCGTGGATCACGCTTTCGATCAAGCCAGGGCGACGAGATCTGCGTAGTCGGCACCCCACAGGTCCTCGACTCCGTCCGGTAGCAGAATGATCCGCTCCGGCTGGAGCGCCTCGACCGCGCCCTCGTCGTGGGTGACGAGGACGACCGCGCCCTTGTAGGTGCGCAGCGCGCCGAGGATCTCCTCGCGGCTGGCCGGGTCGAGGTTGTTGGTCGGCTCGTCGAGGAGCAGGACGTTGGCCGACGACACCACGAGGGTGGCCAGGGCGAGGCGGGTCTTCTCGCCGCCGGAGAGGACACCTGCCGGCTTGTCGACGTCGTCGCCGGAGAACAGGAACGAGCCGAGCGTCTTGCGGACCTCGACCAGGTCGAGGTCGGGGTTGGCGGAGCGCATGTTCTCCAGGACCGTGCGCTCGGGGTCGAGGGTCTCGTGCTCCTGCGCGTAGTAGCCGAGCTTGAGGCCATGGCCCTCGACGACCTCGCCGGTGTCGGGCTTCTCGACGCCGCCGAGGAGACGCAGCAGGGTCGTCTTGCCGGCGCCGTTGAGGCCGAGGATGACGACTCGGGAGCCCTTGTCGATGGCAAGATCGACGTCCGTGAAGATCTCCAGCGAGCCGTACGACTTCGACAGGCCCTCGGCCATCAGCGGGGTCTTGCCGCAGGGCGCGGGCTCGGGGAAGCGGAGCTTGGCGACCTTGTCGGAGGCGCGGACCGCCTCGAGTCCCGCGAGCAGCCGGTCGGCCCGCTTGGCCATGTTCTGCGCGGCGACCGTCTTGGTGGCCTTGGCGCGCATCTTGTCCGCCTGCGAATGCAGTGCGGCGGCCTTCTTCTCGGCGTTCTGCCGCTCGCGCTTGCGGCGCTTCTCGTCGGCCTCGCGCTGCTGCTGGTAGAGCCTCCAGCCCATGTTGTAGACGTCGATCTGGGCCCGGTTGGCGTCCAGGTAGAAGACCTTGTTGACGACCGTCTCGACCAGGTCGACGTCGTGGGAGATCACGATGAAGCCGCCGCGGTAGGTCTTCAGGTAGTCCCGCAGCCAGACGATCGAGTCCGCGTCGAGGTGGTTGGTCGGCTCGTCGAGCAGCAGGGTGTCCGCGTCGGAGAACAGGATCCGGGCCAGCTCGATACGGCGGCGCTGACCGCCGGAGAGCGTGTGCAGGGGCTGGCCGAGCACCCGGTCGGGCAGATTGAGCGCGGCGGCGATGGTGGCGGCCTCGGCCTCGGCGGAGTACCCGCCCTTGGTGAGGAACTCGGTCTCCTGGCGCTCGTACTGCCTGAGCGCCTTCTCCCGGGTGGCGCCCTGGCCGTTGGCGATGCGCTGTTCGTTGTCGCGCATCTTCTGGATCAGTACGTCGAGGCCGCGCGCGGAGAGGATGCGGTCGCGGGCGAGGACGTCGAGGTCGCCGGTGCGGGGGTCCTGCGGGAGGTAGCCGACCTCGCCGGAGCGGGTGATGGTGCCGCCGGCGGGGTTGCCCTCACCGGCCAGGCACTTGGTGAGGGTGGTCTTGCCGGCGCCGTTGCGGCCGACCAGGCCGATGCGGTCGCCCTTGGCGACTCGGAAGGTGGCGGACTCGATGAGGACGCGGGCACCGGCGCGCAGCTCGATACCGGAGGCGGAGATCACGGTCAGACTCCAGGGCGGAGGGGGTTGGCAGGTGGGCGGCTGAGGACGTTCCCGCCGTCTAATGCGCGAGGAGAATGGCCATAGCGGCAATTCTAACGGGGCGGTGCAACCGCTTTTCCGGCGTTCCGGCGTCCGGGCCGCCCGCCGCGGACCTCGTTGCTGCCAGTCCGGTGTGTCAGCTGCGGGTGCGTCGTGGCTGGTCCCGCAGTTCCCCGCGCCGCGGTCGGGAGGGCGTTGTCAGTGGTGGGTGCGAGACTGACGGCAGGCAGCAGGATTCCGGTGATTTCCAGCACAAGGGAGTGATCGTCATGGCGGGGACGGGCGGCGCGAGTCCGAGCATCTACCCGACAGTGCTGTACGCGGACGCCAAGGCGGCGATCCGGCAGCTCACGGAGGCCTTCGGCTTCACCGAGCTGTCGGTGTACGAGGGCGAGAACGGCTTGGTGTCACACGCGGAGCTGGTGCAGGGCAACGGCGCGGTGATGCTCGGCTCGAAGGGCCGCGGGGGCCGTTTCGACGAGCTGATGAAGGGCGCGGGCCCCGCCGGGGTGTACGTCGTGGTGGACGACGTCGACGCCCACCACCAGCGTGCCGTGGACCACGGCGCGGAGATCCTGATGCCCCCGACGGACCAGGACTACGGCTCGCGTGACTACATGGCCCGGGACATCGAGGGCAACATCTGGAGCTTCGGCACGTACGCCCCCGAGATAGGCGGCTGAGCGAACTCGACGAAGACGACACATCCCGGCACCACCGGCGGACCGCTCACCCGCCGGTATGCACCTGGAAGGCTGCACGGCGTACCGCCTTGGCCAGCGCGGGGTCGGGGTGTGCCGCCGCGAGGGCGACCAGGACCTGCACGGTGCGGGGGTGCCCGACGGCACGGACCTCGTCGAGCAGCATGGGGACCGTCGGCTGCACCGCGGACTCCAGGTGCCGCACGAGCATCGGCGCCTCACCGTGGTCGGCGACGGCCGCGGCCGAGTCGACCCACAGCCATGTGGCCTCTTCCCGGGTGAGGACCTCATGCGCGTCCTCCGGATCGAACCCGTCGTGCTCGGCGAGCCACAGCAGGGCGTACGGCCTGAGCGTCGGCTCGTCGGCCACGGCGCGTACGTCGGGCTCGGCGGGGGCGCCGACGACGCGCAGTGCCTCGAAAGCGAGGCCGCGCAGCAGGGCGTCATCGCCACGGGCGGCGTCGAGCAGCTCGGTGACGGCGCTGCCGACGGGGCGGGCGGCGAGCCAGGCGCGGTACTCGTCGCGGGCCGCCTTCGGGCGGAGCTGGGCGCAGCCGCGGAGCATCTCCTCGGCGGCGACCTCGATGTTCCCGGCGGGGCTCTGCGCGGCGACGCAGATCTGCTCCAGCTTGACCCAGACCGCCCAGCTGCCGAGCGGGGTCAGCGTGGCCTGCCCGTCGCCGCAGGTGAGGGCGCCGACGGAGGCGAGGGCGTGCAGGGCCCAGTCGAGGAGCGGGTCGAGGGGGGTGTCGGCGGGCTCCGCGGCCGGCTCGGGCTGCGGACCGTAGGGGATCTCGCAGCGTTCGGTGCGCAGTTCGGTGACCCGCTGCTGCAGGAGGTCGAGGAGCTGCTCGACCGGGACGGGACCGGCGGAGAGCTGGAGGAAGGAGAGCACTTGGGGCATGGCCGAGACGACCTCGGCGACGGCGGCGGGCTCGTGGTCCGCGGGTTCCGGATGGGCGAGCGACCAGGCGTCGAAGAGGGCGACCCAGCCGCGCAGTACGGCGCTGTCGTCGCGGTCCCAGGCGCGTAGCCGCCAGCCGGGGCGGGCGCTGTCGCCGTGCACCTCGACGAGGCCGGCGAGGCGGGCGGTGTCCCAGTCGGCGCGGACCTGAGCCGGGGTCAGGCCCAGGTCCCTGGCCGCCAGTTCGGCGGTCGTGTCGGAGAGGGTGCCCTTGCCGTCGGGGCTCGCACCGTAGCGGCCGGGGTGCAGCGCGGCGTCGGCCCAGTGGGCGACACGGGCCGCGGAGGCCAGACCGGAGCGAGCCATTCTGGCCAGCTCCGCCCGGGCCGGAGTGCCCTCCGGGGGGCGCGGGGCGGGGCGGCTTGAGCGCCGCTGGTTCATCGCTCGGGGGGCGGCGGCCAGGGGTCGCGGGCGGACGAGTCGAAGCCTGGAGTCGCGCGGGATACGGGACGTCACGGGTGCAGTCTTCCGGTTGACGGTCCGAAAACCCAAACGGAATGTCACGGCGGGCGACGGGGATGGCCAACGCACGGGGTCCTGCGGGCGGCGGAGGGCCGAGAACAGGCCAGCGATACGGCGTTAAACGGAATCTGTGGGACCGGGTGGTATCGGGGCGGACGGGAGGTCACATCAGCGGGGTCAGAAAGCGGCGCAGCGTCTCTTCGTAGGACTGCGGGTCGACGTTCCACATGGCCGCGTGCGGGGCGCGCTGGACCGTGTGGAGGGAGATCAGGTCGGTGCGGCTGTCGGCGAGGCGGCGGGAGAGGGCCCAGGGGGCCACCGTGTCGTCGGGGCCGTGGAAGATCAGCGTCGGCACCGAGAGCCGGCCGGGGTCGGCGGCGTCGGTGATGCGGTCCCCGTGCAGCCCGGTGCGGCCCTGTGCGGCGCGGACCGCCAGCGGCAGCAGGGCACCCGGGGTGCGCCGGGCCGAGGCCAGGGCGCGCAGCGTGGTCTCCCAGCTGAGCACCGGGGAGTCCAGGACGAGCCCCGAGACGCGCTCGCGCTGCCCCGAGTGAGCGGCGGCGCGCAGCGCCATGGTGGCGCCGGTGGACCAGCCGTGCAGGACGACCTGCTTGGCGCCGTGGCGCACGGCGTAGTGGATCGCCGCGTCCAGGTCGTGCCACTCGGTCTCGCCGAGGTGGTTCAGGCCGTCCGGGGAGCGGGGGGCGCCGGGGTCGCCGCGGTAGGCGATGGCCAGCACCGGGAAGCCGCGGCGGCCCAGGAACTCCATGAGGTTCATGGCGTGCTCGCGGGTGCTGCCGAGGCCGTGCACCGCGATGACCCAGATGTCCCGTACGCCGGGCACGAACCAGGCGGGCAGGGAGCCGAGTTCGCCGGGTATGTCGACGTCGGTGTGGTCCAGGCCGAGGACGTCGCCGGGGTTGCCGACGTACACGTTCGGGGTGAGCCACACCTTGTCGCCGGGCTCGAGGGTGCCGTGGGTGACGCGTTCGAGGCGGCGTACGACGGTGTCGGCGGAGTGGTTCGCCGTGCCGAGGACGGGGCCGACGACGGCGTGCGAGGCGTCGCTGGCCAGGCCGTAGGTGCCGGGGCGCAGGGAGGCCAGGGCCCGGGTGAGCGCGATCTGGCCCGCCGCCGTCGCATGCACGGTGAGCCGGGGTTCGCCGGGCAGGGGCCGTCCCGGTGGCACCCTCAGCGCGGCGTCGCTGGCGAACCGTCCGGCGGCCACGCTGGCCGCGCCGGCCGCCAGGGCTACGGTGACGGCCGCGGCCGCCGTTTTGACAGTGCGCACGGGTTCAGTGTCCTGGCGGACCCGGCTGTCGGCCAGCCGGGGGACAGATGAGCGGCGCGGAAGACAGCGGCGGGCGCCCCAGCCCACGCTCCTTCACCCTCACCCCCGCTGCCCGTACCCCCGCAGCTTCTCCCCCGCCTCCCGCAGCTGCTCCTCCGACAGCAGGCTCGGGGACAGGCCCGGCACCGAGGAGGCCGTGAGCCAGAGGCGGCACATCCACTCGAGCTGGGCTGTGCGGTCGTAGGCCTGGTCGAGGGTGGTGCCGTAGGCCATCGTGCCGTGGTTCTGGAGGAGGCAGGCGGAGCGGCCGGTCAGGGCCTGGAGCATGTTCTCGGCCAACTCGTCGCTGCCGTACGTCGCATATGGGGCGACTCGGACGGGTCCGCCGAGCGCGCCGGTCATGTAGTGGATCGCCGGGAGCTCGGTGACGAGGGTGGAGACGGCCGTGGCGTGGACGGCGTGGGTGTGGACGACGGCGCGGGCGTCGGTCGTGCGGTGGACGGCGAGATGCATGGGCAGCTCGCTGGTCGGGACGAGGGTGCCGAGCACCTGCCGGCCGTCGAGGTCGACGCCGGTCACGTCGTCCGGCGTGAGGCGGTCGTAGGGAACGCCCGACGGTGTGACCAGGACCGTGTCCCCGACGCGCAGCGAGACATTGCCGGACGTGCCGACGACGAGCCCGTCGGCCACGGTCCGGCGGGCGGTGGCGACGAGCTCCTCCCAGGCGCGCACCTCCTCCTGGAGCACACCCCTCCCCCATCGCTCCCCCACAACCTGTGACCCCTCCCGGGCCTCCCGCCCGTCTCCCTGATCCCGCCGCTGCTCAGCCATGCCGCGATCCTGCCAGGCGCGGCGTCAACCCGCCGTCAGGCGGGGGCACTTTAGGGCGGAGGACCGACCTCCGGAAGGGTGCATACAGGGACGTAACCCCCTCGCTCCTGGCTTGGCCGGAGATCGATGAGCGCCCAAGGACGTACCAGTACTCTCTGGGGGATTTGACGTGCACGTCGCCATTCCGGGGGGAAATATGGCTCGTGATCGCAAACCGTTCCGTCGCCGCGCCCAGGTGATAGCGGCCTCCGTGACGGCGCTGACCGTCGGGGGAATCGCCCTCACCGAGGTTCCGGCCTTCGCCGCGAGCAAGCCGAAGGGACACGACGTCTCCTCGCACCAGAAGAACGTCAACTGGAGGAGCGCGGCGAGCAAGGGCGCCAAGTTCGTCTACGTCAAGGCGACCGAGTCCCACACCTACCGCAACCCGTACTTCGGCCAGCAGTACAACGGCTCGCGCAGCGCCGGCCTGGTCCGCGGGGCCTACCACTTCGCGCTGCCCAACAAGTCGTCGGGCAAGACCCAGGCCGCCCATTTCGTGCGCAACGGCGGCGCCTGGCGGGCGGACGGCTGGACTCTGCCGCCGGCGCTCGACATCGAGTACAACCCGTACGACAAAAGGCACAAGTGCTACAACATGAGCAACTCCAGGATGGTCGCCTGGATCAAGTCGTTCAGCAACGAGGTCAAGCGGCTCACCGGACGCCGCCCGGTGATCTACACGACCGCCCACTGGTGGAACACATGCACCGGCAGCAGCCGGGCCTTCGCCTCGAACCACGCGCTGTGGGTCGCCCGCTACAACTCGTCGACGGCGGGAACGCTGCCGGCGGGCTGGGGGGTCTGGACGTTCTGGCAGTACGACAACAGCGGCAGCCTGCCGGGTGACCAGAATCTCTTCAATGGGTCCCTGTCCCAGCTGAAGAAGTTTGCCCGAGGCTCCTAACCCTTGGGATGTCTGGGCCGCGCGCGTCCGGCGGTGCGACAACCGCCACGCCAGGACACCGTGCGGCCCTTCCTAGTTCATCTTCCGTTCATCCAGGTTACCTACGTTCAACCGGCCAACGACCTCGAACGATTGCCTGGGTAAATGGAAAGCTTCTCGCTGATCCTCGCGATTGTGGTGATCACCGCTCTCGCGTTCGATTTCACGAACGGTTTCCACGACACCGCCAACGCGATGGCCACGACCATCTCGACCGGTGCGCTCAGACCCAAGGTCGCGGTGGCGATGTCCGCCGTCCTCAACCTCGTCGGCGCCTTCCTCTCGGTGGAGGTCGCCAACACCATCTCCAAGGGGCTCGTCGACGAGACCGGCATACGACCCGAGGTCATCTTCGCCGCCCTGGTCGGCGCGATTCTCTGGAACCTGCTGACCTGGCTGGTCGGCCTCCCGTCCAGTTCCTCGCACGCCCTCATGGGCGGTCTGATCGGCGCCACCATCGCCTCGGCCGGCGTCGGCGCGGTCCACGGCGACGTGCTCGTCACCAAGGTGCTGATCCCGGCGATCGCCGCCCCGCTCGTCGCGGGCATCGCCGCGCTGCTCGCCACCCGGCTGTCGTACTCGCTCGGCAAGAAGGCCGACGGCAAGGCGGCCGCGAAGGGCTACCGCGCCGGGCAGATCGCCTCCGCCGGTCTGGTCTCCCTGGCCCACGGCACCAACGACGCGCAGAAGACGATGGGCATCATCACCCTCGCCCTGGTCACCGGCGGCGCCATCGCCCCCGGCTCGAACCCTCCCACCTGGGTGATCCTCTCCGCGGGCGTGGCCATCGCGCTCGGCACCTACCTCGGCGGCTGGCGCATCATCCGCACCATGGGCAAGGGCCTGACCGACCTCCAGCCGCAGCAGGGCTTCGCCGCCCAGACCAGCGCGGCCACGGTCATCCTGGCCTCGTCCCACCTCGGCTTCTCCCTCTCCACCACGCACTCCGTCTCCGGCGCGGTGATGGGCGCGGGCCTCGGCCGCAAGGGCGGCGTCGTCCGCTGGTCCACGGCCACCCGGATGTTCGTCGCCTGGGGCCTGACACTGCCGGCGGCGGCCCTGGTCGGAGCGATCGCGGAGTACGTGACCGGCTTCGGCAGCTGGGGCACCGCCCTGGTCGCCGTCTTCCTGATCGCCTCCAGCGCCGCGATCTGGCAGCGCTCCCGCCGCGAGGTCGTCGACCACACGAACGTCAACGACACGACGGAGGAACCGGCCGGCGTGGTGACGACGGCGATCGCCGCGGTGACCCCGCCGCCCACGGGCACGGCGACCGACGAGCTGACGGCCACGATCCCCGCCCCGGCCTCCGAACCGGCGCCTTCGCAGGCCACGGTCTGACCCGGTTTCCCCCACCCGGCTTATCCAGAAAGCAGCAACATGAAGATCGACTGGGCGGCCCTCGGCTCCGTCTTCGGCGTCAGCCTCGTGGTCACCGTGGCCCTCGTGTCCCTGTTCACCCTCGGCGTCGCGGGCCTCTCCCGCCGCGAACGCGCCGTGTCCCAGGGCGACTCCGCCGCACTCGCGGTCACCGGCGCGTACACCTGCTTCGCGGCCTGCGCGGCGGCGGTGGGCTATGGGATCTATCTGATCGTCGCCTGACACGCGGCACGTGCAAGCACCCGGGTGCGGGACGGACCACCGTCCCGCACCCAACCTGTGTGTGGGCCTCAGCACACTCTCCCGCCGCAGGTCAACGGCAAGTTGACGGCCCTTCCAACCCCGTGGTGGACTGCCGGGGCCATGTACGGCGGCAGAAGAGGAAGCCGGTGTGAATCCGGCGCGGTCCCGCCACTGTCACCGGGGTAGAAAGCCCCGGGAGCCAGGAACTCTCGCCGCCGGTCTCGTCGAACCAGGGCGTGGACACCCTGAGTGAGGACATATCGCGATGCTCGGCTGCCGTTCGAGGTGCAGTACCAGGTCTCTGTCTGACCCCGCGGTCGGCTGAGCTCCATGCGTGCCGATCGCGACTTCGCGTACGGCGCCGCCGCCGGACTCCTCGGCGACCTGTTGCTCGGCGATCCGCGCCGGGGGCATCCGGTCGCCGCGTTCGGGCGGGTCGCCGGGGCCGTGGAAAAGGTGTTGTGGCGCGACCATCGCGGATGGGGCGCGCTGCACACCGCCGTGTGCGCCGGTGGCGCCGTGGCCGTCGGGGCGCTCGCCGCTCGTGTCGTACGTACGTCCCCTGCCGCCTCCGTCGCCCTGACCGGCGCCGCCACCTGGGCGGTCGTCGGGGGGACTTCGCTTGCCCGGGAGGCCCGGGGCATCGGGCGTGCGCTGGAGGCGGGGGACGTCGAGGGTGCGCGGGCGCGGCTGCCGCATCTGTGCGGGCGGGATCCGCAGGCGCTCGATGCGGACGGGATCGCCCGGGCCGTTGTGGAGTCCGTCGCCGAGAACACCTCCGATGCCGTCGTGGGGGCGCTGGTGTGGGGCGCTGTGGGGGGTGTTCCCGGGCTCGTCGGATTCCGGGCCGTGAACACGCTCGACGCCATGGTGGGGCACAAGTCGCCCAAGTACCGGCGGTACGGCTGGGCTTCGGCCCGGCTCGACGACATGGCGGGGTGGCCGGGATCGCGGCTGACCGCCGTACTCGCCACCGTCGCCGGCGGTGACCCCCGTGCGGCCGTACGAGCCTGGCGCACCGATGCCGCCCAGCACCCGAGCCCCAACGCCGGGCCCGTGGAGGCCTCGTTCGCCGGGGCGCTGGGCGTGCGGCTGGGCGGGACGCTGTCGTACGGCGGCCGGGTCGAGCACCGGCCCGTACTGAACGGGGCCGGGCGGACCGTCGGTACGCAGGACATCGAAGCGGCCGTACGACTGTCCCGGCGCGTCGGCTGGCTCGCGCTCGGCGTCTGTGTCGCCGCGCGCCGCATCGTGAAGGGGCGTACGTCATGACGGGCGGTGGACTCCTCGTCGCCGGCACCACCTCCGACGCCGGCAAGAGCGTCGTCACCGCAGGGATCTGCCGGTGGCTGGTGCGGCAGGGGGTCAAGGTCGCGCCGTTCAAGGCGCAGAACATGTCCCTCAATTCGTTCGTGACCCGGGGGGGCGCGGAGATCGGGCGGGCGCAGGCCATGCAGGCGCAGGCCTGTCGTGTCGAGCCGACCGCGCTGATGAATCCCGTGCTGCTCAAGCCCGGTGGCGAGCAGAGCAGTCAGGTCGTGCTCATGGGGAAGCCCGTGGGCGAGCTGAGCGCGCGGGGATATCACGGGGGGCGGCAGGAGCGGCTGCTCGGGACCGTGCTCGACTGTCTTGCCGAGTTGCGGGGCACGTATGACGCGGTGATCTGTGAGGGGGCCGGCTCTCCGGCCGAGATCAATCTGCGGCGGACCGACATCGTCAACATGGGCATCGCCCGCAATGCCGGGCTGCCCGTGCTGGTGGTGGGTGACATCGACCGTGGGGGCGTCTTCGCCTCCTTCTTCGGGACCGTCGCGCTGCTCTCGCGCGAGGATCAGGAGCTCGTCGCCGGGTTCCTGGTCAACAAGTTCCGGGGGGACGTCAGCCTGTTGGAGCCCGGCCTCGACATGCTGCACGGCCTCACAGGGCGGCGGACGTACGGCGTCCTGCCCTTCCGGCACGGGCTCGGCATCGACGAGGAGGACGGGCTGCGGGTCTCCCTGCGGGGGACGGTGCGGGAGTCGGTGGTCTCGCCGCCTGTCGGCGAGGACGTGTTGCGCGTCGCCGTCTGCGCTCTTCCCCTCATGTCCAACTTCACCGACGTCGACGCCCTCGCCGCCGAACCCGGCGTCGTGGTGCGGTTCGTGGACCGGCCGGAGGAACTGGCCGACGCGGATCTGGTGGTGATCCCGGGCACCAGGGGGACCGTCCGCGCGCTGGAGTGGCTGCGGGAGCGGGGCCTCGCGGAAGCGCTCACAAGAAGGGCCGCCGAGCAGCGGCCCATCCTCGGTATCTGCGGTGGCTTCCAGGTCCTCGGAGCGCACATCGAGGACGACGTCGAGTCGCGGGCAGGGCAGGTCGACGGGCTGGGGATCCTTCCGGTCCGGGTGCGGTTCGCTCGCGAGAAGACCCTCACCCGGCCGACAGGGGAAGCCCTCGGTGAGCCCGTCGAGGGGTACGAAATCCATCACGGGGTCGCCGAAATCGATGGCGGGGAACCCTTCTTGGACGGGTGCCGGGTCGGCCAGACCTGGGGTACGCACTGGCACGGCTCGCTGGAGTCGGACGGTTTCCGGCGGGCCTTCCTGCGCGAGGTGGCCGGCGCCGCGGGCCGCCGTTTCGTGCCCGCCCCCGACACGTCGTTCGCCGCGCTGCGCGAGGAGCAGCTCGACCGGCTCGGCGATCTGATCGAACAGCACGCGGACACAGGCGCGCTCTGGCGGCTCATCGAGTCGGGCGTGCCGCAAGGACTGCCTTTCATTCCACCGGGAGCGCCCGCATGAGCACAGTGTTGTTGTTGTCGACCGCCGACACGGATCTGTTGGCGGCCCGGGCCGCTTCCGGTGCCGACTACCGGATCGGCAACCCGACCCGCGTGGACGTCGACCAGGAACTCCCCGGCCTCGTCGAGGGCGCGGACATCGCCGTCGTACGGCTGCTGGGGGGCAAACGGGCCTGGGAGGACGGGCTCGCCGCGCTCAAGGCGTCCGGTATTCCGACCGTGCTGCTCGGTGGAGAGGCCGTGCCCGACGCGGAGTTGATGGCCGATTCCTCCGTGCCCGCGGGTGTGGTGGCGGAGGCGCTGCGGTACCTCGTCGAGGGAGGGCCCGCCAACCTGACCGAGCTGGCGCGGTTCCTGTCCGACACCGTGCTGCTGACGGGTGAGGGGTTCGTCGAGCCGCAGAAGATGCCGGAGTACGGCGTCCATGGCGAGCGTTCCCCCGTCGCGGGCCGGCCCACCGTCGGCGTGCTCTTCTACCGGGCCCATGAACTCAGCGGCAACACCGCCTTCGTCGACACCCTGTGCGACGCGATCGAGGCGCGGGGCGCCAACGCCCTTCCCGTGTACTGCGGTTCGCTGCGCGGAGCCGACGCCGGGCTGTACGAGATCCTCGCGAAGGCCGACGCCCTGATCGCCACCGTCCTCGCCGCCGGCGGCACGCACGCCTCGCAGGCCTCGGCCGGCGGTGACGAGGAGGCCTGGGACATCGGGGCGCTCGCCGACCTCGATGTGCCGGTGCTGCAAGGACTTTGCCTGACCTCCTCGCGGGCCGCCTGGAACGAGTCGGATGCCGCGCTCTCCCCCATGGACGCGGCGATGCAGGTCGCGATCCCGGAGTTCGACGGGCGGCTCATCACGGTCCCCTTCTCCTTCAAGGAGCAGGGCCCGGACGACGTCCCCGTGTACGTCGCCGACCCCGAGCGGGCCGCGCGGGTCGCCGGGATCGCCGTACGACATGCGAAGTTGAAGCACAAGGCGAACTCCGACAAGAAGCTCGCGCTCGTCTTCACCGCGTACCCGACGAAGCACTCGCGCGTCGGCAACGCGGTCGGCCTCGACACGCCCGCCTCGGCGATTCAGGTGCTGGACGCCCTCAAGGACGCCGGATACAGCCTCACCGAATACCCCGACAACGGCGACGAGTTGATCCACCGGCTCATCGAGGCCGGCGGACACGACGTCGAGTGGCTGACCGAGGACCAGCTGGCCTCCGCGCCCGCGCGCGTCCCGCTCGCCGACTACCAGGCGTGGTTCGACAAGCTGGACCCGGAACTCAGGGACGGCATGGTGGAGGCGTGGGGCGAGCCGCCGGGCTCGCTGTATGTCGACGGGGACGACATCGTGCTCGCCTCGCTCCAGTTCGGGAACGTCGTCGTGATGATCCAGCCGCCGCGCGGCTTCGGTGAGAACCCGATCGCGATCTATCACGACCCGGACATGCCGCCGTCCCACCACTACATGGCGGCGTACCGATGGCTGGAGAACAGCTTCGGCGCGGACGCCATCGTGCACATGGGCAAGCACGGCACGATGGAGTGGCTGCCCGGCAAGGGACTGGGGCTCAGCGGAGGCTGCGCGCCGGACGCCGTGCTCGGTGAACTCCCGCTGATCTACCCGTTCATCGTCAACGACCCGGGCGAGGGCACCCAGGCCAAGCGCCGCGGCCACGCCACCGTCGTCGACCACCTCGTACCGCCGATGGCCCGTGCCGACACCTACGGCGACCTGGCCAAGCTGGAGCAGCTGCTCGACCAGTACGCGCTCGTGTCCGACCTGGACCCGACGAAGGCGCCGGCGGTCCGCGCGCAGATCTGGACGCTGGTCAAGGCGGCCGAGCTGCACCACGACCTGCATGTGGACGACCAGCCGGACGACGACGCGTTCGACGAGTTCGTCATGCACATCGACGGCTATCTGTGCGAGATCAAGGACGTGCAGATCCGCGACGGGCTGCACATCCTGGGCGGCGGCCCGGTCGGCGAGCCGCGCGTGAACCTCGTACTCGCCGTGCTGCGTGCCTCGCAGGTGTGGGGCGGCCAGGCGAACGCCCTGCCGGGGCTCAGGGCTTGTCTCGCGGCCCATTTCGGGCTCAGCGAGAAGGAGTTGCTGGCCGAGCCGGGGGCTCCGCTGAAGGTTCCGGTCGAGCTGTCGGACCTCGTGGACGGTCCCGCCCGTTCCGCCGCCGACGCGATCGACCTGCTGGAGCAGCTGTGCCGGTGGATGGCGGAGGGGATGGAGGAGCGCGACTGGGCGGTCTCGGCAGCCCGTTCCCTGGTCGCCGACGTTCTCGGCACCGAACTCCCGGACGCCGTGGCCGTGTTGGAGTTCGCCTGTACCGAGGTCGTGCCCCGGCTCGCGCGCACCACCGACGAGATCGGGCACATCCTCAAGGCCCTCGACGGCGGATACGTCCCGGCGGGCCCCTCCGGCTCCCCCACCCGCGGGCTCGTCAACGTCCTGCCGACCGGCCGCAACTTCTACTCCGTCGACCCCAAGGCCATCCCGTCCAGGCTGAGTTGGGAGGTCGGGCAGTCCCTCGCGGACTCGCTGGTGCAGCGGTACCTCCAGGACACCGGGGAGTACCCGAAGTCCGTGGGCCTGACGGTCTGGGGTACGTCCGCCATGCGCACCCAGGGCGACGACATCGCCGAGATCCTCGCGCTGCTCGGCTGCCGACCGGTGTGGGACGACGCCTCGCGCCGGGTGACGGGCTGCGAGATCGTGCCCCTCACCGAGCTGGGTCGTCCTCGCATCGACGTCACGGTCCGTATCTCCGGCTTCTTCCGGGATGCGTTCCCGCATGTGGTCGGGCTGATCGACGACGCGGTGCGCGCGGTAGCCGAGTTGGAAGAGCCCACCGACCAGAACTACGTGAAGGCCCACACCGACGCGGACACCGCCGAGCACGGCGACCGACGACGCGCGACGGCCCGTATCTTCGGCTCGAAGCCGGGCGCGTACGGCGCCGGGCTGCTCCCGCTCATCGACGCCCGCAACTGGCGGTCCGACGCGGACCTCGCCGAGGTGTACGCCGTCTGGGGCGGCTACGCCTACGGGCGCGGGCTCGACGGGCGGGCGGCGCGCGGGGACATGGAGACGGCGTTCAGGCGGATCGCTGTCGCCGCGAAGAACGTCGACACACGCGAGCACGATCTCGTCGACGCCGACGACTACTTCCAGTACCACGGCGGCATGGTCGCCATGGTGCGCCATCTGACGGGCACCAGCCCCGAGGCGTACGTCGGCGACTCCGCCACCCCCGACCAGGTCAAGACCCGCACCCTCGGCGAGGAGACCCACCGCGTCTTCCGCGCCCGCGTGGTCAACCCGCGCTGGATGGCGGCGATGCGCCGGCACGGCTACAAGGGCGCCTTCGAGATGGCGGCGACCGTCGACTACCTCTTCGGGTACGACGCGACGGCCGGGGTCGTCGACGACTGGATGTACGAGAAGCTGAGCGCCGAGTACGTCTTCGACCCGGAGAACCGGGACTTCATGAAGAAGTCCAACCCATGGGCGCTGCGCGGCATCACCGAGCGGCTGCTCGAAGCGGCCGACCGTGGACTGTGGGCGGAGCCCGACGCGGACACGCTGGAGCGACTGCGGGCCACGTATCTGGAGCTCGAAGGCGACCTGGAGGGCGACGACCAGTGAGTACTCCCTTTCCCTTCACGGCCGTGGTCGGCCAGGACGATCTGCGGCTCGCGCTGCTGCTGAACGCCGTGTCGCCGGCGGTGGGCGGTGTGCTGGTGCGCGGTGAGAAGGGCACGGCCAAGTCGACGGCGGTGCGGGCGCTTTCGGTGCTGCTGCCGGAGGTGGACGTGGTCGCCGGGTGCCGTTTCTCCTGCGACCCGTGCGCACCCGACCCGGGCTGTCCCGACGGACCGCACGAGACCGGCAGCGGTACCACGCGTCCCGCCCGCATGGTCGAGTTGCCCGTCGGCGCGTCCGAGGACCGGCTCGTCGGGGCGCTCGACATCGAGCGGGCGCTCGCCGAGGGCGTCAAGGCCTTCGAGCCCGGCCTGCTCGCCGACGCGCACCGCGGGATCCTCTACGTCGACGAGGTCAACCTTCTCCACGACCACCTGGTCGACCTGCTCCTGGACGCGGCCGCGATGGGTGCGTCGTATGTCGAGCGGGAGGGCGTGTCGGTCCGGCACGCCGCGCGTTTCCTGCTCGTCGGGACGATGAACCCCGAAGAGGGCGAGCTGCGGCCGCAGTTGCTCGACCGGTTCGGGCTGACCGTGGAGGTCGCTGCGTCGCGGGAGCCGGATCAGCGGGTGGAGGTCGTACGGCGCAGGCTCGCCTACGACGACGATCCGGCCGGTTTCGCGGCCCGTTGGGCGGAGGAAGAGGCGGCGGTACGTCAACGTATCGTCGCCGCACGGGAGTTGTTGCCGTCGGTGCTGCTCGGCGACGGGGCACTGCGGCAGATCGCGGCGACCTGTGCCGCGTTCGAGGTGGACGGCATGCGGGCCGACATCGTGATGGCGCGAACGGCCACCGCGCTCGCGGCGTGGGCCGGGCGGACCGAGGTGCTGGCGGAGGACGTACGACAGGCCGCGCTGCTCGCGCTGCCGCACCGGCGGCGACGGAATCCCTTTGACGCACCGGGACTTGACGAGGACAAGCTCGACGAGACGCTGGAGGAATTCTCCGGCGACGCGGACGGCGGCGGCGGCCACGATCCCGATCCTGATCCCGATGACGGTGGGCCGGGTCCGGGTGGGGGTGGCGGGGAGCCGGCTCCGGACGAGGGTCCGCAGGGTGGTGACACGGGCGCCCGGCCCGAGGCCGGTGAGGACGGCGAGCCGCAGGCCTCCGGCGGCGGGGAGCAGTCGGCCGTACGGGCCTCGGAACCGTTTCGTACGAAGGTGCTGAGCGTTCCCGGTATCGGGCAGGGTGCCGCCGGGCGGCGTTCGCGGGCGCGGACCGAGCACGGTCGGACGACGGGGGCGCGGCGGCCACGGGGGGCGCTGACCAAGCTGCATCTGGCGGCGACCGTGCAGGCGGCGGCGCCGCATCAGCGGGCGCGCGGTCGGGCCGGGCGTGGGCTCGTCGTGCGGCGGGACGATCTGCGGCAGGCGACGCGGGAAGGGCGCGAGGGGAATCTCGTGCTGTTCGTCGTCGACGCGTCCGGGTCGATGGCGGCGCGGCAGCGGATGAGTGCCGTGAAGGGGGCTGTGGTGTCGCTGCTGCTCGATGCGTATCAGCGGCGGGACAAGGTGGGGTTGGTGACGTTCCGGGGAGCGAGCGCCGATGTGGCTCTGCCGCCGACCTCGTCCGTGGATGCCGCTGCCGCTCGGCTGGAGTCCCTGCCGACCGGTGGGCGGACGCCGCTGGCCGCCGGGTTGCTGAAGGCGCATGACGTGCTGCGGGTGGAGCGGCTGCGGGATCCCGCTCGGCGGGCGCTGGTTGTCGTGGTAACGGACGGGCGGGCGACCGGTGGGCCTGAGCCGGTGGTGCTGGCCGGGCGTGCGGCTCGGTTGTTCGCCGCCGAGGGGATCGCTTCGGTGGTGGTCGACTGTGAGTCCGGGCCCGTGCGGCTGGGGCTCGCCGGGCAGCTTGCCGGTGAGCTGGGGGGTACGGCCGTGACGTTGGACGAGCTGCGGGCGGATTCCATCGCCGGGCTGGTGAAGGACGTACAGAGGAGGGCCGCGTAATGCCTCAGGGGCAGCCGAGTGTAGTGCCGGATGATGGGCTGACGACTCGTCAGCGGCGTAACCGGCCTTTGGTGGTGGTGCACACCGGGGTCGGGAAGGGCAAGTCGACCGCCGCTTTCGGGCTGGCGCTCAGGGCCTGGAATCAGGGGTGGCCCATCGGGGTGTTCCAGTTCGTCAAGTCCGCCAAGTGGAAGGTCGGCGAGGAGCGGGCGCTGCGGGTGCTCGGGGACTCCGGTGAGGGCGGGTCCGTCGCCTGGCACAAGATGGGCGAGGGGTGGTCCTGGGTGCAGCGGGACATCCAGGGTGACAACTCGACCAACGAGGAGAAGGCGCGGGAGGGCTGGGAGCAGGTCAAGCGGGATCTGGCCGCCGAGACGTACCAGCTGTACGTGCTCGATGAGTTCGCCTATCCGATGCACTGGGGGTGGGTCGACGTCGATGAGGTCGTGGCTGTGCTGCGGGATCGGCCGGGGACCCAGCATGTCGTCATCACCGGGCGGAACGCGCCCGAGAAGCTCGTCGAATACGCCGATCTCGTGACCGACATGTCCAAGGTCAAGCATCCGATGGACGTCGGGCAGAAGGGGCAGAGAGGCATCGAGTGGTGATGTCCGTTCCTCGGGTCGTCATTGCCGCGCCGTCGTCGGGCAGCGGTAAGACCACCGTTGCCACCGGGTTGATGGCCGCGTTCGCCGCGCGGGGGCTTGTCGTGTCTCCGCACAAGGTGGGGCCGGACTACATCGATCCCGGGTATCACGCGCTGGCGACCGGGCGGGTGGGGCGGAATCTCGATGCGTATCTGTGCGGGGCGGAGTTGATCGGGCCGTTGTTCGCGCATGGGGCGCGGGGGTGTGACATCGCCGTCGTCGAGGGGGTGATGGGGCTGTACGACGGGGCTGCGGGGGAGGGTGAGCTGGCGTCCACCGCTCATGTGGCGAAGTTGTTGCGGGCGCCGGTGGTGCTGGTTGTCGATGCGTCGTCGCAGTCTCGGTCTGTTGCGGCGTTGGTGCATGGGTTTGTGTCGTGGGATCCGGAGGTTCGGGTCGGGGGCGTGATCCTGAACAAGGTGGCTTCGGATCGGCATGAGGAGTTGTTGCGGGAGGCGTTGGAGTCGGTGGGGGTGCCGGTTCTGGGTGTGTTGAGGCGGGTGCCGCAGGTGGATACGCCTTCGCGGCATCTGGGGTTGGTTCCGGTTGCGGAGCGGCGGGGGGAGGCGGAGGCGGCTGTTGCGGCGATGGGGGCGCAGGTCTCCGACGGGTGTGATCTGGATGCGGTGATGGCGTTGGCGCGGAGTGCGAGGGCGTTGTCCTGTGCGGGCTGGGATGCGGCTGAGGTCCTGGCTTCTTCGCCCCCGCCGCCCCTACCCGTCCCATCCTCCAGGGGCTCCGCCCCTTCGACCCCGCCAAGGGGCTCCGCCCCCTGGACCCCCGATCGGCCTTCGGCCTCGTCCTCAAACGCCGGACGGGCTGAGATGTGCAGCAGGGCCGGCGGGAAGGTGCGGCCCGCCGTCTCCCAGTACTCCTCCCTGCACGCCAGCACCAGCTGCGCCCCCGTCTCCCGTAGCCACCTCACCGTTCCCTCCGTCCACTCCGGGAGTCGGTCGGCCAAGGACTGGGGCATGTGCTCAGGGCTGTCCAGGAGGAGGAGCAGGGGGCGGTCGGCCTCGCGGGCCACCTGGGCGAGGTGTTCCGGGGTGACGGTTCGGGGTGCTCGTTGGAGGGTGCGGCGGGTCGCGTCCGCGATCGACGTGTCCTCGGGGTGAAGGTCGGCGCCTCGGAGCCAGAGGGTGGGGGCCAGGTGGCGGCGGGTGGCCAGGGATGCCAGTTCTGTGGTGCGGCCGGTGCCCGGTGGGCCGACGAGGGCGAGGACGGAAGCCGATGCCTGGGTGAAGGCGGCGAACTCCCTTGCTGTCGCCGCCCGTTCGACCGGTTCGACCGAGATCGGCGGGGCGGCCTGACCGAGCGATGTGGCCGTGAGGTGCAGGACTCCGGCCAGGTTGAGGTCGGCGCCGTAGGCGGGGACCGTCGCCGCGTTGCGGGCCAGCAGGTCGGCGAGTGGGCCTTCGGTGGTGCGGCGCAGGGGGACTGCGAAACCCACGTCGCGGTGGCCGGACTGGAGGGCCGTGCCGAGGACGCCGAGGACGGCGCCGGTCGTGGCGTCGAGGACCGGTCCCCCGGCCGCGCCGCCGCCGAGCCGGAGTGCGTCGCGGCCGGCGGTGCCGATCGCCAACTCCAGGGCGCCGTCGAGGAGATGGAAGCGGTCGGTGGCCGTGTACGTCACGGCGGTGACGTCGAGGACGCGGGCCTCGCGCCAGCATCCGGCGAGGAGGCGGACGTATCGGCCGGTCTCGATCGTGTCCCGGACCGAGATGGGGAGCGGGTCGACGCCGAGTCCCTCGGTGTGGACGAGGGCCAGGTTCAGGGCGGGCAGCGGGGTCACCGCGTCGGCGGTCAGCAGGCAGGTGCGGTCGTCGGCGGCGTGCACCACGATCCGGGTCAGGCCGTCCACGACTTCGTGGCTGGTGACGACCGTGCCCTGGTGGTCGGCGACGAATCCGGTGCCGCGCGGGCGGCCCGCCAAGTCGTGGATGCGGACGAGGACTTCGTCCCGCCCGCCCTCTACGCCCGTGTCGTCGGCCGCGCCGGTCGGCGTCCGGCGTCCGCCTCCGGTCCGCGGGCCCCGTGCCGCCATGGTCGAACCTCCCCGCGTCCACCCGTGCTCGTATTCGACCGTAGGCACAAGATGATCAGCGGGACAGATCGCGCCGCGAACGCGCCCCCTTCCGCTCCCTCGGTTCACTCCGAGCGCCTGCCCGCACGGGTGAACAGGAGGGGGTCGGTGGATACACCCTAGGGGTGGGGGAACCGAGGGGGACCGTGGAGCGGCGGGCAGAGTACGACCCCGTGCCCGCCGCTCCACGGGCAGCCAAGGAAAAAGGGCTGCTCAGCCGAAGACGGCGAGGCTCTTCGCCTTGCCCTTCTGCTCCTCGACGAGCGCGAGGAATTGGCCGTCGGGGTCGAACACGGCCACGGCGCCCCTGCCCGCGTACTCGTCGGGCATCTCCAGCCGTACGCCGTTCAACAGCAGCCGGGCCCGCCTGGCGTCCACGTCCCAGCGCGGAAACGCCGCCGCGGCGGCCTCGGCGATCGGCATCACCGTCAGCTCCTCCTGGAGCTGGTCCAGGGTCCGGGCCGAGTCCAGCTTGTACGGTCCGACGCGCGTCCGGCGCAGCGCGGTGAGGTGGCCGCCGACGCCCAGGTCGGCGCCCAGGTCACGGGCGAGCGCCCGGATGTAGGTGCCGGACGAGCAGACCACCGAGACGACCAGGTCGAGCACGGGGGTGCCGTCCTCGGCGACGGCGTCGCGGACGTCGTACACGGCGAAGGACGAGACGGTGACCGGCCTGGCCGGGATCTCGAAGTCCTCGCCGTCGCGGGCCCGTTTGTAGGACCGCACGCCGTCGATCTTGATGGCGCTGACCTTGGACGGCACCTGCATGATCTCGCCGGTGAGCTTGGCGATCCCGGCGTCGACGGCGTCGCGGGTGACCTTCGAGGCGTCGACCGACCCCGTGATCTCGCCCTCGGCGTCGTCGGTGAGGGTCGTCTGGCCGAGGCGGATCGTGCCCAGATACTCCTTCTCGGTCAGCGCGAGGTGGCCGAGGAGCTTGGTGGCCTTCTCGACGCCGAGGACGAGCACGCCCGTCGCCATGGGGTCGAGGGTGCCGGCGTGGCCGACACGTCGTGTCCTCGCGATGCCGCGCATCTTGGCGACGACGTCGTGCGAGGTGAAGCCCGACGGCTTGTCGACGATGACAAGGCCGTCGGGCGTCCGGTTCTTCTGCGTCATTCGGCGGCGTCGTCCTCGTCGTCACCCGGCTTCTTGTACGGATCCGCGTCACCGGCGTACGCGGCACCCGCGGACACCTCGCGCACCTTCTCGTCGGAGGCACGCGCCTTGTCGAGGAGGTCCTCGATGTTCTTGGCGGTGTCCGGAAGGGCGTCCGCGACGAAGGCGAGGGTCGGCGTGAACTTCACGCCCGCCGCCGCACCCACCGCGGAGCGCAGGACGCCCTTGGCGCTCTCCAGGCCGGCCGCTGCGGCGGCCCGCTCCTCGTCGTCGCCGTACACGGTGTAGAAGACGGTCGCCTCCCGCAGGTCGCCCGTCACCCGGGTGTCCGTGATGGTGACGTGCGAGCCGAGCCGCGGGTCCTTGATCCCACGCTGCAGCTTCTGGGCCACCACCTCTCGGATGAGGTCCGCCAGCCTCTTGGCGCGCGCGTTGTCGGCCACTGGTCCGTCTCCCGTTCTTTCCTGTCTTGGTTCTCTAGATCAGTCGTCGTCGCCGCGGATCCGCCGTCTCACCGACAGCAGTTCCACTTCGGGGCGTCCGGCGACCAGCCGCTCGCACCGGTCCAGTACGTCGGTCAGATGCCCCGCGTCGCCGGACACCATCGCGAGGCCGATGAGGGCCCTGCGATGCAGGTCCGTGTGATCCACCTCCGCCGCGCTCACGGCGTACTTCCGCTGCAGCTCTGCGACGATCGGGCGGACTACGGAGCGCTTCTCCTTCAGCGACCGTATGTCGCCGAGGAGCAGGTCGAAGGACAGCGTCCCCACATACATGTGTGTAACCGGTTCACCCGCCGGTACGGGATCGATGGCCCCGCCGACTGAACGGGCGGGGACATCAAGAACCGTACATCGAAGGGCCGGGCCGATCGACGGATATTACGCTCCGTAGACCTTGGAGCGGCCGTCCACACACGCGAGCCGGCCGGCGGGAACGAGGTCCCGCCGGCCGGCATCGAACCGTTGGCATTACACCCGCGGCTTCTCCCGCATCTCGTACGTCGCGATGACGTCGTCGACCTTGATGTCGTTGAAGTTGCCGAGGTTGATACCGCCCTCGAACCCTTCGCGGATCTCGGTGACGTCGTCCTTGAAGCGACGCAGACCCTCGATGTTGAGGTTCTCCGCGATGACCTTGCCGTCGCGGACGAGGCGTGCCTTGGTGTTGCGCTTGACCTCGCCGGAGCGGATGAGGACACCCGCGATGTTGCCCAGCTTGGACGACTTGAAGACCTCGCGGATCTCCGCCGTACCGAGCTCGACCTCTTCGTACTCCGGCTTGAGCATGCCCTTGAGGGCCGCCTCGATCTCCTCGATCGCCTGGTAGATGACCGAGTAGTACCGGACGTCCACGCCCTCGCGCTCGGCCATCTGCGCGGCACGACCGGCCGCACGGACGTTGAAGCCGATCACGATGGCGTCCGAGCCCATCGCCAGGTCGATGTCCGACTCCGTGACCGCACCGACGCCGCGGTGCAGGACGCGGATGTCGACCTCTTCGCCGACGTCCAGCTGGAGCAGGGAGGACTCGAGAGCCTCGACGGAACCAGAAGCGTCACCCTTGATGATGAGGTTGAGCTGCTGGACCTCGCCGGCCTTGAGCACCTTGTCCAGGTCCTCGAGCGAGACGCGGCGCGTGCGCTTGGCGAAGGCCGCGTTGCGCTCGCGGGCGGCACGCTTCTCGGCGATCTGCCGGGCCGTGCGGTCCTCCTCGACGACGAGGAAGTTGTCGCCCGCGCCCGGGACGTTGGTCAGGCCCAGGACCTGAACCGGCGTCGACGGACCCGCCTCGGAGACGTTGTTGCCGTTGTCGTCGTGCATCGCCCGGACTCGGCCGTACGCGTCGCCGACCACCATGGTGTCGCCGACCCGCAGCGTGCCGCGCTGGACGAGGACCGTCGACACGGCACCGCGGCCGCGGTCGAGACGGGACTCGATCGCGATGCCCTGCGCGTCCTGGTTCGGGTTGGCCCGCAGGTCGAGCGAGGCGTCGGCCGTGAGGACCACGGCCTCCAGCAGGGAGTCGATGTTCAGACCCTGCTTGGCGGAGATGTCGACGAACATGGTCTCGCCGCCGTACTCCTCGGCCACCAGCCCGTACTCGGTCAGCTGACCGCGGACCTTGGTCGGGTCGGCGCCCTCGACGTCGATCTTGTTGACCGCGACGACGATCGGGACGTCGGCCGCCTTGGCGTGGTTGAGCGCCTCGATCGTCTGCGGCATGACACCGTCGTTGGCCGCGACGACCAGGATGGCGATGTCGGTCGACCGGGCACCACGGGCACGCATGGCGGTGAACGCCTCGTGACCCGGGGTGTCGATGAAGGTGATCTTGCGCTCTTCGTCGTTGACCTCGGTCGCGACCTGGTAGGCACCGATGTGCTGGGTGATGCCGCCGGCCTCGCCCGCGATGACGTTCGTCTTGCGGATGGCGTCGAGGAGCCGGGTCTTACCGTGGTCGACGTGACCCATGACGGTCACGACCGGCGGACGGATGACGAGGTCTTCCTCGCCGCCCTCGTCCTCGCCGAACTCGATGTCGAAGGACTCGAGCAGCTCACGGTCCTCCTCCTCGGGGCTGACGATCTGAACCGTGTAGTTCATCTCGCCGGCGAGGAGCTCCAGCGTCTCGTCGGAAACGGACTGGGTGGCCGTGACCATTTCGCCGAGGTTCATCATGACCGCGACGAGGGACGCCGGGTTGGCGTTGATCTTCTCCGCGAAGTCGGTGAGCGAGGCACCGCGCGACAGGCGAACAGTCTCGCCGTTGCCGCGAGGCAGCATCACGCCGCCGACCGACGGGGCCTGCATGGCCTCGTACTCCTGGCGCCTCTGCCGCTTCGACTTGCGACCGCGACGCGCGGGACCGCCGGGACGACCGAAGGCGCCCTGCGTGCCACCACGGCCACCGGGACCGCCGGGACGGCCACCGAAGCCGGGACGGCCACCGCCGCCACCGCCGGGACCACCGGGACGACCGGCGAAGCCGCCGCCACCGCCACCGCCGGGACCTGCGGGACGACCGGCGAAG
>NZ_JBFALC010000064.1:0-54123 GCF_040656035.1 Streptomyces sp. NPDC050211
CGGCAGCGGCGGCGGGTGCAGCAGCGTCAGCAGCCGTTGCGTGGGCGTCACCCCGGCCCACACCGCTGCCCGCAGCCGCAGTCGGCTCCCCCACCCCCTCCAACGCCGCGCGGCCCTCCCCCCGCCCCCCCCCCCCCCCGCTCCAGGTTGGCGCGTAGCCAGGGGTCGTACGCGGGTCAGACCTCCACCACGACAGGGAGGATCATCGGCCTGCGCCGGTACGTGTCAGAGACCCACTTGCCCAGCGTGCGTCGGATGAGTTGCTGCATCTGATGAGGCTCCACGACGCCGTCCTGGGCGGAGCGTTCCAGGACTTCCGTGACCTTCGGGAGGACGTCGCTGAAGGCCGAGTCCTCGATGCCGGAGCCACGGGCCTGGACATGCGGCCCTGCCGTGATCTTGCCGGTCGACGCGTCGATGACGACGAAGACCGAGATGATGCCCTCGTCGCCGAGGATCTTGCGGTCCTTGAGGGCCGGCTCGCCCACGTCGCCGACGGAGAGACCGTCGACGTAGACGTAGCCCGCCTGGACCTTGCCGGAGATCTTGGCCTTGCCCTCGACTAGGTCGACGACGACGCCGTCCTCGGCGATGACGATGCGGTCGTGCGGGACGCCGGTCAGGGCGCCCAGTTCGGCGTTGGCCCGTAGGTGGCGCCATTCGCCGTGCACCGGCATCAGGTTCTTCGGGCGGCAGATGTTGTAGAAGTACAGGAGCTCGCCGGCGGAGGCGTGGCCCGAGACGTGGACCTTGGCGTTGCCCTTGTGGACGACGTTCGCGCCCCAGCGGGTCAGGCCGTTGATCACGCGGTAGACCGCGTTCTCGTTGCCGGGGATGAGCGACGACGCCAGGATCACCGTGTCGCCCTCGACGATGCGGATCTGGTGGTCGCGGTTGGCCATCCTCGACAGGGCTGCCATCGGTTCGCCCTGTGAGCCCGTGCAGACCAGCACGATCTCGTCGTCCGGGAGGTCGTCGAGGGTCTTGACGTCGACTACCAGGCCGGGCGGGACCTTGAGATAGCCCAGGTCCCGTGCGATACCCATGTTGCGGACCATGGAGCGGCCGACGAAGGCGACGCGACGGCCGTACTCGTGGGCCGCGTCCAGGATCTGCTGGATGCGGTGGACGTGGCTGGCGAAGCTGGCCACGATGATCCGCTTGCGGGCGGATCCGAAGACCTGGCGCAGGACGTTCGAGATGTCGCGCTCGGGCGGGACGAAGCCCGGGACCTCGGCGTTCGTCGAGTCGGAGAGGAGCAGGTCGATGCCCTCCTCGCTCAGACGTGCGAACGCGTGCAGATCCGTGAGCCGGCCGTCCAGCGGGAGCTGGTCCATCTTGAAGTCGCCGGTGTGGACCACCATGCCCGCGGGTGTGCGGATGGCGACCGCGAGGGCGTCCGGGATGGAGTGGTTGACCGCCACGAACTCGCAGTCGAAGGGGCCGATGCGTTCGCGGTGGCCCTCCGCGACTTCGAGCGTGTAGGGGCGGATGCGGTGCTCCTGGAGCTTGGCCTCGATCAGGGCGAGGGTCAGCTTGGAGCCGATCAGCGGGATGTCCGGCTTCTCGCGGAGCAGGAAGGGGACGCCGCCGATGTGGTCCTCGTGGCCGTGCGTGAGGACGATGCCCTCGATGTCGTCGAGGCGGTCCCTGACGGACGAGAAGTCCGGCAGGATCAGGTCGATTCCGGGCTGCTCCTCCTCGGGGAAGAGCACTCCGCAGTCGACGATCAGGAGGCGGCCGCCGTATTCGAAGACCGTCATGTTCCGGCCGATTTCACCGAGGCCGCCGAGCGGGGTGACCCGTAGGCCGCCGTCGGGCAGCGACGGGGGCGGGCCGAGTTCGGGATGCGGATGACTCAAAAGACTCTCCTCACCACACGCGCCACGTACCGGTGGGCACGTGGCGCGCATGACGTTCGTGCAGTAGCAGTTGTCGTTGTCTGTGCAGGCACCGGTGGCCTGCTATTCAGTTGTGGAGTTTCGTTGCGCGAGGACTCGCGCGAAGTCTGGTGTTAGAGCTGTACCCCGCCCGCGGCAAGATCGATCTTGAGCTGCTCGATCTCCTCTGGAGTGAGTTCGACCATCGGTGCGCGCAGCGGTCCGGCGGGCAGGCCCTGGAGGGTGAGCGCGGCCTTGGTGGTCATGACGCCCTGGGTGCGGAACATGCCGGTGTAGACCGGGAGCAGCTTCTGGTGGATCTCGGTCGCCTTGTGGACGTCGCCCGCGGTGTACGCCTCGACCAGGGCGCGCAGCTCGGGGGTGACCACGTGGCCGACGACGGAGACGAAGCCGACGGCGCCCACGGAGAGCAGCGGCAGGTTCAGCATGTCGTCGCCGGAGTACCAGGCGAGGGCGGAGCGTGCGATGGCCCAGCTGGCCCGGCCGAGGTCGCCCTTGGCGTCCTTGTTGGCGACGATGCGCGGGTGTTCGGCGAGCCGGACCAGCGTCTCGGAGTTGATCGGGACGCCGCTGCGGCCGGGGATGTCGTAGAGCATGACCGGCAGCTCGGTGGCGTCGGCGATGGCCGTGAAGTGCCGGTAGAGGCCTTCCTGCGGGGGCTTGTTGTAGTACGGCGTCACGACCAGGAGGCCGTGCGCGCCCGTCTTCTCGGCCTCGCGGGCGAGTTCGAGGCTGTGGCGGGTGTCGTTGGTGCCGACGCCGGCGACGACGTGGGCCCGGTCGCCGACCGCCTCGAGGACGGCTCGTACGAGATCCTTTTTCTCCGCATTGCTCGTGGTGGGGGACTCGCCGGTGGTGCCGTTGATGATCAGGCCGTCGTTGCCTGCGTCCACCAGGTGGGTAGCGAGCCGCTGCGCGCCGTCGAGGTCGAGTGCGCCGTCCGCCGTGAAGGGCGTGACCATGGCGGTGAGGACCCGCCCGAAGGGGGTCTGCGGAGTGGAGGTCGGAGCCATGGGTAACACGCTACTCGTTGCTCAGGGCGGGGTCTGCCCTCGGGGCAGGCGACAAGTCGTGACAAAGATGGAGCCCGGCACTGCCTGCTCGGGGGTTCAAGCAGTGCCGGGTCCGTTTGATCAGGCTAGATGAACTTCTCCAAATGCCGCAATACGGACACTTCGCCCAGCCGCCCCGTACAACTGTGCCCGGCAGGGCAGCGTCCGTGCGTTACGGCGCGACGCGGCCGTTGGCATTGAACGCGGCGTAGGTGAGGGGCATGAGCCTGGCCCACTCCGCCTCCATCTTCTCGCCGACCATCTCGATCTCGCGCTGCGGGAAGGACGGGACCTTCGCCAGTTCGTGCTGGGTGCGCAGGCCGAGGAAGTGCATCAGCGAGCGGGCGTTGCAGGTGGCGTACATGGAGGAGAACAGGCCTACGGGGAGGACCGCGCGGGCCACCTCGCGGGCGACGCCGGCGGCGAGCATCTGCTGGTACGACTCGTACGCCTGTCGGTACGAGTCCTCCATCACGCGGCCGACCAGCTCCTGCTGGGCCTGGGTGCCCTCGACGAAGACGTACTTGCCGGGGCGGCCCTCCTGGACCAGCTTGCGGGACTCGTCGGGGACGTAGAAGACCGGCTGGAGCTCGCGGTACCGGCCCGATTCCTCGTTGTACGACCAGCCCACGCGGTGGCGCATGAACTCGCGGAAGACGAAGATCGGGGCGCTGATGAAGAAGGTCATCGAGTTGTGCTCGAAGGGGCTGCCGTGCCGGTCCCGCATCAGGTAGTTGATCAGGCCCTTGGAGCGCTCGGGGTCCTTGCCCAGCTCCTCCAGGGACTGCTCGCCGATGGTCGAGACGCGGGCGGCGAACAGCACGTCGGCGTCGGACGCGGTGTGCTTCACCAGCTCGACGGTGACGTCACCGCGGAAGCTGGGCTTGAGGTCGTCGGCGGGGGTGTCGGTCACGGCTCGGAGGGTCCCTTCCATCACTTCTCTGGGGCGGCGCCCACTCTACGGCCCGGCACTGACAACGGGGCGTTCGGTGCCGGGCCGCGACATTCGGTCGCTAACAGCAGCGAACATTGGCGAACTTCTGCGAAGTCGGGGAAATCGGGCACCTTTTGAGGCGTTCGCTCGTCTGTCTCGGTGACAGCGATTCGTTCGATCCCTGAGAGCCCCGAAGAGGCCCAGGGTCCCGGAGAGGAGAGGTACCTCTGATGTTTCGTCGGCGCGAACCCGTTCCGTTCGCCTTCGTCGCCGAGTCCGACAGGTATCGCAGCAATGTCGCGCCCCCACCGCGTGAGCGGGCGTCCGCCGGGCAGATAGCCGGGCGCTGGCTGCTGGGACTCACCATCGTGGCGGGGCTGGTCGGGTCCCTGGTGCTCGGAATGCCGGCGCTGTCCCAGGACCAGTCGTCCACGCAGCCCGAGCAGTCGCAGGCGGACAGCGGGCGCTGACCCCATCCGGACCCCCGAGGGTGGTGAGCGGGGACACGGGTCGATAACCTCACCGGGCACAAGCCCATGCATGGATTGAGTGAGGACCAGCCGTGCCCCTGCCCTTCCTGACGGCCGACCGCGCATACGAGGCAGCGGAGGATGTCCCGCTGCCGTTCGACGACCGCGACCGGTGGCGGCGTCCCTACCGTCCCGGGCCCTGCCGGGTAGGCGTGGCGGCCATTCTGCTGCTGCTCGCCTCGTATGTGCTGTTCGCGGCCGTCATCATCGCGTTGACCGGCACGCTCACCGAGTCCGGAGTGGTCTTCGGCATCGCGCTCGCCGTGATCGCCGCCGCCCTGCGGATGCTGCGCATGGGTGTGTGGGTGAGCGTGCGCGGTCTGCGCCGGGTGGGCTTCCTCGGCACGCGCACGGTGGCCTGGGACCGCATCGTCACCGTGCGGACGGTGCAGCAGCCGGTGCGCTGGCTCGGGCTGCCGCGCACAGTGCAGGGGCAGGCCCTGACCCTCGTACGACAAGGGCGGGCTCCGGAGGACGAGAAGCCGCTGCTGACCACGCACAACGCCGACTTCCTGGCGCGGCCGGAGGCGTTCGACCGGGCCGCGGACACGATCGAGGCGTGGGCCGCGGAGGCGCGCCGCTAGGAGCAACGTGAGAATCTGCGGGCCGGTGGGGCTGGTCGCTCCCCCACTCTCGGCTTCGCTCGAGCGGGGGACCCCCATCGCGGCGGAGCCGCATATCGATACAGCCCCGCACCCCTTCGGGGCGCTCCTCAGCGCGCCGTCTCCCTTAGCGTGATTGCCCGCTGCATCGCCTTGCGGGCGCGTGGGGTGTCGCGGGCGTCGTGGTAGGCGACGGCGAGGCGGAACCAGCTGCGCCAGTCGTCGGGGGCGGCCTCCGTCTCGGCCTTGCGCTTGGCGAACACCTCGTCGGCCGAGTCGCGGTCGATGCGTCCGCCGGCGGTGCGCTTCAGTTCGTCGACGGGCAGGCCGCCCTCGGCGTCGAGTTCGGCGGCGAGCCGGTTGGCCTTGCGGACGAACTCGGTGTTCTTCCACAGGAACCACAGGCCGATCACCGGCAGGATCAGCACCGCGACACCGAAGGTGACGGTCAGGGCCGTGCCGGCCTGGATGAGCATGACGCCGCGGCTGCCGACCAGGACGAAGTAGATGACCAGGACGGCAGCCGTGACGGCATAAGTGATCTTCGCGCGCATGACGGTCAGCCGAGGTCCAGGAAGTGTTCCAGGCCGAAGGTGAGGCCGGGAGTGGTCACCACGCGGCGGGCGCCGAGCAGGATGCCCGGCATGAAGCTGCTGTGGTGGAGCGAGTCATGGCGGACGGTCAGCGTCTCGCCCTCGCCGCCCAGCAGCACCTCCTGGTGGGCGAGCAGCCCGCGCAGCCGGATCGCGTGGACCGGGATCCCGTCGACGGTCGCCCCGCGGGCGCCGTCCAGGGCGGTGACCGTGGCGTCCGGGGCCGGGGCGGAGCCCGCGTTCGCCCGCGCCTCGGCGATGAGCTGGGCCGTGCGGGTGGCGGTGCCGCTGGGGGCGTCCACCTTGTTCGGGTGGTGCAGCTCGACGACCTCGACGGACTCGAAGTAGGGCGCCGCGATCTGCGCGAACTTCATCGTCAGGACGGCCCCGATGGAGAAGTTGGGCGCGATGAGCACACCCGTCTCCGGGGACTGGGCCAGCCAGCCCTTGAGCTGCGCGAGACGGTCCTCGGTCCAGCCCGTCGTACCGACGACGGCGTGGATGCCGTGCCGTACGCAGAAATCGAGGTTGCCCATCACCGAGGCCGGCGTGGTCAGTTCGACGGCGACCTGGGCGCCGGTCTCGGCCAGGGTCTCCAGCTTGTCGCCCCGGCTGAGGGCGGCGACCAGCTCCATGTCCTCGGCTGCCTCGACCGCCCGTACCGCCTCGGATCCGATCCGGCCCTTGGCACCGAGGACCGCCACGCGCAGCTTGCTCATGTTCTTGCTTCCTTCAGTTCCTTCAGGAGAGGACTTACGCGACCGAGAGGCTTACGACGCGACCGCTTCGTGCAGACGGGACGCCTGTTTGTCCTTCAGCGGGCCGATGACCGACAGCGAGGGCCGCTGTCCCAGGATGTCGCGGGCGACCGCGCGGACGTCGTCCGGGGTGACCGAGGCTATCCGGGCCAGCATGTCGTCGACGGACATCTGCTCGCCCCAGCACAGTTCACTCTTGCCGATACGGTTCATCAGCGCGCCCGTGTCCTCCAGTCCGAGGACCGTGGAGCCACGGAGCTGGCCGATGGCGCGGTCGATCTCGTCCTCGGGCAGGCCGTGCTCGGCGACCTGGTCGAGTTCGTCGCGGCAGATCTTCAGCACGTCGTGCACCTGGGACGGGCGGCAGCCCGCGTACACGCCGAAGAGGCCGCAGTCGGCGAAGCCGGAGGTGTACGAGTACACGCTGTAGGCCAGGCCGCGCTTTTCGCGGACCTCCTGGAAGAGGCGGGACGACATCCCGCCGCCGAGCGCCGTGTTCAGCACGCCCAGCGCCCAGCGGCGCTCGTCCGTGCGGGCCAGGCCCGGCATGCCGAGGACGATGTGCGCCTGCTCCGTCTTGCGGCCGATCAGCTCGACGCGTCCGGCGGTGCGGACGCTCCGGCTGCCGTGCCGCGGGGCGATGGGCGTGGCGTCGAGGCTGTTGAGGGCGCCCGCCTTCTCGAAGGCGGCGCGGACCTGTCGTACGACCTTGTTGTGGTCGATGTTGCCGGCGCAGGCGACCACGAGGTGGGTCGGGTCGTAGTGCTTCTTGTAGAAGCGGCGGATGCGGTCGGCGGTGAGGCCGTTGACCGTGTCGACCGTGCCGAGGACGGGGCGGCCGAGGGGGTTGTCGCCGAACATCGTGTGCGCGAACAGGTCGTGCACGCAGTCGCCCGGGTCGTCCTCGGTCATCGCGATCTCTTCGAGGATGGCGCCCCGCTCGACGTTGACGTCCTCTTCGAGGATGAGGGAGCCCGTGAGCATGTCGCAGACGACGTCGATGGCGAGCGGCAGGTCGGCGTCGAGCACGCGCGCGTAGTAGCACGTGTACTCCTTGGCCGTGAACGCGTTCATCTCGCCGCCGACCGCGTCGAGGGCCGAAGAGATGTCGAGCGCGGACCTGCGGGTGGTGCCCTTGAAGAGGAGGTGCTCCAGGTAGTGCGTGGCGCCGTTCAGGGCCGGCGTCTCGTCGCGGGAGCCGACATGCGCCCAGATGCCGAAGGTGGCGGAGCGCACGGACGGGAGCGTTTCGGTGACGACGCGGAGGCCTCCGGGGAGGGTGGTCTTACGGACCGTACCGATGCCGTTGACGCCCTTGATCAGGGTTTGGGTACGGGCGACGGCCCGCGCCTCCGAAGAGGTGCGGGCCGTCGCCGTGGAGTTGTTCGACGTCACTGGTCGCCCGCGGCGGAGCCGCTGTCGGACGCAGCGTCCTTCTTGTCTTCTTCGTCAGCGTCTTCGCCCTCGATCACGGGGATCAGGGAGAGCTTGCCGCGGGAGTCGATCTCGGCGATCTCGACCTGGACCTTCTGGCCCACGCCGACGACGTCCTCGACGTTCTCCACGCGCTTGCCGCCGGCCAGCTTGCGGATCTGCGAGATGTGCAGCAGACCGTCCTTGCCGGGGAGCAGGGAGACGAAGGCGCCGAAGGTGGTGGTCTTCACGACCGTACCCAGGTAGCGCTCGCCGACCTCGGGCATCGTCGGGTTGGCGATGCCGTTGATCGTGGTGCGGGCGGCCTCGGCGGAGGGGCCGTCGACCGCGCCGATGTAGATCGTGCCGTCGTCCTCGATCGTGATGTCGGCGCCGGTGTCCTCCTGGATCTGGTTGATCATCTTGCCCTTGGGGCCGATGACCTCGCCGATCTTGTCCACGGGGATCTTGACGGTGATGATCCGCGGGGCGTTCGGGGACATCTCGTCCGGCGTGTCGATCGCTTCCATCATCACGTCGAGGATGTGGAGGCGGGCGTCACGGGCCTGCTTGAGGGCCGCGGCCAGGACGGAGGCCGGGATGCCGTCCAGCTTGGTGTCGAGCTGGAGGGCGGTCACGAACTCCTTGGTGCCGGCGACCTTGAAGTCCATGTCGCCGAAGGCGTCCTCCGCACCGAGGATGTCGGTGAGGGTGACGTAGTGCGTCTCGCCGTCGATCTCCTGGGAGATCAGGCCCATGGCGATACCGGCGACCGGGGCCTTCAGCGGCACACCGGCGTTCAGCAGCGACATGGTGGAGGCGCAGACCGAGCCCATGGACGTCGAGCCGTTCGAGCTGAGCGCCTCGGAGACCTGGCGGATCGCGTAGGGGAACTCCTCACGCGTCGGCAGGACCGGGATCAGGGCGCGCTCGGCGAGGGCGCCGTGGCCGATCTCGCGGCGCTTCGGGGAGCCGACGCGGCCGGTCTCGCCGGTGGAGTACGGCGGGAAGTTGTAGTTGTGCATGTAGCGCTTGCGGGTCACCGGGGAGAGGGTGTCCAGCTGCTGCTCCATACGGAGCATGTTCAGCGTGGTGACGCCCAGGATCTGGGTCTCGCCCCGCTCGAACACGGCGGAACCGTGCACCCGCGGAATGGCCTCGACCTCGGCGGCGAGCGTACGGATGTCCGTGACGCCACGCCCGTCGATGCGCTTCTTCTCCTTGATGACGCGCTCACGGACCAGGGCCTTGGTCAGCGAGCGGTACGCGGCGGAGATCTCCTTCTCGCGGCCCTCGAACTCCGGCAGGAGCTTCTCGGCGGCGAGCGCCTTCACGCGGTCCAGCTCGGCCTCGCGCTCCTGCTTGCCGACGATCGTGAGCGCCTGGGCGAGCTCCGGCTTGACTGCGCCGGTGAGCGCCTCAAGGACGTCGTCCTGGTAGTCCAGGAAGATCGGGAACTCGCCGGTCGGCTTGGCGGCCTTCGCGGCGAGGTCCGACTGGGCCTTGCAGAGGACCTTGATGAAGGGCTTCGCGGCGTCCAGACCGGCGGCGACGACCTCCTCGGTCGGCGCCTCGACGCCGCCCTTGACCAGCTGGATGGTCTTCTCGGTGGCCTCGGCCTCGACCATCATGATCGCGACGTCGCCGTCCTCCAGGGTGCGGCCCGCGACGACCATGTCGAAGACGGCGTCCTCGAGCTCGGTGTGCGTCGGGAACGCGACCCACTGGCCGTTGATCAGCGCGACGCGGACGCCGCCGATCGGGCCGGAGAAGGGCAGACCGGCCAGCTGCGTGGACGCGGAGGCGGCGTTGATCGCCACGACGTCGTACAGGTGGTCGGGGTTGAGGGCCATGATCGTGGCGACGACCTGGATCTCGTTGCGCAGGCCCTTCTTGAAGGACGGGCGCAGCGGGCGGTCGATGAGGCGGCAGGTGAGGATGGCGTCCTCGGACGGCCGGCCCTCACGGCGGAAGAAGCTGCCGGGGATCTTGCCGGCGGCGTACATCCGCTCCTCGACGTCCACCGTGAGGGGGAAGAAGTCGAGCTGGTCCTTGGGGTTCTTGGAGGCGGTGGTGGCCGACAGCACCATGGTGTCGTCGTCCAGGTACGCCACGGCGGAGCCGGCGGCTTGCTTGGCCAGGCGGCCCGTCTCGAAGCGGATGGTGCGGGTGCCGAAGGAGCCGTTGTCGATGACGGCCTCGGCGTAGTGGGTCTCGTTCTCCACTAGCGTTTTCTCCGTTACTTGTCGTCTTTGTCCCGTGGCTGCCCGTGTGGCAGGGGGACGGTTGCGGAGAAGCGCTCCGTCTGGTGCGGGCCGGTCTTCGATCGAAGCACCCGGGGCTCACTCGCCCGGGGGCCACTACCGAGGACCGGCGGCGGCGAGGCGCGCTTCTCCTCTCTTTTTCTTTCTGGTTGTGCTGTGTCGTGCGTACTGCGTTGTGCTACCACACTACAAAGCGGGTGTGACACTCCGCACGTTTCCGCACGTACGGCAAAGGGAGCGGCCCCCGATCCTCTCGGGAACCGCTCCCTTCACGGCGTCTTACTTGGCGCCCGCCGCACCGCGGCGGATGCCGAGGCGGTCGACCAGCGCGCGGAAGCGCGCGATGTCCTTCTTCGCCAGGTACTGCAGCAGCCGACGGCGCTGACCGACCAGGATCAGCAGACCACGACGGGAGTGGTGGTCGTGCTTGTGGGTCTTGAGGTGCTCGGTCAGGTCCGAGATACGGCGCGAGAGCATCGCGACCTGGACCTCGGGAGAGCCGGTGTCGCCCTCCTTGGTACCGAACTCGGTGATGATCTGCTTCTTCGTAGCGGCGTCGAGCGACACGCGTACTCCTCGTAGTCTGTGAAGGGCCACCGAGTGCCCCCGGTCCACTTCTCGGGGGAGCTTCCATTACTCGGGAGGCGGGGATCCGCTGGGCGCGGCCTCCAGAGCCAGGGGCTCCGGGGGTGCGTACACAAACGGCCGTTACACAGCGTACCAGCAGACGAGCGCGCTCTTGACAGGCCTCCCGCGCCGCTCAGATGCCGCCGCGGACCTTGCCGTAGACATCGAGGACGGCCAGGCAGATCGGGACCAGGGAGAGCAGCACCAGCGAGTCGGCGAGATCGAGCATGCGGCCCCAGAACGGGGAGAGCCCCTTCTGCGGCACGATCAGCGCGATCGCGATCAGGACCAGCACGCCCACGCCGACCGTGGCGGCGAGCCACAGGGTGCGGAAGTCGACGGCGCTGGAGTCGCCCTTGAGGAGCTCGACGATGATGCCGGCCGGCGGCGAGATGGCCAGCCCGAGCACCAGCAGCGCGATCGTGCTGACACCGGCCACGAACAGGCAGGTGACCTGGGCGGTGTAGCGGAAGAGACGGGCGCGCAGCATCGCGGCGAGGCCGGTGCACAGGGCCAGCAGCTGGGCCCAGCCCCCGTCGCTGAAGCCGAGCACCGCGCCACCGGCGCCGACGATGACGGCGGCGCAGCCCCCGACCAGGCCGAGCAGCAGTTCGTGGCCCCGGCTGGTCTGGGCGACGATGCGCTGGACGTCGACGGCTTCGAGGTCGCCCTCGCGGCCCTCACGACGGGCCCGGGCCAGGTCCTCCGGGTTGCGGAAGCCGATCGGCAGCTTCGCGAAGCGGGCGGACCAGCCGGGCAGGAAGCCGACGACCGCCAGGCCGACGACGGAGGTGCCGGCGGCGATCTCCCGCGGCTCCGCCTCGGTGAGCACCCCGCAGAACACGGCGAGCGTGCCGATCCCGGCGGCCAGCGCGGCGGCCACGAACGGGGCGTCGCCCTGCGGCAGCAGCATGATCAGCACGACCGAGAGCAGGAGTACGGCGACACAGCCGACGAGGAACTGGATCCGGCCGGGGCCCTCGCCCGCGTCCTGCGGGATGACGCCGGAGCCCGCGATGAGCGCGTGCGGCAGCGCCGAGATGCCGAGCGCGACGGCGGAACCACGGTCGTCGTACACGCGGGCCCGTACCCCGGCGAGTGCCGTCAGGGCCAGGGCGACCACGCCGGCGAGGATGCCCTGCAGGCCGTGCATGTCGTGCCGTATCGGATCCGCGAACCAGAAGACGAAGCCGAGCATGATCAGCAGCAGTGCGCCGGAGACGAGTCCGGCCACGCGCATCAGGTTGTCGTTCCAGCTGCGGATGTCCTGCTTGACCGCGGCGGCGATCGCGTCCACGACGTCGTCGTGCACGGCCGGCGGCAGGGAGTCGGCGAAGGTGCGCAGCAGCAGTACATCGCCGTCCCTGACCCGGTGCTCGAGCAACGAGCGGCTGGCGTCGAGTACTTGGCCCTCGCGGCTGACCAGGTGGTAGCCGGCCGGATCGGCGTCCGGCCGGGCCAGGCCCGAGAGCCTGACGATCTCAGGAAATAGGTCCTGAATCGGCAGATCCTCCGGTAGCGCGACATCGACCCGGCTGTCCGGCGCCGCGATCGTGATTCGGCAGAAACCTGTCGACGTCCCCGTGCTCACCTGGTACTTCCCCCTGCTGGACAAGGCTTCCTCGCGCCGCTCGTACGACGCGGAGCGCCACCATATCCGTTGCCATGGGGGGTGCGGGGGCCACCTCCCCGGTTTCCTCCCCGGGCCCCCTCGGCATCTCCATCCTCCTGGCTCCCTAGGGCACTCGAAGCATCAGTAGGATCGACGCCCACACGTATGGCGCCTACGCGAACGAGAACACGTCGCGGTACACGGGGGCGTCGATGCCAGGACGTATCAATCGCGAAGGATGAGTGCATCGGTGAGCGTCGTCATCATCAAGCGACCACCGCGGATAGTGCCCCCGGCAGTCCCGGACGGCGAGGTCAAACTCGAGACGCCGCCCGAGATCCCTCGCGAGGGCGACGAGAGCATGTTGATGAACATGCTGCCCATGATGGGCATGCTGGGTTCCGTGGGCTTCTTCTTCATGCCCGGCCTGCCCTCCTACATGAGGGTCGTCGGCGGGCTGATGCTGGCCTCGACGCTGGCCATGGCCATCGCCCAGTTCGCCAGGTCCCGGCAGGGCGGCGGCGCGGGAATGGCACAGGACCGGCGTGACTACTTCCGCTATCTCGAGCAGGTCCGCAAGGACGTGCACAAGACCGCCGAACTGCAGCGGCGCAGCCAGCTCTTCCAGCATCCCGACCCGGAACAGCTGTGGGCGGTGGCGGCCGACGGCAAGCGGCTGTGGGAACGGCGCCCGACCGACGCGGACTTCGCCTCCGTACGCATCGGCCGTGGCATCCAGCAGCTCAACACTCCGCTCGTCGCGCCCGAGACGGCACCCAAGGACGAGTTGGAGCCGCTGACCGCGGCGGCGATGAAGGCCTTCCTCGACGCGCATGGCAGCCTGTCCGACCTGCCCGTCTCCGTCTCGCTTCGCGCCTTTTACCACGTGACGGTGTGCGGAGAGACCGACACGGTCTACGGCAGTGCCCGCGCGGCCCTGGCCCAGCTGGCGACGCTGCATTCGCCCGAGGACCTGATGATCGCCGTGGTGGCGCATCCCTCGGCGACGGCGGACTGGGACTGGATCAAGTGGCTGCCGCACAGCCAGCATCCGAAGGTCAAGGACGGCGCGGGTTCGACCCGGCTCCTCTTCGACGACCTCGGGGAGCTGGAGGAGGCGCTGGCGGACCAGTTGGACGACCGGCCGCGCTGGAACCGGGACGCCAACCCGGTCTACGACCAGCCGCACCTGATCGTGGTACTCGACGGCGGCACCGTACCGCCGGACTCCGAACTCGCCAGCGCCGAGGGCCTGCAGGGCGTCACGTTCATCGAGATCTCCCCCGGCGAGCTGGAGGAGGAGCTGCGCGCGGGCCTCACGGTCTACGTGAAGCCGGAGCGGATGCGGCTGTTCGTCGGCCATGAGTCCGCGTACAACGGCAAGCCCGATGTGCTGAACCCGGCGCAGGCCGAGTCCCTGGCCCGGCAGCTGGCCCCCTTCCGGGTCGGCTCCGCGGAGGAGGGCGAACCCCTGCTGTCCAACCTGGACTTCACCGACCTCATGGGCATCGGCGACGCGGGCGCCGTCGACGTCTCCCGCACCTGGCGGCCCCGCACGCTGCACGAGCGGCTTCGGGTGCCGATCGGTGTCGGCGAGAACGGCGAGCCGGTCATGCTGGACCTCAAGGAGGCCTCGCAGGAGGGCATGGGCCCGCACGGTCTGTGCGTCGGCGCGACCGGTTCCGGCAAGTCCGAGGTGCTGCGCACACTGGTGCTCGGTCTCGCGGTGACGCACTCCTCGGAGACGCTGAACTTCATCCTCGCGGACTTCAAGGGCGGTGCGACCTTCGCCGGTATGGCGGACATGCCGCACACCGCGGCGGTCATCACCAACCTCGCCGACGACCTCACCCTCGTCGACCGCATGCGCGACTCGATCATGGGTGAGACGCAGCGCCGCCAGGAGCTGCTGCGCTCGGCCGGCAACTACGCCAACCTGCACGACTACGAGAAGGCCCGGGCGGCCGGCGCCGCGCTGGAGCCGATGGCCTCACTGGTGATCGTGCTCGACGAGTTCTCCGAACTCCTCACCGCCAAGCCCGACTTCATCGACATGTTCATCCAGATCGGCCGTATCGGCCGGTCGCTGGGCATCCACCTGCTGCTGGCCTCGCAGCGCCTGGAGGAAGGCAAGCTCCGCGGCCTGGACACGTACCTGTCGTACCGGATCGGTCTGCGGACCTTCTCCGCCGCCGAGTCCCGCACGGCGATCGGCGTCCCGGACGCCTACCACCTGCCGTCGATCCCCGGCTCCGGCTATCTGCGGTACGACACCGACACCATGGTCCGCTTCAAGGCGGCGTACGTGTCGGGGCCGTACCACGGCGAAGGCCCGTCCCGGGTGCACCGCTCGACGCAGCTCCGGCCCGCGCTGTTCACGGCGGAGCACGTGCAGCTGCCGCCGCAGCCGGTGATCGACGAGCCGGAGCCCGACAACAGGGTGGACGACGCGCTCGCCGACACCGTCCTGGACGTCCTCGTCGGCCGGATGGTCAACCAGGGCCCGCCCGCCCACCAGGTGTGGCTGCCCCCGCTGGAGGAGGCGCCCTCGCTGGAGCAGCTCCTCCCCCAGCTCGCCGTCCACCCGGAACGCGGCCTGACCGCGCCCGACTACACGGCACTCGGCCGGCTCAATGTGCCGGTCGGCCTGGTCGACAAGCCGTTCGAGCAGCGGCGCGACGTGCTGTACCGGGACTTCTCCGGTGGTGCGGGCCACGGTCTGTTCGTCGGTGGCCCGCAGTCCGGCAAGTCGACGCTGCTGCGCACGCTGATCTCGTCGTTCGCGCTCACCCACACACCGTCCGAAGTGCAGTTCTACTGCCTGGACTTCGGCGGTGGCAGCCTCATCTCAATGGAGGAGCTGGCCCACGTCGGCGGGGTCGCCAACCGGCTCGACGCCGAGAAGGTGCGCCGTACGGTCAGCGAGGTCGAGGGGATCCTCAACGCGCGCGAGGAGTACTTCCGCGCGAACAACGTCGACTCGGTGCAGACCTACCGTCAGCGCCGGAACGCGGGCCAGTTGCCCGACCAGCCCTGGGGTGACGTCTTCCTCGTCATCGACGGCTGGGCCACCTTCAAGACCGACTACGAGCTGCTCGAGTCCACCGTCACCGAGATCGCCACGCGTGGCCTCGGCTTCGGTGTGCATGTGATCCTCACCGCGAGCCGCTACACCGAAGTGCGGCCCGCGCTCAAGGACATGCTGCAGAACCGCATCGAGCTGCGGCTCGGCGACCCGACCGAGTCGGAGATCGACCGCAAGGTCGCGCAGAACGTGCCGGCCACCGTGCCGGGCCGCGGTCTGACGCCGGACAAGCTGCACTTCATGACCGCCCTGCCCCGGGTCGACGGCTCCTCGGAGACGGAGGACCTGTCGGAGGCGACGGCGATCCTCGTCCGGGGCATCAACGACAACTGGCAGGGCGCCCCCGCCCCGGCCGTACGGCTGCTGCCGACGATGCTGCCCTGGGACCGGCTGCCCAAGGGCTTCGAGCACCCGGAGCGCGGTGTCGCCATCGGCATCGACGAGTCGTCGCTCGCGCCGGTCTTCGTGGACTTCGAGACGGACCCGCACTTCATCGTGTTCGGTGAGAGCGAGTCCGGTAAGTCCGCGATGCTGCGGCTGCTCATCAAGCAGATCTGTGAGCGCTACACACCGCAGCAGGCGAAGATCGTCATGGGTGATTACCGGCGTGCCCACCTGGAGGGCGTGCCCGAGTCGCATCTCTCCCGGTACTGCGCGGCGGCGCCCTCGCTGGCGGAGACGCTGGAGGGACTGGCCGGTTCGCTCGGCCGCCGGATGCCGGGCCCGGACGTGACGCCCGAGCAGCTGCGCAACCGCAGCTGGTACAGCAGCCCGGACGCGTTCGTCATCATCGACGACTACGACCTGGTGGCGACCGGTATGAACCCGCTGTCCCCGCTGCTCGAGTACCTGCCCTTCGCCCGTGACGTCGGCCTGCGCGTCATCATCGCGCGCTCCTCGGGCGGCGCCAGCCGGTCGCTGTACGAGCCGGTGATGCAGCGCCTGCGCGAGCTCGGCGCGCAGGGCATCGTGCTCGCCGGCGACCGGACCGAGGGAGCACTGCTCGGCAACATCACGGCGTCGCAACTGCCGCCCGGGCGTGGGTACTTCCACACGCGGCGCAGGAGCGGGCAGCTGATCCAGACGGGGTGGCTGCCGCCGCGGCACTGATCTGTGCACGGCTGAGTGACCTTGCACGGCTGAGCGACGAGAGGGGCGGCACCCGGGTGGGGGCCGCCCCTCCGCCGTGTGCGGATGGGTCTGGTTCGGGCCACGGCGGGCCCGTTAAGGTGACGCTGCGACAGAAGAGCCGAGTCACGGGGGGCAGTTGTGGCCAACGACGGGATGCAGGCCGATCCCGGAGTCCTCAAGACCGAGGGCTTCAACATGTTCAGCGTCGGCCTGGACTTCAGCAAGGCGGTGCAGGCCCTGCAGAACGGCCTGACCGCGCTGGAGGGCGGCAGCGGTTCCACGCCGCCCTGGGGCGACGACGACATCGGCGAGAAGTTCGGGGTCGTCTACGAGGGTCTGCGCGACGGCATGTACCAGTCCATGGGCAGCCTGGCGGAGCGGATCGCGGGGATGGGGCTGGCGTTCACGGAGATGGGCGTCCGGCACGAGCTGAACGAGGGCAACGAGGACGCCGCTTGGCGGGATCTGACCTCGAAGTACGACGGCCAGGTGGAGATGGTGACCGGGGTGCATCATGAGCGGCGCCGGCAAGATGGAGAACTCTGAACCCGCGGACTGTGAGTGACTTTCCACTTCCACAGCGTGAGCGCCATCCGCGCAAGTAGGCTGAGACGCACACTTCGTAGGCACGTCAGGAAGAGGCCCAGCAGCATGACCCAGGCACGGGACAACGAGGTCGAGACTCAGCCCGAGGACGTCAAGGCGCGCAAGGAGCGCGAGCGGGACGAGCTGTACGCCCTCGACATCTCGGGGGTCGAGTGGCACTCCGCGCCCGGCACCGAGACGCACGAGGAGCGCGTCGAGATCGCGTATCTGCCGCAGGGCGCGGTCGCCATGCGCTCGTCCCTCGATCCCGACACGGTGCTGCGGTACACCGAGGCGGAGTGGCGGGCGTTCGTACTCGGGGCGCGGGACGGGGAGTTCGACCTGGAGCCCGCGCCGCACAATGGTGGGATGTCGGCGGAGTAGGACGTCTGCGACGGTGTGAGTACGTCGTCCGCGAGGGCGTCAGTACAGCGAGAATCCGCCGCTGTGGCGCCCTTGGTTCTTCTTTCCGGGTTGTGGGCCGTCGCCCTCCGGCCGCTTCGGCTCGGACGGCCCGGAGGAGGGGTCTCCGCTCTCCCCGGTCTCCCCGCGCCTGATCTGCTCGCGCTCCTCCTCGGACAGCGACTCCCACTGATCACGCAGGGACGACATGCCGCTGCCCAGCGCGCGGGCCACCGCGGGGTCGTCGAGGGCGTCACGCAGGGCAAGGCGCCCGGAGAGCAGCTTCTTGGCCGCCTCCTGCATGTCCTTGCCGACGCCGTCGGACGTGGACAGTTGACGCAGGGCGGAGTTCAGGGAACGGATCTGCTCCGGTTCGAGTGCCTCGTCCAGTACACCGCGGTCCGGCGAAGAGCCCTGCGGATCGGGTGAGTTGCCGGGTCGACTGGTCATGTCGCGTCTCCTCGCTGCTCATCGCTTCTCGGCCACCCGCAGTATCTCTCGTCACGCGCGGGATGCCATGCTGGCTCCCAATGACCGCCACGGGCCGCCACCGGCTGCCACCGGCCGCCGCGGAAGAGAAGGACAGATTGTCATGGCTCGGACGCAAGCCACCGGCAAGGTCACCGGACCCGACCGTTCCGCCGCCGGTCTCCTCGGGCGGGCCCTCGGCCGCCTCGGACGCGCGGGCGGCCTGGTCTTCCTGCTGGCGGGGCTCGCCCTGAGCGGATACGGCGCGTACGAGGGGGCGTACACGGCGGGTTGGGCGGGTACGCACGGCACCCTGACCGTGCAGCAGTGCGAGGTGAGCTACCCGAACAACGCCTCGCGCAGCAGCCGCAAGAACCGCCGGCCCGTCCGCTGCGAGGGCACCTTTGTCGCCGACGGCGGCACGAACACGGACCCCAAGGCCGCGGTGCAGGTCAGGCAACGGTACGCGCAGGGCACCGAGTTGTCGGTGCAGCAGACGGAGCCACCGACGGCGGCCGGCGCGAGCGATGCCGACTACGTCCAGAGCGGCACGGACCGGGCGTGGCGCTGGTTCGGCGCCTTCTTCGGCGGCTGGGTCCTCACGGGCCTCGGCGTCTTCTGCCTCGCCACCGGTTTCGCCCCGTTCGGCCGGAGCCGTATCTCGTTCGACGCGGCGTGGGAGGCGGCGGGGCGGGGAGTGACGCGGGCTGCTGTGATCGGGATGATCGGGGTGGGGCTTGTGGGTGCGGGGGTGTGCTTCCTGGTGAGCTACTTCTTCTGACGCACGGTTGGCACGTGGTTGGCGGGATACGTTCCTTCTGGCGCGGTTGGCGGGATACGTGCCGTAGCCGCAACTGCCGTAGGCCGTCGGCGATTCGTTAGGCTCACGCACCATGACACCGCACCCCCTCTCCCCCGCCCCGGACGCGATGGTCATACGGTCCGGCCGCCGCAGCGTCATGGTGGGACTGCCCTGTTCCGTCCTGCTCATCGTGGTGGGGGCCGTCGGCGTCGGCGGCGCTGCCATGATCGCCACCGGGAACCAGAAGGGCGAGTCCACCGTCGCGGGGTTCGCGGGCCTCGTCTTCATGCTGGCGCTCGGTGTTCTCGGCGTGCTCCTCTTCCTCTCCAACTGGGCGAACCGCCGCAGCAGGATCCTCGTCGACCACACCGGTCTGTGGGTCGCAAACGGAAACGTCCGGAACGTCATCCCCTGGCAGACGCTCGCCGGGGTCGGCCTGTACTGGAGCAAGCTCGGCCGCAGCCAGAAGCTCTACTCCCTCGAGCTGTTCCCCACCGCCCCCATCGACCGGGACGACCCGGTGCTGTGGACGCTGGTCCGCGAGGAGGAGCCGCTGCACCCCGACCTGCCCCGCCTGCGCTACCGCCTCCCCTTCCCGGCCCCCTACCGGCAGCAGGTGGTCACGGCGGTCCAGCAGTACGTCCCCCACATCTGGCTCGGCGAGTCCGAGCGCGCGGCCGGCCACATCGGCCGCCCCGACGTGAAGGGACACCGGCAGCGCACACAGGGCCGTACGCCGTGACACGACGTCACCGGCGGCGCGGGCGCGGGCTGCCGCGCCGGACAACCGCACTGCCCTGCAACAGATTTGTGACAGCAACCCTCTGAAGTTGCCTGCGGGTGAGTCCGTAAGCTGTGCGCACGGTGGTACAGCTGAGTGATTTCCCTTGATGAGTGAGGGAGTTGTACGGCCGTGTTGGTCCGACGGGGGTGCTTTCTGCTGTGTCGATGATGCTGCCGGACGAGCTCGAATGGGTTCTCCAGATGCTCGGCTTCAACTGGCCGACGGCTGACGAGGACAAGCTCAGGGACTCGGCCGCACTGTGGCGGAAGTTCGGCGACGACGTCACCGGACTCCACACGTCCGCGAACAGCGCCGCCCGTATGGTGACCGCCCACAACGCCGGCGAATCGATCGACAAGTTCTCCAAGACCTACAAGAAGTTCGACGGCGGAGACGGCTCCGACGGCTACCTCGCGAACGCCGCGCAGGCCGCCCACATCATCGCGAACGTGATGGAGGCCTGCGCCTACCTGGTCGAGTTCGCCAAATGGGCGGTGATCGCCCAGCTGATCGCCCTCGCCATCCAGATCGCCGCCGCCGCGGCCGCCGCACCCTTCACCTTCGGTCTGTCCTCGGTCGCGGGAATGGGCGCCACCGCGGCCGCCCGCCTGATCGTCCGGCGCCTCCTTGACGAGCTGAAACAGGCGTTGCTCGAGGCGATCATCGAGGCGATGAAGGAGCCGGCGATCTCGGCGATCGAGGCGATCATCTCCGACCTCATCCGCCAGACGGTGAACGTCGGTTTCGGCGCCCAGCAGGGTTTCGACCTCGCCCACACCATGAAGACCGGCGGCGCGGCAGGCCTGGAGGCCCTCAAGCAGTCACCGCAGACGCTGGCCGAGGGGGTGCGCGACAGCCTGGGGAAGAAGGCGGGGGATCGCGTGCATCACGCGGTGGACAGCCGGATTGACGGGTATGACGGGCCCTCCGTCGGGACGCCGGGGAGCAATGGGGACGGGGGCATTGGGGACGGGGGCCGTGACGGCGGCGACGGGAGCGGTGACTCCCGGAGCGGTGACTCCGGCTCGGGGAGCTCCGACTCCTCCTCGGATTCCAGCTCGTCGGGGTCGGACCCGTCCACTTCTACGCGTACGAGCACTGGTAGTGGTCCGGGTGTGAACATCGGCGGTGGGATATCCGCGGATGCCGGTGGGGCGGGCATCGGTGCACCGGATGTGGGTGCCGGTCCCGGCTCCGGTTCCGGTCAGAGCCCGGCTTCCTCGGACTCGCCGTACTCGAGGCCGGCCCCATCCCTGTCAGGGCCGTCCCTGTCGGACTTCGACGACCCCACGCCCGGCGGAACCTCGCCCAGCACCGGGGACAACAGCGGTCCCTCCAGCAGTCCAAGCACATCAAGCCCGTCCGGCACCAGCGGCGGGCCCTCGGTCTCCGGCCTCTCCTCACCGACCCCGCAGTCCGCACCCACCCCCACATCGTCCGGCGGAGCGTCGTCCTCGTCGGGGGGCGGCGCGATCGGCACCCAGATCGACAGCCTGGCCACCAGCGTCCCCACCCAGTCCAACGCGGCGCCGACGCCGACGACGGCCGACTCGTCTCCCGCGGGGTCGGGGGGTCGTACGGATGGCAGCTCGGCCGTTCCGACGTCGCCGGTGGCGTCGTCCACGGCGGGTGGTACGGCGGGTTCGCAGCACACCGGGAGTACGTCCGGCAGCACGCCCTCCGCGACCAGCCCGACCCCCAACTCGGGTGCGGCGAGGAACCCTTCCGCCAGTACGCCGGGTACGCCGTCCCCCGTGGGAACCGGACCTGCGTCGACGCCGAACCCGACGTCTCCTACGACGCCGCGGAGTACGCCGACGCCGACGTCGGACGGTCGCATTCCTGGTACGGCGGACGGTCGCAATCCCGGTACGGCCGACGGTCGCAACCCCGGTGCTTCGGATGGTCGTAGCCCTGGCACGCCGGATGGTCGAACGCCGGGCCAGCGGACGCCTGGGACGCTTCCGGGCGACGGCACGCCGCCGCGGAGCGGTCCTGGTACGACGCCGGGGGACCGTACTCCGCCACGTGACTCGTCCGGTACGACGCCGGGGGACCGCACGCCTCCCCGAAACAGTCCGGACCCGTCCGGCGGCACTCGTACTCCCATACCGGGGCAGAACCCGGGCTCGACGAGTACGGCCGGCCCGAACCAGACCCCGGCCCAGTCGACTCCGCCCAGGACCGCGTCGCCGTCCACGAGCAGCACCTCGGCTACGACGCCGTCGACACCGAGCGGCGACACCCCGGGTTCTTCAACGCGGTCCAGCCCCGCCACCAGCACGAGCACCCCTGGCACGACTGGTACGACCGCCACACCCAGCACGCCCGGCAACCAGCACCAGCCGGGCGCTGGCGCCACTCCCACCAGGCCTCCCCAGCAGCCGGCGGGCAGCCCGCCGCCCAATACCCCCAACACCCCGCAGCAGCCGACCGCGCCGCCCCACACGCCGCCGCAGAACACGCCGCCCAACCCGCAGCATCAGCAGCAGCAACAGGTGACCGCGGTCCCGATCCACACCGTCGTCACCACTCCAGGTTCTTCGACGCCGCCGCCACAAGCGACCCCGGCCACGCCGCAGCCGCCCGGCTCACCGCAGGCCGACCCCGGAACCGGCAAGGACCAGCAACACGCCCAGCAGGACAGCCTGGACGACATCCGCGCCGACCTGGACCACTATCCGGGAGGCCTGTCCGAGCCCGACCCCGACGACCAGCAGGCGCTGGCCGACGCGGTCCCGCACAACGAGGACGGCACCCCGGAACGGTTCCCCGACCCCTTCGGCCCCTGGACCCAGCTCCAGAACGACGGCGGCAACGAAGTCCCCGGCCGCAGCAACAACTGTGCCGACTGCTCCCGCTCCTTCCTGGAGACCTGGTACGGCGACCCCCAGGTCTCAGCTCCTCGCACCCTCGACACCGACGAACACGGCAACCCCGACCCCTGGTCCCCCGAGGACAACGCGAACGCCAACCAGATCCGCTGGACGGGCGCCGCACACACCTACGCCGGCCCCGGCAACGACCCCGACACCGCCAACAGGATCGCCTCGGTCCTCCAGCAGGCGGGCCCCGGCTCAGCGGCCATCGTCCAGGTCGACTGGCCCGGCGGAGGCGGCCACGCCTTCAACGCCGTCAACCACAACGGCAACATCATCTGGATCGACACCCAGAGCGGAGAGGTCAGCCACGACCCCCTCCACCTCGACAACGCCGCACACGTCTGGCACATCCCACTGGACGCCGACCGGAACCCGATCGACCTCACGCAGCCCGCCGCGGAGGATTCCGAGAGCCAGAGCGACGGGTCGCAGAACCAGCAGGACGACGGGTCCCAACCGGAGAAGTCCGAGACCTCCGACAGCAACGGGCAGCCGGAGAACGACGTCTCGGGCGACACCGCGAAGCAGGACGACGACACCGAAGCGGGAGCCCCCTCCCCTACTCAGGCGAACCCGGCGACCCCGGCGACCCCGGACGTATCCAACGACGCGGACTCCGCACAGCCGTCGACTCGTGACCCGAACACGTCACCGGACCCGACGCAATCCACGCAGCACCCGACGAACGGCGAACCTGCGAACGAGAACGGCCGGCCCGAGAGCGAGAGCAGCAAGCCGACCGAGCCAGACAACAGGCCTGACGGCCAGAAGCCGCCCCAGGACACCCCGAACGACCCCACGACCAGCCGGGACACACCCCAGCAGACCACCACGCCATCGGACCCGCGTACGTCCGTCCCACACCAGCAGACCGCGGACCCGCGCACAACCGACCCGCGCACTGCAGATCCCCGCACCACCGACCCGCGCACCACGGATCCGCGCACGTCCGACCCCAGCACGTCTGACTCCCGCAAGTCCGACCACCCCCGCTCATCGGACCCCCATCGGGACACACCGACGCAGCAGAAGCCGGCGACCAACGAGGAGCGCCCGGACGGTCGGCACCCGAGCACCCCGCCGCATCCGGACCAGACGCACCCCGATCATGCCGATGATCCGCGGTCGGACACACCCGACCGCGACCGACCCGAGACCCCGGACCCGACCCGCCCCGACGACCTGAATCAGCAGTCGGCCGACAACCGCAGTGACCGCAGCGACGACCGCCCGAGCGACATGACCAAGGACTCCGCGGTCCCCACGCGCGAGAGCCTGCCGGACGGTAGGAACGCCGATGCGGCCAACTACATCAAGGACTCCAGCGCCGGCAAGAAGCCGCTGTACGGGGACATCACGGCCGAGAATCCGACGCAGAGCTCCCGGCCGACGAGCCCGGAGCGCCCCTCTGGCCCTGCGGAGCCGACGGGCAGCACCTCCGACCCCAACGACCAGGCAAGCCGCCGCCAGCGCGATCTGGACATGCTCGCGCGCGCCAATTCAAAGGATCCAAAGGACAAGGCCTGGTTCGAGAAGTACTACTACCCGAAGAGCGGCTACCGGCGGAGCGTGACAGCACCCGCCGAGGACGGCCGTCCCGTCCCCCAGCTGCATCCCACGAACAATCCCAACACTCCCTGGATGCTGGCCAATGACACACCGGACGCCGATCCGGAGACCTACATCGACGAGGGCGAGCACAAGGGTCAGCGCGAAGAGAAGATCTCCGAGAAGAACTTGGAGCTGCTCGACAAGTACGCCAAGGCTCGCGAGGACGCCATCAAGGCGGACCGGCAGCCGCATGTGGACCGGCTGGCGGCCAAGGAGGCCTACGAGGCGAACAAAACTCCCGAGAATCTGAAGAAGTTCCAGGAAGCCGACGCGAAGCACAGCCCCCTCCACGGAAAGATGACGCGGGCAAGCGAGGACTACGGCGAGGCCGTCGCCGAGTTCCACGTGATGCCCCAGCATTTCGAGGACTACAACCGCGTCGACGATCGGGCCATGGGCAACAACCGGTTCGACCAGATCTGGATGGATCCGAGCAAGAACCCACCCGAGTTCGTCGTCGTGGAGGCCAAGGGCTCAACGAACGCCGAACTCGGCGAACGGCGAGGGCTCCCGCCGGAGCAAAGCCCGGACACGACGGCTTCACCGGGCGACCCCAGCCAAGATCACGGTGACGGTGCGCAGAACGAGGATCAGGCCGGCCAGGACGAGGCGACGCCTGCCGTGCCGAGGGTACGGCAGGGCACTCGCGCGTACTTTGAGACGATCCTGCATGAGATGCAGAGCCGAGCACGCCGGAACGCACTCAGGGCCAAGACGGACGACGAACTGGCAGCCGCCCAAGCAGAGCAGGCACTGGCAGACGCCCTCGACTTGGCTCTGAAGGCGGATCCGCCACGAGTCAAGTACATACTCGTCAAGGGAAACTCCTCCGGTGGTCAGCACCAAGGCTACGAGATGAAGCAGTTCGACATCAGAACGCAGGCGGAGAAGGAAAACGATGCAGATCCCACGGCATGAATTTCCGACGCGGAATGTTGCGTCGGTACTGGAATCCGACGCCAAACGTTTCTGGCGCAATGTTGAAGCCCTGCAGGACGAACCCTCGTGGTTCTCGAACACCCTGGCTGCCGCCATCCAGACCCTCGGCCTGCGTTGCGCGGTGGACCCCGAGGCCGACAAGCTCGAGACCTGGGAAGCCTGCGTCACCGCCATGCAGGTCGGCTCCGCCCTCTTCGAGTCGGCCCGGGCGACAACCGACACCATCGAATGCCGCATCGATCACAAGATGCGGACTATCCGCGCCGGCGCCCTGCCCCGCGCCCACGCCGGCAACTGGCTCAACGCCTTCTGGCTCGCCTGCGTCTGCCGCGAGAAGAAGCGCATGACGGAACTGTGCCATTTCCCGGTCGCACAGCTGCGGCAAGCCGACGGAGTATTCGACGAGTACATCTACCGCTGGGTGGAAGCGCTGCAGGCGTACTGGCTCAAGCGCCCTGAGTTCGGCGACAAGTTGGTGGCCGCGGTGGACGGGACAGACCCTGGCGCCCTGCGGCATGCCCCGCGCGACGGCGTCCTCCAGATCATGTATCCCCCCATGAACCTCCTGACCCAATTGGCACGCGGCGACCAGGACAAATTCAACACCGAACTGGCCAAAGCCGTGGAATGGCACAAGGACTACTGGACTCGCAACGAAGACCGCGAGCTGGAAACCCAGGGCCTCGTCGCTCTTGGCCCCCTGGCCGTCACCTGCCTCGCCGTCCAGGCCGGCTTCACCATCACCGTCGAATCCGAATACCTCCCCAAGCACCTCATCGCCGGCGCATGGGTCAACGAATTCCCCACCTGACCGCCGACAAGGAGTACGGGTAAGGAGATCGATGCGGATTCCGCGACATGAGTTCCCGACGCGAAACACCGTCAGGATCCTTGAGACCCACACCAAGGACTTCTGGGACGATGTTGAAGGCCTGCAGAAGCAACCGTCGTGGTTCTCGAACGTTCTGGCCGACGCGATCGAGTTCCTCGGCCTGCGCTGCACACTGGACCCGGAGGCGGACAAGCTGGAGACGTGGGAAGCCTGCGTCACCGCCATGCAGGTCGGCTCCGCCCTCTTCGCATCAGCCCAGGCCACGACCGGCAGCATCGAGTACCGCATCGGTCACGAGATGCACACCATCCGCGCCGGCGCCCTGCCCCGCGCCCACGCCGGCAACTGGCTCAACGCCTTCTGGCTCGCCTGCGTCTGCCGCGAGAAGAAGCGCATCACCGAACTGTGCCAGTTCCCCGCCTCACGCCTCCGGCAGGCCGACGGAGTCCTCGACGAATACATCTACAACTGGGTCGAAGCCCTCCAGGCCTACTGGCTCAAGCAACCCGAATTCGGCGACAAACTCGTAGCCGCAGTAGAAGGAACCGACCCCGCCAACCTGCGGCACGCCCCACGCGACGGTGTCCTCCAGATCATGTACCCCCCGATGAACCTCCTCACCCAGCTCGCCCGAGGCGACCAGGACAAGTTCAACACCGAACTCGCCAAAGCCCTGGAATGGCACAAGGACTACTGGACCCACAACGAAGACCGCGCACTGGACACCGAAGGCCTCGTAGCTCTGGGCCCGCTGGGCGTCTGCTGCCTCGCCGTCCAGGCCGGCTTCACCATCACCGTCGAATCCGAATACCTCCCCAAGCACCTCCTCGAAGGCGCCTGGCTCAACGAAGTCCCACCTAGTCCACAGCCAGACATCCCAGCCAACAGAAAAGCAGCACATGTCACCTGACACCCCCGCCCCAGCACCACAGAGCCCTCCGACCACCCCCGACCAAGCCCTCGAAATCGTCCGCGCCCGCTACGCCCACCCCAAACTCCCCGACGGCACCCCCGCCGAACTGAACGTCCACGAATTCGACATCGGCTACCTGGTCTTCGCGGTCTTCCCGCCCAGCGTCGACGCATCCGGTCGACCACAGCCCGCCCCACCCGGCGGAGCCAAGATCGTGGTGTCGAAGGAGACCGGCGAAACCGTCACCGTCCCCAACTACCCGATCGAACAGGCCATCGCGCTGTACCGGAAGAACCGCGCGCGCAACACGTAGACGGTGGGCCGGCCCCACGCAGCACCGCTCTGTACCCCGACCACCCCACCAGGACTGACACTCATGACCGACGACGCAACCGATGGCTTCGCACCGCACCCCTACATAGGCGGCCGCACCGCAGTGCTACGTGCCCTCGCCGCCTGGCGGGCGGAGAGGCCCGGTACCCCGCGCGTCCTGGTCCTGACGGGAAACCCTGGCAGTGGTCGATCGCATCTGATCACCGGGTTCCTGATGCTCTGCGACCCGGAGTACCGCAAGCGGCTGCCCCTGGACGACCTCGACCCGTCGACCGTACCGCCCGAACTGCCCACCCCCGCCGTGCCGGGAGCAGCCGGGATGACCGCAGCCCAGGTCCTCTGGCTCCTCGCCGGTCATTTCGGCCTGGAGGCCGACGAGGCAGCGGACGTATTCACCGAGCTGGCCACCCTCCCGGCCCCGGTGACCGTGGTCGTACCGGACGTCGACCGGGCCGGACCGGTACGTACGGCGGCAGAACCGGCCCGACTCACGCGCGAGGTACTCAAGCCTCTCGCAGCCATCGAGACGGTCCACCTGCTCACGGAGATGCCTCGCGGGCTCGCGGAGGAATTCGCAGCGGACCTCCCTGTCGGCACCGTACAAGTCATCGATCTCGATGCACCGCAGTGGGCAGACCCGCAGGGTCTGGCACTGCAAGCCGAGGCACTGCTCAACCCCCAACTCGGCGCCGCGGAGCTGCCATTCACTACCGACGCCTCGACCCGACGCTCTCTCGCCGAGGCGATCGGCCGCCAAGCCGGGACCAGTCCGCTCACCGTGGAACTGGCCGTGCAGAGCATCCTGTCGAGCCCGGAGACCTTCGCCCCGCACGACGAGACCCTGCTCCCCTCGTCCATCGGCCAGGCACTCGACCTGCACACCCGCCGCCTCCAAGCCGACCCACAGACGCTACGTCACCTCCTGGCGCCCCTGGCCCTCGCGGAGGGCGACGGTCTACCCGCCGAGCTCTGGCCGCACCTCGTCAACGCCCTGGCGGGCAAGGACATGAGTGGAGTCATCGCGGGCGGCAGCGCGCTGACGGAACCGTTCGTCCGGTCACTTCAGCGCGACGGGGACGACGGCCCGCAGACGCTTCTCCGTCTGCTGCACCCGGCCATCGCTGACGAGATCCGCGCTGGCCTGCCGAACGTCCGCGCCGCTCAGACCCAGTTCGCGATGGCCCTGCTGGAGGCCGTGCCGGAGCAGGATTGGAGCAAGGCGGATTCGTACGTACGTGACCACATAGCGAGCCACACCCTGGAAGCAGGCCTGCTGCCCCAACTCCTCACGGACCCGGGGCTGTTCGTGCACGCCGACCCGGTGCCACTTCGCGCCGCCATCGAAGCCGTCCCGACCGAGGAACTCGGCGCACCGGCCCGGACGTACCTCCGTACGGCCCCCCTGCTGACCCGCACCCAGGCACCCGCCGTGCAGCGCGCCGCCCTGCTGGAGACCGCGTTCGTGGAGGACGGCCTGCCCGAGTACGCAGACGCCATACGGCGCCTCGGCCTCAACCTGCCCTGGCAGACGCTGTGGAACCTGCCCGTCCCCGGCATCAGCGCCGTGACGGTCGGCAGCCTGCCTCGCCCTGAGCGGCCGGCCACTCCTGTCGCCGTTCTCGAGGTACCCGCGGGCACGCCCGGCGAGGGGTCCCGTCCCGGGGTGCTCGTCCAGGGTCTCGTACAGCCTGATCACCTCGGCGACACCGACCCCGAACAGGTCTTGCCTCTCTCCGAGGAGGAGCGGGCCGCCACCCCGCTGGAACTGACCCGCGGCGCCGACCACGTACGGGTCTGGGACCGCGCAAGCGGGGACGTCGTGGCCACGCTGCTGTCCGACACACCCGTCACCGCCGCAGATCTCTCCCCCGACGGCATCCTCGTCGTCGCCACCGAACGCGGGGCGAGGGCCCTTCGCATCCTGCGGTAGCCGCCTCTCGGCGCCCTTCACGCGGCCCGCTCGGGCTCCGACCTCCCCCTCCTGATCTCACTGATAACTTTCTGTCTCTACGTGTTCACTCCGGGGGAAACCGATGAGCCCAGCCGCCGTTCCAACCGCCACCGCAGCCACCACTGCCGCCGCAGCAACCACAGCAGCCCGCCTACAACCCGTACAACCAGCCCGCCCCGCCGCAGCAGCAGTCACAGTCACCGGGGTTCGGACCGCCGCCTGCCCCTGGGCAGCCCCCGGCACCGGCGTACCCGGGAATGCCGCCTGCCGCCCCGGGGCAGCCGATGCACCCGATGCACGCCGCACCGCCGCCGTTCCAGGCGCCCCCCTTCGGGCAACAGCCGAACGCCGGTGGTCATCCGGTCGGCGCGGTCTTCCTCGGCCTCTTCGCCTCGGTCATCGTCTCGCTGCTCTACAGCGGTCTGATGCTGGCGACGTACAAGGACCAGTCGCTCACCACCGCCCACACCCTCTACTTGGCCCACGCGCTGGTCAACGGAGCGATCGTCGGCTGCCTGGTCGGCTCGGTGGCTCACCGCAGCGCCGGCGCCCATGTCGGTGGGGCCGTCATCGCCGCGCTCGGTGCCTTCTTCGGCTTCACCAACACCGTCCCGCTCATCATCGCCGAGAGCCAATCCCCCAGCGCCATCGGCGACATGATGGAGGCCGACCCCTTCCTCCCGGCCAAGGCCTGGTGGAACAACGAGTTCGACGGCGGAGTCGACTGGTTCTCCCTGCTCGGCCTCCTGCTCGCCGCAGCCGCCGCGTGGGGCCTCGCCTACCTGATCGGCAACAGGCGCCGCCGGCTGTGACGCTCGTCAGGCGCCGGGTGCCCGGGTCCCGGGTTGACGACTGGTCGTAAGTTCCAAGTCGGCCCGCCTCAGCGGAAAGCGGGACTGTCGCCGACACCCGCCAACGCCACCCCAATACAGGTGACCATCATCGCCCAGCGCGTGTGGCCGCTCCGGGCCAGCACAAAACCCCAGCCGCCACAGGCCATACCCACGGCATACGTGGCGACCCAGACCCCCAACGCATCGCCCTGACCAAGGCGTACGACCATCAGCACAAGGCAGGCAACGGCCACCACCCCGGCGAACACCGCGTACAACCCACGCGCCTGCCGCGCATCCCGCCGCCGCTCCTCCACAAGCCCCGGCTGCCCCTGAGCCTGAAACTGCTCCCGCAGCTCGTCCGCGCTCACCCCGGACGACAGCGGCCCCCCACCCGTCCCGTCCGGCCCGTTCGCCACCTCGTCACCATGCCTTGTCATGGCAACCGAGCCTATCGCTCGACGACGACCCGCAAGCGCTCAGCACGGACGCGAGCGCCCTGCCATGCCGGCACCAACTCACTTGGGGCGACCGTCGGTTGTACTCGGGCCGCGTCAGTCGGCGACACGCGCACCGATCGCGCGGGCGCGGTCGCGGGCTTCGGGGCTGAGGCCTTTGCGGCGGGGGGAGGTGCGGTGGTCGTACGCGGTGGGCTGGGCGACGTAGCTCAATGTCTTCGGCCCAGGCCTGGCAACGACGCAAGCGAAGCGCGGGTCTCCCGCGTACCACAACTCGTCGTCAAACCCCTTGCGGACGACCCGGTCCCAGATTCGGAACATCCCCCCATGCTCTTCAGGTGACTCCGTCTTCTCGGGCTGGTCCGGGTTCGGCAGGACGAACACTGCTCTCACCCCCCTGGACCGTCGCCGATCAGCGTGGACTCCGTCGGGCTGCTGCCGCCAGGGATAGACCTTGAGGATCCGGTACATGCGCCAGAGCTTGAACAGCCCATACATCTGGGCACCCACGAGGTAAGCGATCACCACCAGAGGCAAGGCAGCCACGGCTGCCACGACCCCCGAAAAGACCGCGATCACCACACCGTAGAGCCAGGCCAGCCACACCGCCGTCCAACCGAGCATCTTGCCCAGAAGCCGTGCCACCCAGCGGCACAATGCGGCTCGAGTGCCGGGCGTCTCCCAGGCGACAGGGCCGTCGAAGCCCCCTGCGTTCTTGCTCAATCTCATGCGATCACCCAAAGTCGGCGGCAATGTCGTCCTTGACGGTGCTGCCCCCGTCGGCCCCTTCGCCCCGAGCGGCGCGCTCGATCTCGGGCATGGGGTCCTGGAAGGCCACAGTGTGCGCAATGCTTTCCATCAAGTCGCGGTAGTGCCTGCGGGAGTTCACGGCCACCGTGCTCAGTGTCAGCACAGCGAGCTGCGCGCCTGACGGAGCCGGAACGTAGAGGTTGCACTGATAGAGCTCCTGCGCAGCCATTCCGGTTACAGCGGGCGTGGTGACCAGAGTGTCGGACATTGAGCCTGGACGGCCCCCCGGCAACGTCAACAGCCCGACATTCTCCGGGCATTCACGCAACGAAACCGCCCGAACGGCCGTGAGTTTGGGCGGGGCCCATTCGATGTCCTTCAGCGCCACGGTGATGACCGAGGCCGCGGAAGAGCCGTCATCGGCGTAGTGCATGCCGAGCGAGCAGCCGATGATGCCTTCGGTTCGCATGTACCGCACCATGTGCCGCACGTCCTGAACCGTGCCGGCGTAGCGGTCGCGCTCCGCTTCGGGAGCACAGTCGGCGACGAGTGCCATGAGGTACTCGAGACGCGCCTCGTGCTCCGATCCCGGCTCCGCGTCAAGGGCGTCAAGCGGAATGTCGAAGTAGCCGCCGGGCAGCGCGTACCAGATCTTGGAACTCGGGTCCCGGGCCGAGTCGTCGATGAGCAGCCGCGGCGGCGGGGCGGATTCGTCAGTCATCGTGCCACCACCCTCAGGGTGTCCACAGCCGTGGACAGGGCACCGGGGCCGTCGAAGAGACCCCAGCGCGCGCCGTCGACCGCAGTGGTCGTGTTCTTCCCTGCGTCACTCTTCAGCGCGTCGATGTTGTCGGCGGCAAGTCCGAACCCGGATGTGGCGACACCGGCCACTGGCGAGAGGTAATCCATCCCCGCCCTGACAGCCTGGCTGCCGCCCGCAGCGTGAGCCACCCAGTCACCGACCGGGTTGAAGGCACCTGCAGTCGAGATCCGCGTGGCGGCAGTAAACGTGTTGTCCCCGAAGTGTTTGAAGAACTGCAGCGCTCCACCCGCGGCTTCGCCTCCGTGGATCGCCGATCTGATGGCACCATTGGCTCCGCGCGTGACCGCGCCGAGTCCCGGCACCGCGCCTGCCGCGTCACCCGCGAGGCCCACGGCGTTCTCCCAGAAGTCGGCGTCGAACTCGCCCTTCGTGAAGCCGTCCGCGAGGGAAGCCCGCACCTCGGGCTTGGCGAGCCGGGACGCCATGGTGGCGAGACTCGCTCCGGCCGCCACGAGCAGCATCGCGACCCCGAACGGCCCCGTGCACAGCAGCGCCAGCAACCCCGCAATCGCAGCCACCACACTGAGGATGTTCGTGAGGTTGTCCCCGATCCAGCTGAGCGCCTTACTCAGCCACCCCGGCTCCTCGGGCGCCAGATCCTTCGTGGAATCCTTCAGCTTCTTCGCGAGATCCCGCGCCTCCGCCTCATGCGTCCCCTCCAGCTCGCGCGCCTTGCGCATCACCCCGTCCAGCGCGCCCTGCGCGTTGTTTACGGCGGTGACGGCGTCGTTGAGCCGGGCCTGGGCGGCGTTTAACCGGGCCTGCGCGGACTTGAGTTCGGGGCCCTCCTGGAAGGTCTGCCCGGCGAGCTTCAGGTCGGGGTTCTGCTGGGCCGTCTGGTGCTGGGAGTTGGCCGTCTTCAGGTCGCCCTTGTGGTCGGCCGCCTCGACGTCGTACTTCTGCGCCAGCTCCCTGCGGCTGCTCAGCCCGCCGTGCCAGGCACCGAGGTGACCGGCGGCCAGCGTCAGCGACTTGTGCGCGTCCTTCATGTACTTCGGCAGGTCACCGTCGAGAGCCTCACGGAAGCCGACGGCGGCGTCACCCTCCCAAAAGCTGGACTCACCGAGCAGCTTGTCGATCTTCTGGTACGCCGTCTGCAGCGCGTTCGCCGAATTGACGAGCTGCGTACGGAGCTTCTCGACCTCGCCAGGCTCTCCCGGCACGGGGTTCCACCCGAGGTGCACATACGGATTCTGTGCCACCGCAATCACTTGCCCGCAGCCGCGGCCCGCTTGAAGCTCTCCTCCAGGGAGGTCTCCACTTCGCGGTAGCTGTCCGTGTTCTTCTTAAGGCCCTCGGTGAGCTTGCCGATACGCTCCTTGATCTGCTCGTTGCCGTACTTCCAGCGCTCCTGGAACGCGTCACACGCCTCATCCAGCTCCGGTGTCCCGATCTGGTCCGCCCGCACATGCTGCAGCGCGCTCCGCACCTGCTCCAGGGAGTCATGGGCTCCCTGGAGATCCTTGGTGAAAGTGGCGAGCTGATCAATATCAGTCCTGAAGTGGTCCCCCACGCAGGGCCTCCCCGTTCGCACATCGGCGGTCGCATCGGCAAACGACCACAGCAATTGGACGGGGCGATGATGCCATAGGGCAACAAACAGACAGCCAGACCATACGAAACCTCCACGCCGGCCATCTCCAGCCCCCACGTGGTCCCTGGTCCCTACTGGTACCGGCCGTGTTGGCCACCTCGGCGGATCTGCCGCCACCTGGGGCCGTCCACGTCCACTCGCATGTGCGGCCCCGCGACTCTGCTGCTCCTATCGGTGCTGCAGGTGAGGTGCGCGACCGGGTGGGAGAGCTCGCCCTGGCCGGGCCTTCGCGTCGTGTGCCTCCGCCCAGTCGTCCCGGACGTGGCTGTTCAGCCGAAGTCGTTCGTGCCGGGCGTGGGACGGGTGCCGATGGTCTCGTCGTACGTCGGCATTGTGGTGCCGTACGAGGTACGCGGGTCCGGTGCTCCGCCGCCGGAGGGCCGACCGCCGGGGTCGAAGCCCGGGGCGCTGCCCGGGTGCCCGACGGGATGGCGCTCGCCCCCGCTCGGACGCAGCACCGCGGGCATCTCACCGGGGGTGGCCTGCGTCGCGGTGTCCGTGCCGGTCTTCTCGAAGTCCTGGGAAACCCGCTCGTCGTTCCACTCATGACCGTCCGCCGACGACCTGAGGTTGACCCCGCCGACTTGGATGCGGGCGTGCAGCCCGTCGAGCGCGGGCTTCCAGCTGGCGGCGATCTCCGTCAGGGCGGGCCCGATCGACCAACCGGTGAGCGAACCGCCCGTGGTCCGGGCCTCCTTGACCGCCTTGTCGGCAGGGCCCTTCATCGTTCGGGCTATGTCGTCGCAGGCTCCGGCTGAGGCGCGTAGTTCGGCCGGGGCGACATCGGTGCGCTGGGACACGTCCGGTTCCTATTCCGTGTGTCGGCGATTCAGAACTGCTGCTGCTTGGCGCCGGGCGGGAGCATGCAGGGGGTGCGGACCGAGAAGGAGAGGCGTTGCGGCTTCGTCTTGCCGGAACCGACGGTCTCGGCCGTGACCCGATAGGAGTTCTTCTTGTTGTTGGCCCTGAACACCGCGGATTCATAGGCGTCCTTGAACTCCCGGTATCCCGTGACCTCGTAGCCTTGCCCTGGCAATTCCTGGCGGAGGGTCCGCACGACGCGTGTGTGCTCTGTCACGGGGGCCGGCGAGCGGATGTAGTAAAAGAGGCTGTACCGGCCGTCCTCGGCGACCTCGTCGTTCTCCCCGATACACGCCTCGAAGTTCACCTCGGCCGTCGAGGGGATGAGCTCGACATCGGTGAGCCGAGCCATGTACGCGGTGTAGTCCTTGGCCCATTTCAGCGCCGCGTCCTTTTCCATCCGGGGCAGCGGGGCATTCGGGTTGTCGCCTTCGGACATACAGCCTCCAGTCAGGAGCAGGGCTACGAAAACAGCCAGTACCGTGCGGAGAAGGGAGTTACAGACCGGGGACGATGTAGGCCTCCGGCGGCGGGTCGCCGCCCTTCTTGGGAGCCTCCGTGGGTGGCCTGCCCGCGATGACTGCTCCTTGGTTGTCGAGAGATTCACTGCCCTTGTCCCAATAGCCGCTGTGCCCGTGGGTGTCGACTTCGAAATTGTTACCACCAAAGCTTCCAAGCATCGGGTCGGGGCCGAGGGTGTAGCCCGAGGCGTGGTTGATGACCGCATCGTCCTCCGCCCCGCCGATCCACATGTGTTCCGGATCCATCTGCAGATCCTGCGCATTGGCCACCGTCATCCCTGGGCTTCCGACCACCACGACGTCGTCCGCGCCCAGACCGGAGCCCCCTGAAGCGGCGGCGCCGACCACCGTGGAGCCGTAACTATGGCCCATGACGGTGGTGTGACTCGGCGACCCGTCGTGCGAGGCCTGCGTGCCCGCCACGAACTGACGCAGGTCCGGCGCTGCGTCCTCGGCCCGCCCGGTCCCGCCGACGCTGTTGAAGTCGGTCGTGGAAGCCTCGGGGGCGTCGTAGCCGAGCCAGGTGATCATCGCCACACTCTCGCCATCGGACCGGTCCCCCGCCGCCGACTGCAACTTGCCGATGCGCTCGATCTGGCCGGGTACGGCGTCCATGTTCGTGTTGGTACCCGGCACCAGGATCCCGGTGTGCGCGGCGGTGTCCGGGTTGCCCATGGCGATGATGGCCCGGCCGTCGTCCTTGGAGTCGTAGCCGAGGAGGTACAACTCCTTGCCCGTCGGTGCGCCGTCCCGGGCCTCGAGCTTGTCGTTGAGCAACTGGAGGTTGTTCAGGCGCCTGTTGACCGTCTCATCGCTCTCGCCCGGGAACCCGTCGTCGTAGTTGCCCTCCTGGAGCAGATTGAGCTCCTGGGCGAGGGCCGTCCGATTGGCGTCATCGCGTACGTCCGTCGGCAGGCCGTCGGCAGCGCCGATCTCCTTCGGATAGAGCGTGGTGTAGGCCTGACGCTCCTCAGGGCTGAGGGCCTTCCACCACTCGGCAGCGGCTTTGGGGTCGTTCTCAGGGACCTGCGGGGGCTGCTCACCCAGGGCCTTCATCGCGTTCTTGACGTCCTGGGCGGATTCCGCTGCCGCGTCATGGTTGAACGGGTCGGTGAGGATGTCGCCGTTCAGCTCCGCCAGGGCTTTCGCACCGTCGTTACTGGCCTTGTGCGCGGCGGTCAGTGCCTCGTCGATGGCCGCGCGGTGCTCCGCGCGCAAGGCGCCGCGCTCCTCAGCGGAGATCGAGCCGGCCCGACGGGTGACCGCACGGGAGGAGTTGGCCGAGGCCGTCGCCGTGTCCGCGGCCGAGTCAACTGCCGTGACAGGCACCGAGGCAGAGCAAGAAGCGGCGCCGTCGACTGCGCATAGAGGCCGCGTCGGCGAAGGTCGAGGGGTGGACCTAGTGCTGTGACCAGGAAGGTTCGCCGGGTGGGGGTGCGGCCAAGGCTGGGCCAGCTGGGCACTGGGCATGGGAAGATCGCGCCGTGACTCTCACCCTGCATGACTTTGACGGCGAACACTCGCTGATGCTCGCTGCCGGTGACCTGGCCGCCGATGCTGCAGTAGTTGCCGCCGGACACGAGCCGAATGGGTACTTCTGGGAGGGCCTTGTGCAGTTCGCCTGGCCGGTTCTCGCTGAGCGCCTCGATTTCGACAGCGAGGGTGGCATGTTCTGTGCGCTCGGGAGCCTGGATGACCTCACGCAGCTCAAGGCTGCCCTTGAGCCCGTGATCTCGAATTCCAGCGCAGTTCGCGAGATTGTTGCCCGTGCCGAGACGGCAGGCTTTGAGTTCGACGACTAGCGCTGTGACCAGCAGGTCTTCCGGGTTCAGGCCGCAAGCTGGAGAGGTCTGCCGCCCCAGCGGATGTGTTTCTCGCTGCGGATCCGTGCGCGCTCTCGTCGTTGGGCGGCGAGGACGTCGGGGTGGCGGGCGTTCTGGTTGCGCCAGCGCAGGTAGGCGTGCATGGCCCGCGTCTGGACGGTGTGGTTGGAGTGGTTCGAATTGGCGAGGGTGAACTGCCGCAGGGGGGCCGAAGTGGGCCTCGATCGGGTTGGCCCAGGACGCGTAGGTCGGGGTGAAACAGAGCTCGACTCTGTTCCGGGCGGCCCAGCGGCGGATCCGCCAGTTCAAGTGCGCGGACAGGTTGTCGAGGATCACGTAGATCGGGGCGCCGTCCGGGCGGGCCGCGCGGATCGACCGCAGTGCCGCCCAGGTGTGGTCGATGCCCTTGCGCCGGCGGACCACGCCCCACAGCTGATCGTCGCCGACCGAGTAGCAACCGTGGAAGTAGGTGATGCCGTGGGTGCAGCGGTAGGTCGCCGGCAGCCGGTCTGGGCTCCCCTTCAGAGCCCAGCACAATCCCGCAGTCGGGCGGATGCCGAGCGGCCCGAACTCGTCCAGGGCGAACGTCCGGTCCGGCCGCTCGGTAAGGGCGAATTCGATCCGGTCCAGCTTGGTGTCGAAGTCCGGGTCCGGGGACTCCTTCCAGGTTTTCGTGCGCGGGAAGGAGATCCCTCGGCGGAGCAGGAGGCAGCGCAGGGCCTCCCGGCCGATCCTCACCGGGCGGGCAATGTTGCGCTGCAGGTGGTCGGCGAGCTTGCGGATCGACCAGCGGGTGAAGGGCTTGCCCAGTGCGGTGGGCCGGGTGGTGGCCGCCTCGACGACGAAGTTCTCGTCCTCAATGCTCAGCAGGCGGGGACGGCCTCCCGCCCACCGAGGGTCCAGACAGGCCAGCCCCACCTCGTTGAACCGGTGGATCACATTCCGGACGGTGTCCTCGTCGGCCTGGACCAGTTGTGCAATCGCCGGGACCGGGGTGCCGCCCGACGAGGCCAGCAGCATCATCGCCCGCCGGAACCGCACCGAACTGGTGCTTCCCCGCCGAACGATCCGCTGCAGCGTCTGCCCCTCCTGCTCGGTCAGTCGGCGAACCCTCACCGGTGATGCCATACCGGCCCCCTGCCACACGCCGCCCTGACATCCAGCACAACGAGCTGCCCGGCAAAGGTTTCCGGTCACACCACTAGCTCGTCTTTCCGGGCGCGATCACCGAGTTTCCGCTGGTCGGGGATAGGAGCGGTCCCCTGTTGCCAGACCGCCGGCAGAAGGCTGGTCTTGCCCATCGGCGCCTGCGCCCTCCGTGGCCGCCGTTTGGTCGTCGTCGACGGCCCGTCAATCACCCATGTACTGGCGGCAGTTGCCGCAGGGCGTACTGGGCAGCCTGCGCTGATTCATGGGGCAACCGTTAATGATCGTTCATCTCCACTTCGCCTCTTGTTGAGCTTTTTGCCGCTAGCGTCTGCCCAGCACTAAGAATGACGATCTAAAAGACGACAAGAATCGGCAACGGGTGACGGGCAATCGGCATCCACGGTTTCGAATAATTGGAGAAGACATGAAGCTGATTCGCCTGCCGTTCATCCTCGCTGTCGCACTGGCGGCCCTGCTGGGCACTCTCGCGTCGCCTGCCTCGGCGACGGAACGCACCTGTTTCGGGAATACGGGAAACTTCAGCGATCGGTATTGGCTCTCGATGGCCCACTGGGAATATGGCCAGGGCGCGAAAGAGTGCTTCGGCGTCTCACCGTCGGGCACCATCTGGCACACGTGGGAAAGCACCGACAAATGGCACGAGATGCCGGGCAATGGCCGCGCAGAGGAGATCTGGAACCTCTATGACGTGCTCAACTCATCCCAAACGTCTTGGATAGGAAAGGCCGTAAAGGTCCGCACCGAGGCAGACAATTACTACTGCAGCTACCTTGACTACGCGACCAACACCTGGGGTGGCTGGTATGCGTCGAGTTCGAGCTCTACCGCGAAATGTACATCGTACCCGAACTCCTACGGAATTGAGACGAAATCATACTTCATTGAGTAGCCGCGCTTCACGGGCCGCTGCCTCGCGAGAGGTGGCGGTCCTGTCATGTGTGACCGCGATCGACCGCACAAGTGACTCCCGTTCGACGAACACCCCTCAAGATCGAAAAGGCAACAGCTTCTTGGGGGGCCTCCGTCTCTATTCAGGTGAGCAGAGCAGACCTTCCCAGGCAGGCACGCTGTCGCGGCAGAGATTCGTGGATCTGCCTACATACGCTCAACCGCGGCCTTGGCCTCGACCAGATCCGCCCCCGTGACATCACGGTAGAGCTTGATCGCCTGGATCTTCTTCCCCTTCCTCACGAGGGCGCTGACCTCGTCCAGTTCCGCTGGCCCCGGATCGTGCACGCCCAGTTGTTCAAGGAGCAGATCAACCTTCCGCTCCAGGTGGGCAGTTCTCCGGTCAATGCGACGGACTCTGATCTCGACGGTGCCCCATAGCGCGACAGCGCCAAGGAAGAGGCACAAGAGCACGGTATTGTCCATGGGCCGCAACCCTAGCCGTTTGGCCCACGTCGCTAGCGATCACGGGAACGCTTGCTGTCGCATCGCGCAAGCCACTACGCGTTCGCGGGACCACTCAACTGACAGGCCAGTTCCTACTCACCATGGTGTGCGAGCCCGTGCACTGGATCGTGCGCGGCGCTCTCGCTGGCACTCGCGGCTTGGAAGTTCCCGCACTCGGAGATCCCCGTGCGCACGTACCGTGCGGTGGGCGCAGGCTATATGGCAAAGCGCCCGGGCGAGTACGGCTGGCAGCCGCGGGATCCGGCGTTCCAGAGGCCGTTGACCGCGCTGAAGCTGAGCCGCATGCAACTAGTGCAGGCACCCGCTTGACCACCTGCGGGAACAGGCGGGGGGAAGAAGCCCGAGCAACGGCCTCGACTACAGCGCTCGGCCCGCCCTGTGCACACAGCCCCCCGTCGGGTCGCTCGACGTCTGCTGGATATCTTGTTGCAACAGCTAATGACTGCGCCACGTGAGACAGGGGGATGCCGGCGCCATGGAAGCGGGCTTCAAGGTAGACATATCCGAGTTGGACACGCTGGTCAGGGAACTTCCCCAGGAGTCAGGACGAGATGCGCTCGGCGCTGAACGCACTGCGTGACACCGGCCCGAACCACGGGGAGCAAAGAACTCGACAACGCCTGCGACGAGTTCCACGACAGCTGGGACGACGCGATGTGTCGATTTTGAATCAGGACGAAGCCACCACATGGACAACCCGACCCAGCCACCTGACGTTGCGCAGGTGCTGAAGCACAACCGCACCCAGCTGTACCAGCACATCGCCACACGCCTGACGCTCGCCGTGGCCCTGTTCGCGATGCCGTACGCGGCTCACCTGGTCGGCTATGACGCCGCCCTCCCCGCGTTCGGCATCCCAGCCGCTCTGTTCGTGCTGATCTTCCTGGCACTGCGACTGCGCCACGGGTCACGGCTCAAGGCGTGCGAAAAGGTGCTGCGTACCTACCCCCTGGAGTACCGCACCCGGGTGGTGAAGAAGGGCTCCGAGTGGAAGTACCTCGGAAATGTGCACACCTTGCGGCTGACGGTACGCGGGCAGAACGGCGCCCCAACTCTGCGTGCGCTCAACGCCGCGACAGTGCGCCGCTGGCCGAAGGAGGCCGAGAAGGGCGGCGCCTGGTTCGCCGGTGACCCCGCCTTCGGCGGCGTCGTGATCGTGCCGGCGAGCAACGACATGCTCTTCGTGCAGCCAGCGGACTGGGCAAAGTACGAGCAGGAGCGCGCTCAGGCCGAAGCGCACCGCAGGGGCCTCGCCGAACAGGCCGGTATCTCAAGGCTCTTGGAGAAGGAACCCAACATCATGGTCGGCGGATGAAGCGCGTATTCGGCTGAGTATCCGGCCGCGTCATCCTCGCCCTTGTCACATCAAGCCGCGCAGGGAGACGCAGCGCCTCGCACTGGTCCGCGCCTGCGCCGACGTATGGGGGTGGCAGCCGCTGGCCAGAAACGGCAATCGGGGCAAGTACGTGTGATGCGAGCTTGTTGCTGCGTAAACCTCGCGGAACCCCCATGCCACATACAGGTGATGAAGCCGTGGCGCTCATGTGGCGAATCCCCGCAGGGCCGAGGGGACTCGGCACGGAACGCCTAGTCAGTGCATATATGGTGCCGCGAGGGCCGGGATGATCAGCTGAGTCACCTGGACCCGATGCATCCAGAACCGAACGGGGAGCAACCGGGCCCATGGGGGACCACTTCAAGACGGACATCGGGCAACTCGAACAGTTCCTGACGAATCTGGAGAGATGCGTCGATCAGCTGAACGAGGCACGGTCCGCCCTCGACCACGTGCGTGCCGACCAGATCGGCACCGCCCGGCTCGACGAGGCGTGTGACAAGTTCCAGGACGAGTGGAAGTACGGGTCCGACAGGACCAAGGAACTGATCGACGAGATCAAAGACGGCGTGAAGGCCAACAAGAAGGGCTACGAAGAGGTCGAGGAGGCCCTGGAGAAGGCCCTCAAGCAGATCGCGGACAAGAGCACCTCCGGCGGTAACGGGGGCGGCAAGTAGTGGCCACGAACCCGTACCCTCACATCGGCTTCAACCCCGTACCGGGCATCCCCGCCGAGGTCTCGAAGCTGCAACAGAAGGCAGCCGCCGCCGCGACGGCGCTCGAGAACACGCACCGGCAGCTGACCAAGCTCACCGCCGAGAGCAGCTACTGGGAGGGCGACGCGGCGGAGCAGTTCCGCGAGAACCTCGAGGGCGACCTGTCGAAGTACATCAAGAAAGCCGCCTCGGCGCTGCGTTCGGCCGCGACCCAACTGCACAAGTGGGACGGCCAGTTGACCTCCAACCGAGGGCTGGCGAAGAAGTACGACGAGGAGGCGGCCGAGAAGAAGGCGGCGGCCGACAAGGCCAAGAATGCGTACGACCAGGCCGCCCAGCACCCGGACCTCAAGCTAGCCAACCAGACCTTCCCCTCGCAGGAGGAGGCCGACAACGCGACCGCGCGGCTGCGCTCCGCCGAGCGGGACCTGAACGAGGCGAGCACGGCCCTCGCCAAGGCCAACACCGAGTACGAGTCACTCAGCGGCAAGATCAAAGAGCTGGAGTCCGAGCACTCCCACGAAGCCGAGATCATCGCCAAGGCGCTGGAAGCCACGGCGGAGAAGGCCCCCGACAAGGGCTTCTGGGAGAGCGTCGGCGACATCCTCCTGTCGGTCGGCGCATTCCTGGCGGAACACGCGGGCACCATCGGTGCCATTGCCGGTCTGCTCGCTCTTTTCCCCGTCCTGACCCCGATCATGGCGCCCATCGCACTTGTGGCGAGCGCGGTGTCGATGGGCAAGAACCTCTTGGACGCGAAGTTCAGAAGCGATTTGCTCGGTGGCGGCAGCAACATGGACCAGTTCGCCGCCGTAGCATCCCTGGCCGGTGATGCGATCGGCATTATTCCGGGCGCCAAGGCGTTGGGTGTTGCCGCGAAGGAGGGCTTCGAAGGCGCGGCCGACGGGGCCTCGCTCCTGGGGAAAGTCGGGGCTGGTGTGAAGGGCGGGGTCCTCGGGGTCGGCCGCTCGGCGGCGGCTGATGCCACCGACGCATGGCGAGCTGCCGGGGCCGATGCCATGGGCTCGCTGAAGCTGATGGCGGACATCAAGGTCAACGGCCTGAACGTCGCTGCGAACTCCATTTCCTCCGCGGAGAGTTTTGGCGCCGTGGACGATGACGGCACCGAGCACAACACGGCCGAGAGTACGAAGGCCGCCGCGACAGCACACGGCATCGGCGGATTGCTGGGAATCTGGTGACCAATCGCGGCGAGAGTGAAGGCAACACATGACCCTCAATGCATTGACCACCGCGCCGCAGGACATCCGCAAGCCGGCCTTCTGGTACGGGCTGCCCGTCGGATATGTGTCCCTGGACCTCCTGCCGTCGGCCGAGCGACTCATGGAGATCGTCAACCAACTCCGTGGGCTGCCTGAACATGAACGGGACGAGGCGGACCGCGCCTTGCGCCTTTATGCGGGCATCATTGGCCTGCTGAACACCAATCGGGTGCAGGAGTGCGCGCTCGGGATGCATCCCGACGACGCCGGTGGTTTCACGACGTCAGTGTTCACCGTGTCGACGCTGCCGACGTCGGGCAGCGCGAAGCTTGTGGTGGCAGGCCTCGCAGGTAGCGCCGCGGACGGCCCGGACGAGGGCACGCGACCGCTGGAGTTGCCGTGCGGTCTCGGTTACCTCTCGGAGAAGCGGGCGCCCGCCCCACGGTCGTCCCGGCACCCGGAGAGGAGCGACGCGGCCTCGAGTCACATCTGGCAGGGCACCGTCGCGGTAGCTGCACTGAGCGCCCCGGAACTCATCGTGCTCCAGTTGGTGACCCCGGATCTCGACTCCGCCGACGACTACCGGAACATACTGCTCGGGATCGCCCGCACCCTGACCTTCACCGATCCCGCGCGAGCCATGGCTGCCGACGAGGACCGGGAGCCAAAGGCGCCGACCGGCGCCGCTGCCGCCATGCGGAACGACTTCGGATAGCACCAGCCACGCTGGGGCGGACTGCAGGAGAACTAGTGCCGGAAAACACTCAAGGTGCCCCCGCACCCGAAACGTTGGACACCGCCACGCTGCGGCAAAAGCTGACCAACCGGATGTGGGGGGCCGGTATCCGCAACTCCGGGATCTACGCGCTCATGGCCTTCGGAATGCCGGCACTGGGTGGGGCGGCGGAGAGTGCCGGTATGTCGTGGGTGCCTAAGATCGGGGCGCCGATCATCTTCGTCGGCATCCTCGGCCTCATCGCCACGCTCTACACCATCCCCCCCGCGATCCTCGGCACGCGCATCTGCCGCAAGACGCTCGCGCAGTACTCCTTCGACGCTTTCTGCCCGCATGTCACCAAGGTGGACGGCGCCGGGGCGACCAAAGGCCGCCCGAAGAGCATGACGCTCACGCTACACACCGCCGAAGGCCACGAGTCGCCGCTGATGCGAATGAACCCCGTCCCACGGCGCGGCCCGTGGCGCAACCCCTGGCCCGAAGGCATCGAGAACGGCGTGTACGTCGCCGGCGACCTACCCTTCGGCGCGGTCGGCTATGTCCCGAGCAGCGGGACGTTCTTCCTCATGCAGCCCGACGACTGGGACGCGACCGCCGACGACCGCAAGCAGGCGTCCCCCGACCGCGTCACCCGGGCGCAGAACGCCGACCTCACGCGAAGGATCATCTAGCTCCGCATGACCGACTCCCACACCGGCTCCCGCACCCGAGGCCCTGTGACCCGGGTGATCCTCCGGATCTGCGGCTGGACCTTCGGTGGCATCGCCGCGTTCGCCGCCGTCTTCTGGGCCGTCACCGCGACCGCCGACCTCGCACTATCCGCGGGCGTCTACGGCACCCCGGGCACGTACAAGGTGGTGAGCTGCTACGACACCAACGACCGCCGCAATCGGTCGGATTACGACTGCTACGGGGACTTCACGCCGGACGGGCGCAATGCAGACGACGCCGTCTCTGTGGACCTCGAGGACACCGGGCACGACTACCCGGACGGCACCGAGTTCGACGCCCGGCAGGGACTCGAGCCGCAGACGATTCAACGGGCCGGAATCCGGGGCATCGTGGGCGAGTTGTGGCAGATCGGTTTCGCCGTGACTGCCCTCGCCTGGCTCGCGTACCTGGTGATCAGGCCGCCCAAGTCGGGCAATCCGAACCGGAGCCGGGAGCCTTCCCGACGCGAGAAAGCGGCGGAAAACATGGGCGGCGCTGTCGTCGTCTGCGTCGCTGTGGGCATCCTCGGCTGGATCGCCAACCTCGCGGTGTCGATTGCTTCCTAGGTCCTGGCGTCAGACTCCCGCCTCCCGGGCGATCGCCTGGCACACACGCTCGCGGCGTCGCCGGGCCGCCCTCACCCCGGTAGCCAATGAGCGTTATCCAACCTGCCGGTGAGGATGGGCAGTTGGGCTGACGGACAAGTGAAGCTCCTGGTAGATGGGACCCAGGTTCACGGCACGGCAGGCACCGGGGAAGACGCATCAGCGGCACGGGACACTCTCATGATCGTCAGACGTAGGACAGCCGTAATGATCACCAAGCCCGTGCCCGCACTGCCATCTACCCTTCACGCCAAAGACCCGTACAACCACGGAACTTGAAGCCGCCTTTTCAGTCTGCGAACGTTTCGGCTCGCGATTTGTGCGAGAGGTATTGACGCTGATCAACGGAGCCTCAATCATCCAGTTGCTCGACACTCCGACCCCTGTTCGATATACCGAACATCCAGGGCCGCACACACCGGCATCCGGACAGCCCAGGACGGGGCAAACCGGAACCGCTTGCTCAAGGATGACGAGGTCCTTATGCATAGACGTAGTTTGAGCCGCAGACATCCGGCCGCGGTGCTCGCCGCCGCGGTCGCGGCCCTGGCCGCGTTGGCGGCGATGCTCGTCGCCAGCCCGGCTCAGGCGGCCACCACCAGCGCCGTGCGCGGTGTCGCTTCCGGCCGGTGTCTCGATGTGCCGGGCGCCAGCCAGACCGACGGCACGTTCCTGCAGATCTGGGACTGCAACGGCGCCACCAACCAGCAGTGGACGCTGACGGACAACAACCAGCTGACCGTGTACGGCAACAAGTGCCTGGATGTCCCGGGCCACGCCACCACGTCCGGGACCCGGGTGCAGATCTACACCTGCAACGGCGGTCCGAACCAGCAGTGGCGGGCGAACTCCGACGGCACGATCGTCGGTGTTCAGTCCGGGCTGTGTCTGGACGTCTCGGGCGGCGGTACGGCCAACACCACGGCGGTGCAGATCTGGACGTGCAACGGCGCCAACAACCAGAAGTGGACCGGCCTGTCCGGGACGGGCAACGCGTGTGCTCTTCCGTCGACGTACCGGTGGACCTCGACGGGCCCGCTGGCGCAGCCAGCGAACGGGGGAGTCTCGCTGAAGGACTTCACCACCGTGACGCACAACGGCAGGCACCTGGTCTACGGGACCACCTCCAACGGAACGTCATGGGGCTCAATGGGGTTCAGTCCCTTCACGAACTGGTCGGACATGGCGTCGGCCCCCCAGACCGGGATGAACCAGATCGCCGTGGCGCCCAAACTGTTCCACCTCTCCACCAGGAACATCTGGGTGCTGGTCTCAAATGGGTGGGGTACCAACTGGACCTTCACCTACCGCACGTCCAGCGACCCCACCAACCCCAACGGCTGGTCCGCCCCGCAGGCGCTGTTCACCGGCAGCTTCCCCGCCGGTGAGGGTGGCGTCCCGATCGACCCGACCATGATCGCCGACGACCAGAACATGTACCTGTTCTTCGCCGGTGACAACGGCAAGATCTACCGGTCGACCATGCCGCTCGGGAACTTCCCCAGCAGCTTCGGCTCCTCGTACACGACGATCATGAGCGACACCGAGGACAGGCTGTTCGAGGCGCCGGAGGTCTACAAGGTCCAGGGCCAGAACCAGTACCTCATGATCGTTGAGGCGAAGGGCGCCGGGCGCTACTTCCGCTCGTTCACCGCCTCCAGCCTGAACGGTCCGTGGACCGTCCAGGCCGGCAGCGAGAGCAGCCCCTTCGCGGGCAATGCCAACAGCGGCGCCACCTGGACCAACGGCATCAGCCACGGTGACCTGGTCCGCAACAACCCCGACCAGACCATGACCATCGATCCCTGCAACCTGCAGTTCCTCTACCAGGGCTTCTCCACCAGCACACCGCCGAACACCGACTACCTGCGACTGCCGTACCGGCCGGCCCTGCTCACCCTGCAGCGCTGACCCGCCTGATCCACGGTGATCGCGATGTGGTGCGGTCCGCCGACACGTAGACGAGCGGTTTACGGCGTGGGCGACTCCACCTGCTGACCGATACTCGCCACCTTGAGGAACCCCAGCCACGCGTCGGCTGGGGTTCCTCTCTTTCGTGGGCTCCCACCGTGGGTACGGACCGGAGCCCTATGACGCCACCGGGGATCCGCTTGCCGGCCGAGGTGTGCCGTGAATTCCGCAAGCTTCATCCGGGTCACCGGTCCCTATCGCCCTCGCCCTCCTCGACCCGTCGCCTTCCTGCCGCGACTACGCGAGCACAGCCTGACCATGAGCGAACGACCTGGATACACACGGAACTTGACCAAGCCATGCCGCCAGGCAGATTGGAAAAGGCTCGATGTCCGCCTGTTCTCTCGGTGCCCGGGAGTACCTCATGCACCGCGTCCCGTCCTGGGAGTCCACTTCCTGTTCGCGTGGCTACACGGCGTCGAGGCGGGATACGAGGAGCGGTTCGACGCGGTGTCCGCGATCTTGCCGTGGTCGCCCCGCTGGTTCGTGACACTGCCCAAACTCCGCCACGAAGGGCGTGCTTCGGAATGTTCCTGACGGTGGTGCCATGACCGTCACGCGTCAGCCGTCTACTTGCGCAGCGAAGGACTCCGCGTGCGTGGGCACCGACGCCACTAATGCGATCCACGACCCGTCCGCAAAGCCCAACTCGAACCGGCCGCGCTGGAAAACGCCCTTGGGGTTCGCACGTACTCCGAGGACAGTAGACCGTGGGGCCTCCCACTGAAGTTCGTACGCCCGATCCGTCTGCCAGAGTTTTGCGCGATCCGCGAGTACCAGGACCCTGTGTTCGGTGAACACGACCGCCAGCGTCGTGGCGGGCAGACGTGCGGCCGTGTAGTGCGTCACCAAGAACTGCCCTGCCTGGCTCTCCCAGCCGCCGTGCATTCCCTCCCCGTGGGCTCCCCGGGCGAGGGCATTCTCGACCGTCTGTTCAGCGCCTTCCATCATCCGCTCGAACCGAGTGACGGCCTTCGGTTCGCTCGGCCGCAGGAGCCTCTGCACTGCCCCGGGCAGGCGGGACTTGAGCCGACGCTCCAGCTCTGACTCCCTGGGCGGCTGCCGTAGCCAGACTGGCCGCTCCGGTACCCCAGGAGCCGTCTCGCACTCACATACCGCGAGTAGCCGCTCTCCGGGTTGGAGATGCGGTTGGACCTGGTCACGGCAGTCCTTGGCCATCCTGCATTCCCTCTGATCAGATGAGTGGTCAGCCGAAGGGACTGTCCCAATATTGAGGTTCCACCGTCTGCCGATCATTGTCGGACGGATTGGCGATACCCGATTCCTCACGAGCGGACGTGCTGACCTTCGGAGACCCTGCCGCCACAGGGACCGCCGACGACCGAAGCAACGCCATCCTTGGCTCCATTGGACCTGTTTCAGCCTGCCGTTGGCGGTCGCGAGGGTGGCGTGAGCGAGGTGACCGGCGCCAGCGCAGATTACGGGCGATTGCCGAACGTGACGGTCGGCGGGAGGGGTTCCGTGGTTCGGCTGCCGAAGTGTGCGACGGATCGATACCCCTCTGTCTAGTACTCCAGCCGTAGTTCGTGATCTCGATCGTGAGGCGCGCCGAGGAGGCAGCTGGCAGCGTCGATCATCTGGACGAGACCGACCACGCCGTCGCGGGCGTTCGTTTCCTTCTCCGCCTACCCGAGTCCACCGAGACGGAGGGCGTTCCTTATCTCGCTGAGCTTCGCGGTCGTCGCCGGGGTCCACTCCTTCGCCTGCTCACCGAGACGGAGGGCGTTCTCGATCTCGCTGAGTTTCGCGGAGGACAGAACGCCCGCCCGCTCGATCAGGTCGTCCCGGGACACGGTGGTCAGCCATGTGCAAGGGGTAAAGCCCGGACGCGGCAACGCGAACCGCAGCACGCCTTCAAAGGGCAGTCCTTCCACGGCGCCTACTGCCACTTCGACGCCCAGACCGGTGATGTCGACACCCGCCCGAGCGACGACCTGCATCACCCGGATCCCGGACGCGTCGTCTCCCGACAGCAGCACGACCGGCCGCCGCTCGTCGAACTCCACCCACCAGACTTCGCCACGGTGCACATGTCCTCCTGACACAGGACGGCGGGCGGACGCTGCGCGACCCCGACGCGCTGTGGAGACGGGTGCGGCCACCCGTTAATCATCGGTGTGTGAAGACAAACGATCACACGCTGGCCGCACGTCACAGCGTAGACCCTGCCCGCTGGCAGGAGGCGTTCGAGAACCTGATGAACCGGATAGCGGGACGGTTCACACGGGTCGAACCCCGGTTCCGGGCACGGCAGTTGGTGCTCGGACTGCTGTCGGACCTGCCGCGCAAGAACTGCTGGACCATCGCCGAATGGGCCAGGGAGGCCACCCCGGACGGCATGCAGCACCTGCTCGGCCGGGCCACGTGGGACGCCGACCGGGTCCGCGACGATGTGTGTGACTCCGTGGTGGACCACCTGCACGACGACCAGGCGGTACTGGTGGCCGACGAGACCGGGGACGTGAAGAAGGGCACCGGCACGGTCGGCGTCCAGCGCCAGTACACCGGCACCGCGGGCAGGATCGAAAATGCCCAGGTCGCCGTCTACCTGGTCTCCGCCGGCCGGCGCGGGCACGCGGCAGTGGACCGGGAACTGTACGTCCCGCGTTCGTGGACCTCTGACCCTGACCGCTGCCGGGATGCCGAACTCGACCAGGACACCGCCTTCGCCACCAAGCCGGAACTGGCCACTCGTATGGGTTGCCCGGTTCCTGGACGCCGGCCACCAGGCCGCATGGGTCGCCGGCGACGAGGTCTACGGCGGCAACCCCAGGCTGCGAACCGCACTGGAGCAACGCGGCACCGGATACGTCCTTGCGGTGGCCTGCTCGCACGAAGTCACCACCGGGGGCTACCGCGGTGACGTCAACACCCTCCGCCGCCACCTACGGCGCTAGCATGACGAAATGCCCCGACCTCTCCGCAGAAACGGAGTACCGGGGCATTTGCCAGTCAGACGAGGACTCAGCCACGTCAGCCAGGGAAGTACCCCTGAGCCTGCCCCATCCCGGGCGTCCCGGCCGGCGCCGACGGCCTGCGACGCCCCGACCACCCCAGAAGCGCACCGCCGAGCAGGAACACCAACCCCACGCCGGCTGCGACCAGGCCCGTCATCCACACCCCCTGCTCCATCTCTGGGTGCGTGGTCTTCGACGTGCCGTCCGGAGTCGCCAGGTGCTCCTTGCCCTTGTAAGCCACCGGCCCCGTGGTGTCCTTGGGAGGCGAGGCAGCGGCCTTCACCGCCGCGGCCGCGTTGATCAGGCCGTAGCCGAGCACGGCACTGCCACCGCCTACGGGGCGATGGGTGGTGTCGATCAGGACGTCGTTCACCTGAGCCGGGGTCAACTTCGGGTTCTTCGCGTACATGAGTGCGACGACACCGGCGGCCAGCGCGCACGCGGGTGACGTGCCGTTGGCCGGCCTGTAGCCGCCGGTGTTCGTCGCGCTGACGATGTCGACGCCGGGCGCGGCCACGTCGTTGTACGTGTGCACGGTGGAGAAGTCGGCGCGCTCACCGTTCTGCTGCGTGGCCGCCACCGTGATCACGCCCGCGTAACCGGCTGGGTACTCGACCTCGTTGAAGTCCTCGGCCGAGTTGCCGGCCGAGGCGAGCACCGTCACACCGCTGCGTGCGGCATAGGCCAGGGCGGCGGCCTCGTCCTCGCTGTAACCGCCCAACAAGACCTCACCGCCGAGCGACATGGTGATCACGTCGGCACCGTGCTCGACCGCGTAGTTGATGCCGTTCGCGATCGGGTTGTTGCCTGTCCTGAAGGACTCCTCCAGATCCTCCTCGGTGCGTTCCTCCTCATGCTTGTCATCGATGACACGCACCGAGAGGATTTCGGCCTTCGGGGCCACCTTGAGGACGTCCGAGGCCATGGCGGTCCCGTGCTGCCCCCACTTCGCGTCGCCCGCCTTCAGCCCGTCCTTGAAGTAGTCGGGCCCGGTAGTGACCTTGCCCTTGAGGGCGGGATGGTCGGCGTACACACCACTGTCGAGGACCGCGACGGTCACTCCCTCGCCCTGGCTCTGCCGCTGCGCCGCGGACAGGCCGAGTGCCGTGCCTTCCCAGCCGACCGGCGTGGCCGCCTGCGCCGGAGCGGTGGCCAGCGTGCACAGCAGACCGGTGAGAACGACCGCGGTGGAAGTCGCGCGTATGGTCCGGAACTTCACTGTGGGACTCACCTGCCCAGGTGGATGAGATGGTTGGAGAACGTCTGGCTGAGGGCGTGCGCCGCGTCCATCCAGGGAATCTTGTCGTCGCCGTTCCCGCCGTATCTGCCGAACTCGCCGGGCAGGTTGCCCGACGTACGGCCGTCGACCGCACCGGTCGTGACAGCGACGGCGTATGGGAACGTGGCGCCTCCCATCGAGCGTGCTCCGCCCATGCCGTTACGCCGGTTCTCCTGCCACTTCGCGGCGAGCGTGCCCGGGACCGCGTACGGCACTACGGCGCCGTCGGGGACGACCTCGCTCTCCTGGTCGGAGAGATACTCGCCCATCTCCTCGGCTCCGGTTCCGCCCTTGGGCAGCACGATAATCGCGACGGTGGCGACCATCTCCCCGGTGAGATCGACATACGTGGCACGCAGCACGGCCTCGCACCCGAGCTTCTGCGCGGTCTCCTTGGTGTTGCCGCTGAGGCCCTTGGCGCACGAGGTGTCCTGGGAGATGCCCATCCGGTTCCACTGCGCGATCTTCTTGTCCGCCGCCTCGTACGCCTCGTCGCCGATGGTCGCCGGGAAGAGCGTGTCGGCGGCCTCATTGCGCCACAGCACCGCCCCGTAGGCAGAGTTGCGCACATCCTGCTGACTGTTGCCGTACGCGTGAGTCGCGAGCGCCCCGCCGCCGAGCATGCCGAGCACGCCGAACACGGTGAGCAGCCCACCGACGACCTTCCGGACGGTGCTTCCTCCGCCCGACGGGGGTACCGGTACGGGCGCCCCGGGCGCAGGGTACGCACCGAAGTGGGGCGGCGGTTGGGCCGGCCCAGCAACGGGCGGCGCCCCGGGGGGTGCCGCCGGCATGGACGGCACGGGGCTCTGCCCCTGCCATTGGGGTTGCGGTTGCGGTTGCGGTTGCGGTTGCCAACCACTCTGCGGGGGCGGCTGCCCATACGGATTACCGCTTCCCGGCGGTGTGGGGTAAGACATGGGTTCCCTCTCGCAGATCAATCTTGCGAGGGAGCACGATGGGTGGTCCGGTCTCCCGTGACAGAACCCGCGTCTCCACTGACCCACACCCAGGCTGCTACGAGGCCCAACTATGGCCACTCACGCACCTTCGGCGCCCCCGCGAATCTCGCGACAGTTTACGACCTTCGCAGACGCAAGGGTTGTCCCGCCTCACGGAACTCATATAACGATCTCATTGAAGAGCCACCCGCCACAGCAGCCCCTCCGCGAGGGATCGCAACGCGTGCGCGACACGGTCGAAGGGGCGCAGCCCCGGTTACGTGTTGATGCATTGAACCGGCCCGCGACACGGGCGGCGCTCGGCCGGTTACGCCTCCAGACGCTCAACCGCAGCCTTGGCCTCAACCAGATCGGCCCCCGTGATCTCTCGGTAAAGCTTGATCGCCTGGATCTTCTTTCCCTTCCTCAACAGCACCTCGACCTCACTCAGTTCCGCCGGTCCGGCATCCTGGACACCCAAGTGCTCGAGGAGGAGATCAACTTTCCGCTCTAGGTGGGCAGCTCTCCGGTCGATGCGGCGGACTCTGGCCTCGACGGTGCCCCACAGGGCGACGATGGCAAGCAAAGAGAACAAAAGCACGGTCATGTCCATGGGCCGCAACCGTAGCCGTCTGCCCCACCTCAGGTGAGCCAGGCCCGGGTGCGATCGGACTTAAGACCAACGAGGCGGCCTTTCAGGGGAGTTGCGACCACCCCGCAGCCGTATATGGCCGGCCGGCCGTGCGCCATGTGAACGGTGCCCCCCGTCGGGCTGCTCGACGCCTGCTGGATATCTTGTTGCAACAGCTAATGACTGCGCCACATGAGACAGAGGGATGCCGGCGCCATGGGAGCGGGCTTCAAGGTAGACATATCCGAGCTGGACACGTTGGTCAGGGAGCTTTACCGGAGTCAGGACGAGATGCGTGCCGCGCTGAACGCACTGCGTGACACCGGCCCGAAGACCACGGGGAGCAAAGAACTCGACAACGCCTGCGACGAGTTCCACGACAGCTGGGACGACGCGATCACGAAGATCGCCGAGGGCACGCAGGCCATCGAGGACGGGCTCAAGAAGACCCGCGACACCTACCGGGACGTCGAGACGGCCCTGCGTGACGGTTTCGCCGGCAAGGGCGGCTCCCAGTGAGCAACGACTCGTACCCCGCGCTCGGCTTCGACCCGGCTCCGGGCAGCCCCGGCAACGTCGACTCACTCGCTGCCCGCACCAAGAGGGCGGCAGCCGCACTCGACAACGCGCAGAACAGCATCAAGCGCCTTACGGGGAACGTCACTTGGGCAGGTGACGCCGCCTCCGCGTTCTCGAAGAAGGTCGGGGAACTCCCCCGCTACCTCAAAGACAGCCACGAGGCGATGAGCACAGCATCGTCAGAGCTGTCGAAGTGGCGTGCGGCGCTGGCCGATTACCAGAGCACAGCCCGTACGTACGAGGTCCAGGCCAAGGAGGCCAAAGGCCAGGTCGCCTCCGCGGAGAAGAGCAAGGACGCCGCGACGAACCGCTACAACCGGGCGGCGACCGATCCCTCGTTCCGCCTCAGCGGTCAGTACTTCACCGGCCCGGCATTGCAGGACGCCCAGGCGAAGATCGACGCGGCAAGCGCCCGGCTGCAGCAGGCCGATGGCGAGCTGTCGGCAGCCTCAGCACGGCTGGACCAGGCCGAGCGTGAACTCGAGGAGATCATCAAGCGCACGGAGCGGCTGCTCGAGGAGCACCAGGCCCAGGCCCGTGGGGTTGCGGGCCAGCTCCGTAAAGCGACCGATGGCGCACCTGACCCGGGCTTCTGGGAGAAGCTGGGCGATGAGTTCCAGAAGCTAGGGCACGCGATCCAGGAGTGGTGCGCCCGGCACAAGGACCTGCTGAAGACAATCGGCGACTGGCTGAGCAACATCTCCGCCGTCCTCGGCGTCCTGGCGCTGCTGACCCTGTGGTGCCCACCTCTGTCCGGGGCGCTCGCGCTGGCAAGCGCGGGCTTTTCGGCAGGCGCACTCCTGGCCCATGGTGCGGCCAAGATCGGTGGAGCCGACATCGGACTGATGGATCTGGCGGGCGACGCCCTCGGCGTCATTCCCGGCGCAGGTTTCGCCAAGACAGCTATCACCGGTACGGCGAAGGTCGTCGTACGCGCGGAGAAGGCGGGCGAGCTGGTGACATCGGTCGACGGCGCGGCAAGGGCCGCCCGGCTGGGCAAGCTGGTGGACGACGGGGCCGCGACAGCGGAGGACTTCAGCCGAGCCGGTAACCGAATCCTCAGCGGCACTGAGCCATTTTCAACTTCAGTTTGAGCTGGGCAGGCGCAGGGTGAGGACAGCTTTGACGAGGTCGGTGATGCCGGTGGTGCTGCATCGCAGCTTG